>NZ_CP026952.1:2168682-2478494 GCF_003065605.1 Aeromicrobium chenweiae | reverse complement strand
CGCCGCCCGCGCAGCGGTTGAACGCTCGAGCTCGACCGCGGTGGGCCTCGCCGTGGAGGGGGAGGGCACGCGTCACGCCGAGACGGCGCTCCATGCCCTGGCGCGGGTCATCACCGACCGGACGGAGGGTGGCGCGGAGGCAGTGGCCGCGATGGCGCCCGGCCGGACGCAGAAGGACGTCGCCCGCCAGCTCGGGATCTCGCCCCAGGCGCTCAGCCGCCGGCTGCAGGTGGCGCGATGGCCCGAGGAGCAGCGGCTGCGCGATCTCGCGACGCATCTGCTTGCGCACATCCCGTCCTGAGGAGCGGCCTGTGGCGCCGAAGCGCAGTCGTCCCCGGAGTCCGCTCACCGCGCGCGCGGCCTGCGCCGTAATCTTTCTCTCATGCCCCCAGAGAACGAGATCGACATCAAGCCGCGCAGCCGCACCGTCACCGATGGCCTCGAGGCCACCGCGTCACGCGGGATGCTGCGCGCCGTAGGCATGGGTGATGACGACTGGGAGAAGCCGCAGATCGGTGTGGCCTCCAGCTGGAACGAGATCACTCCCTGCAACCTGCCCCTGGACCGCCTCGCGAAGCGGGCCAAGGAGGGCGTGCACGCCGGCGGCGGATATCCGCTCGAGTTCGGCACGATCTCGGTGTCGGACGGCATCTCGATGGGCCACGAGGGCATGCACTTCTCGCTGGTCTCGCGTGAGGTCATCGCGGACTCGGTCGAGACCGTCATGATGGCCGAGCGCCTCGACGGCTCGGTGCTGCTCGCCGGTTGCGACAAGAGCCTGCCCGGCATGCTGATGGCCGCCGCGCGGCTCGACCTGGCGAGCGTCTTCGTCTACGCCGGCTCGATCATGCCCGGCAACGTCGACGGCAAGGACGTCACGATCATCGACGCCTTCGAGGCCGTCGGCGCCTGCCTCGCGGGCCGGATGTCGCGCGAGCAGGTCGACAAGATCGAGCGGGCGATCTGCCCCGGTGAGGGTGCGTGCGGCGGCATGTACACCGCCAACACGATGGCCTCGGCCGCCGAGGCGCTGGGCATGAGCCTGCCCGGCTCGTCCGCCCCGCCGGCGATCGACAGCCGCCGCGACGAGTACGCGATCAAGTCCGGCGAGGCCGTCGTCGAGCTGCTCCGCCAGGGCATCACCGCACGTCAGATCATGACCAAGGAGGCGTTCGAGAACGCCATCACGGTCGTCATGGCGCTGGGCGGCTCGACCAACGCCGTCCTGCACCTGCTGGCGATCGCCCGCGAGGCGGAGGTCGACCTGACGCTCGAGGACTTCAGCCGCATCGGTGACAAGGTCCCGCACCTCGGCGATCTCAAGCCGTTCGGTCGCTACGTCATGAACGACGTCGACAAGGTCGGCGGCATCCCGGTCATCATGAAGGCGCTGCTCGACGCGGGCCTCATGCACGGTGACTGCCTGACCGTCACCGGCAAGACGATGGCCGAGAACCTCGCCCACATCGAGCTCAAGCTCGACGGCGACGTGATCCGCCCGATCGACAAGCCGATCCACAAGACCGGCGGCCTGACGATCCTGCACGGCACGCTCGCCCCGGAGGGCGCGGTCGTCAAGAGCGCCGGCTTCGACTCGGACGTCTTCACTGGCACGGCCCGGGTGTTCGACGGCGAGCGCAAGGCGATGGACGCGCTCGAGGCGGGCACGATCGTCGCCGGCGACGTCGTCGTCATCCGCTACGAGGGCCCCAAGGGTGGCCCGGGCATGCGCGAGATGCTCGCCATCACCGGCGCGATCAAGGGCGCCGGCCTGGGCAAGGACGTCCTGCTGATGACCGACGGGCGCTTCTCGGGCGGCACGACCGGCCTGTGCGTCGGACACGTCGCCCCCGAGGCGGTCGACGGGGGACCCATCGCCTTCGTCAAGGACGGTGACCAGATCACCCTCGACGTCGCCAACAAGCGGCTCGACGTCGCGATCGACGCCGACGAGCTCGAGGCCCGCAAGGTCGGCTGGGAGCCGCTGCCCCCGAAGTACACCAAGGGCGTCCTGGCCAAGTACGCCAAGCTCGTCAGCTCGGCCGCCGACGGAGCGGTCTGCGGGTAGCGGCGGACGCCGAGGCGTACGAGATGAGCGGTGGGCCGGTCTTCGCGACCCGGTGGGACTTCCTGTTCGCGCAGGTGCTGATCGGCGTGGACCGGAGCACGGGTGTGTTCTCCGGCAGCGAGCCGGTGCCGGGCCGTCAACTGGTGTGCGTGTGGACCAGCAAGGCCCGCGCCGACGACGCGCTCCACAGCGAGTCGTGGGACGTCAGGAAGATCTCCGTGCGCAGGCTGCTGGCCATGCTGCCGGCGGGCATCGGGGTGCAGGTCGACCCCGGTGACCCGTCGGGCATGACCGCGTCTGCGGACTACACCGCCCAGGTCAAGCGGTACCTGGAGCCGTTCCCGGCCGGTACGACGCTGCGCCGCACGGCGTGGGACGGCCTCGACGCGTCCGTGTGCAACGCCCTGGCAACGGCGGGGGCGGGCCACGTCCGGACGCTGTACGCCTTCGGCTATACGGTCGACGACAGCCCCACGCTGGGGTGCCTGGCGTACGTCGCCGAGGATGACACGGCGGGCGAGGTGCTCGAGGCGGCCCTGGACGCGTCCACGAGCCTGGCCGCCCTCGGCGTGCCGACGGTCCACCTGGTCGCCCTGGCGGACGTGCCGGAGGTGTTGCGCGCGGAGCTGGACGACGCCGACGTCGTCCGGCCCGCGCGGCGTCCCACGTTCTGGCGGCGCTGAGTCCCTCCGCTCAGGCGCAGGTGGTCGCGGCCTCCTGAGCGATCTTCTGATAGGTCGCGGTCTCCTTCTGGGAGGGCTTGTACGTCCCGTCGCGGTTGACCAGGGCGGCGAGCAGCTTGTCGGACAGCGACGAGTCCTCGAGCTGCTTGCTGAAGCACGTGGCCTGCTTGTCGGTGAGGCCGGCGCCCTTGAGCGTCGCGGTCAGCTGCTTCGTCGTGGGGCGCTTGTTGGGGTCCACCGACTTCACCGGCGGTGCCGGCGTGGTCGCCGACGGCGCCGCGGAGGTCGGGCTGCTCGCGCTGGGGCTGCTCGACGTCTTGGTGTCCTTCGCGGCATCCTCGTCCGAGGAGCTGCCGCCGCACGCGCTGGTGACGGTGAGGGCGAGGCCGGCGAGTGCGAGCCCGATGGTGCGTCGCATCATGAGGATCCTTCGGGGGTTTCGGGGGCAAGACCTTCCATGAAAGCAAGCCTCCGCAACCTCCGCGACCGCGGGCCCGTCCGGCGGGTGTGGGGACAGTCGTGGGGGACACCTAGAATGGAGGGGTCATGAGCGTCCCTGTTGATCACGTCCTGCCCACGTCCACGATCGACCCCGACGACCTGGCGATCGCCCTCAAGGTCCTGGGGGAGGCCCAGTACCTCGAGGAGGACGACGAGACCTACGTCGCGCTCCGCCGGGCCTGCGGCAAGTTCTACAAGGACGTCAAGAAGCAGCGCCGGCTCGCCAAGCGGGCCGAGGTCGCCGCAGCCGACCGCGCCGTCGTGGCCACCACCGCGACCGGGTCGCCCACGCGCATCGACGACGAGACCGAGGGTATCCCGCTCGTCTCCAACGCCGCAGGCGCCACCGCCGGGACGCTGATCGTGCCGCGGCCCTGCTACATCTGCAAGCAGAAGTACACGGTCGTCGACGCGTTCTACCACCAGCTGTGCCCCGACTGCGCGGCACTGAACCGGGCGAAGCGCGATGCGCGGACCGACCTGACCGGCAAGCGCGCGCTCCTGACGGGCGGACGCGCCAAGATCGGCATGTACATCGCCCTGCGGCTGCTCCGCGACGGCGCCCACACCACGATCACGACCCGGTTCCCGCACGATGCGGTCCGTCGCTTCACCGCGATGCCCGACAGCGCCGACTGGATCCACCGCCTGCGGATCGTCGGCATCGACCTGCGCGACCCCGCCCAGGTCGTCGGCCTGGCGGACGCGGTGGCCGAGCAGGGACCGCTCGACATCCTCATCAACAACGCGGCCCAGACGGTCCGCCGCACGCCCGGTGCGTACGCCCCGCTCGCCGAGGCCGAGTCCGCCCCGCTGCCCGACGGACCGTTGCCCGAGCTGCTGACGTTCGGCCACACGAGCGACGCGCACCCCGCGGCCCTGGTGGGCTCGGTCGCGGCGCACCCCGTCCTGGCCGGTGACGCGCACACGGCCGAGGAGCTCACCTCGATGGCGCTGATGGCCGGATCCGCCGATCTGTCCCGCATCGACGCCGGAGGGCTCGTGCCCGACACCGTCGACGTCAACAGCTGGACGCAGCGGGTGCACGAGGTCGACGCGCTCGAGCTGCTCGAGGTGCAGCTGTGCAACACGACCGCGCCGTTCATCCTGGTCAGCCGCCTGCGTCCGTCGATGGCCGCCGCCGAGTCGCGTCGCACGTACGTCGTGAACGTCTCGGCCATGGAGGGGCAGTTCAGCCGGCGCTACAAGGGCCCGGGACACCCGCACACCAACATGGCCAAGGCGGCCCTCAACATGCTGACCCGCACGAGCGCGGGGGAGATGCTGGAGCAGGACGGCATCCTGATGACGGCCGTCGACACTGGGTGGATCACCGACGAGCGGCCGCACCCCACCAAGGTGCGGCTGGCCGAAGAGGGCTTCAAGGCCCCGCTCGACCTCGTCGACGGCGCCGCCAGGGTCTACGACCCGATCGTCCGCGGCGAGGCGGGTGACGACGTGCACGGCGTCTTCCTCAAGGACTACGAGCCGTCACCCTGGTGAGGCCGGGGGCGTCCGCACGGCCCCGGACGCACGACGGCCCGGAGGAGAGGATCTCCGCCGGGCCGTCAGTGAGCGGGTGCTAGCTCGCGACACACTTGCTGAACTTGCTGGTCAGGTCCATCAGGGCCTTCTGGTCCTTCTTCGGGCCCTTGTAGTCCTTGTCGCCCTCGACGATCGCGTTCAGGGTCTTGTCCGACAGCTTCGAGTCGACCAGGACGCCCGACACGCAGTCGGCGGCCGACTCCGGGATCGAGGTGCCGAAGACGCTGTCCTTGCTGGTGATCGACTTCTTGACCTCAGCCTTGCTCGGCCGGTCGTCGCCTCCGCCACAGGCGGACGTCAGGGCAAGCGCGGCAACGAGCATGGCCGTGCTGAGTGACTTCTTCATGTTCTCCCCAAGGTAAGGGCCTGCCGCGGTGTGCTGGCAGGCCGACCGGCCCATCCTGCCAGTAGATGGGGTAGTTGTCAGTTCATGGACCGAGTCCACATGCTGGTACGAAACGTCTCACGGCTTGATAATCTGTGGCGTCGAGAGGAGACTGAGCACGTGCAGATCTGGATTCTTGTAGTAGACGACTGACGCGACGGCCCACGCCCCGCGTCTCCCTCGAATGTCCCCAGCGAACGGTCTGGGGCCGGGGGATTTTTTTATGCGAACAGGCCGGTCGCGACCCGGCACACGAGCGATGAACAGTTAGGTAGCAGAACTCATGACCGAGCAGATCTCTGAGCAGCTGACGGGGGCGCAGAGCCTCGTCAGGGCCCTGGAGCACGCCGACGTGGACACGATCTTCGGCATCCCGGGCGGCGCGATCCTCCCGGCGTACGACCCGCTGTTCGACTCCCAGCAGATCCGCCACGTCCTCGTCCGCCACGAGCAGGGCGCCGGTCACGCCGCCCAGGGCTACGCGATGGTCACCGGGAAGGTCGGCGTCTGCATGGCCACGTCCGGCCCCGGTGCGACCAACCTGGTCACCGCGATCGCCGACGCGTTCATGGACTCCGTGCCGATCGTGGCCATCACGGGGCAGGTCGCGAGCCACCTCATCGGCACCGACGGCTTCCAGGAGGCCGACATCCGCGGCATCACGATGCCGATCACCAAGCACAGCTTCCTGGTCACCGACGCCGCCGACATCCCGCGCACCATCGCGGAGGCCTTCCACATCGCGCTCACCGGTCGCCCCGGCCCGGTCCTGGTCGACATCTCCAAGGACGCCCTCCAGGCGATGACGACCTTCCGCTGGCCGAGCGAGCTCGCGCTCCCGGGCTACCGTCCGACGACCCGGCCGCACGGCAAGCAGGTGCGCGAGGCCGCCCGGCTGATCGCGGCGGCGAAGCGTCCGGTCCTGTACGTCGGCGGCGGCGTCATCAAGGCGGACGCCGCGGCCGAGCTCAAGGTCCTGGCCGAGATGACCCAGATGCCTGTCGTGACCACGCTGATGGCGCGGGGCGCGTTCCCCGACTCGCACGAGCTGCACCTCGGCATGCCCGGCATGCACGGCACCGTCGCGGCCGTCGCCGCGCTGCAGAAGAGCGATCTGCTCATCTCGCTCGGTGCCCGTTTCGACGACCGGGTGACCGGCCACCTCGCCTCGTTCGCCCCTCTCGCCAAGGTGATCCACGCCGACATCGACCCGGCCGAGATCTCCAAGAACCGCACCGCGGACGTCCCGATCGTCGGCGACTGCCGCGAGGTCATCGCCGACCTGATCACGGTGCTGCAGAAGCAGGCGGCCGACGACGGCGTCCGCGGCGACTACTCCGCCTGGAAGGCGCAGGTGCTCGCGATCAAGGCCAAGTTCCCGGTCGGGTACGACAAGCCCGAGGTGGGCCTGGCGCCCCAGACCGTGATCGAGCGGATCAGCGCGATCGCGGGCCCCGAGGCGACCTACGTCGCCGGTGTCGGCCAGCACCAGATGTGGGCCGCGCACTACGTGGACTACGAGCGTCCGCGCCAGTGGCTGAACTCCGGCGGCGCCGGCACCATGGGCTACGCGGTCCCCGCCGCGATGGGCGCCCAGGTCGGGCTCCCCGGCGAGGTCGTGTGGGCCATCGACGGCGACGGCTGCTTCCAGATGACCAACCAGGAGCTCGCGACGTGTGCGCTCGAGGGCATCCCGATCAAGGTCGCGGTCATCAACAACTCCTCGCTCGGCATGGTGCGCCAGTGGCAGACCCTGCTGTACGGCAGCCGCTACTCCAACACGGACCTCCACACGGGTCCGGAGTCGATCGGCGCCCGCCGCATCCCGGACTTCGTGAAGCTCGCCGACGCCTACGGCTGCGTCGGCCTGCGCTGCGACAGCGAGGCCGATCTCGACGCGACGATCGAGAAGGCCATGGCGATCACCGACCGCCCCGTCGTCATCGACTTCGTGGTCGAGCGTGACGCCATGGTGTGGCCGATGGTCCACGGCGGCGCCAGCAACGACGACATCCAGATCGCGCGAGATCTCGCGCCCGAGTGGGACGACGAGGACCTCTGATGACATCGCACACCCTTTCTGTCCTGGTGGAGAACACGCCCGGTGTCCTGGCGCGTGTGTCCAGCCTGTTCATGCGACGCGGCTTCAACATCGACTCGCTGGCGGTGGGCCCGACCGAGATCCCCGAGATCTCTCGCATGACGATCGTCGTCAACGTGGACGAGCTGCCGCTCGAACAGGTGACCAAGCAGCTCAACAAGCTCGTCAACGTCCTGAAGATCGTCGAGCTCGAGTCGTCGAGCGCGGTCGAGCGAGAGCTGATGCTCATCAAGGTCAAGACCGACCCCCAGACGCGCGGACAGGTGCTGGAGACAGTCAATCTCTTCAGGGCTAAGGTGGTGGACGTTGCCACCGACGCCGTGACGATCGAGGCGACCGGCGACGCGGGGAAGCTCACCGCGATGCTCAACGTCCTCGAGCCGTTCGGCATCCGCGAGATCGCCCAGTCCGGACGCGTGGCCATCGGCCGCGGGTCCCGTTCCATCACCGACCGCACTCTTCGCGCCCTGCCCGGCACGCAAGCAAGCTGAAACGAACAAGGAGACGTACCCCGTGGCTGAACTGTTCTACGACGACGACGCTGACCTGAGCATCATCCAAGGCCGCCATGTGGCGGTCATCGGCTACGGAAGCCAGGGTCACGCTCACGCGCTGAACCTGCGCGACTCCGGCGTCGACGTCCGGGTCGGACTTCCCGAGGGCTCGAAGAGCCGCGCCAAGGCCGAGGCGGAGGGCCTGCGGGTCCGCTCGGTCGCCGAGGCCGTGGAGGAGGCCGACGTGATCGTCGTGCTGGCGCCCGACCAGGTGCAGCGCCACGTCTACACCGAGTCGATCGAGCCGAACCTCGTCGACGGCGACGCGATCGTCTTCGGCCACGGCTTCAACATCCGCTTCGGCTACATCACGCCCCCCGAGGGCGTCGACGTCGTGCTCGTCGCCCCCAAGGCGCCGGGTCACACGGTCCGTCGTGAGTTCGTCGACGGCCGTGGCATCCCCGACATCATCGCGGTCGAGCAGGACGCGAGCGGCAAGGCGTGGGACCTCGCGCTGTCGTACGCGAAGGCGATCGGCGGCACCCGCGCCGGCGTCATCAAGACGACGTTCACCGAGGAGACCGAGACCGATCTCTTCGGCGAGCAGGCCGTGCTGTGCGGCGGCATGTCGCACCTCGTCCAGGCGGGCTTCGAGACGCTGACCGAGGCCGGCTACCAGCCCGAGATCGCGTACTTCGAGGTGCTGCACGAGCTCAAGCTCATCGTCGACCTCATGTGGGAGGGCGGCATCGCGAAGCAGCGCTGGAGCATCTCCGACACCGCCGAGTACGGCGACTACGTGTCGGGCCCCCGCATCATCGACGCCTCGGTGAAGGAGCGCATGCAGGCCGTGCTCGCCGACATCCAGGACGGCACCTTCGCCAAGCGCTTCATCGACGACCAGGACGCCGGCGCGCCGGAGTTCCTCGCACTGCGCGAGAAGGAGGCCGGTCACTCGATCGAGGCCACCGGCAAGGTGCTGCGCTCGCACTTCTCGTGGAAGCAGCAGGACGCCGACTACGTCGACGGCCAGGCCGCCCGCTAGTCACCGCACCACCCCCGCGAGGGCGTCACCGCTTCGGCGGTGGCGCCCTCGCCTGCGTGACGGGAGCCCCCCGCCCGCCGAGGGGAGCCCCCCGTCCGTCGAGGGGAGAGTTCAGCGCCTCCTCACGTGCCGTTCGCCGGCACGTCGTGTGGGTCGGTTTGGCTCGGTGCGAGGGCGGGGGGACCGCTCCACGACCTGAGGAGCCAGACATGCACCGTTTCCACCACACCGCCCGACGCACGGGGATCGCCGCGGGCCTCGCCGTCGCCCTGGCGGGAGCAGCGCTCTCCCCGGCGACCGCGTCCGCCCACGGCGGTCACACGACCGAGCCCCGACTGCTGGCCCGAGCGCTGCTGTCGGCGGACTTCCAGGCGCCGGGACCGCCGTCCGGTGCCAAGGCGACCCCGGCCAACGGACGACAGGGGCCCTTCCCCGGCCAGGTGATCCCCGGCTTCTCCGCCGCGATCGACAACGGCGACGGCACGTTCTGGGCCCAGCCGGACAACGGCTTCGGGGCCAAGGGCAACTCGGCGGACTTCCTGCTGCGTCTGTACCTGGTCAAGCCGCGCTGGAAGACTGCCGCCGGGGGCGCCGGAAAGGTCGAGGTGCTGCGGCACATCACGCTGTCCGACCCGCGGCACCGGATCGGCTTCCCGATCGTGAACGAGACGACCCGGGACCGGCTGCTCACCGGGGACGACCTCGACATCGAGTCGGTGCAACGCGGCCGCGACGGATCGTTCTGGATCGGCGACGAGTTCGGCCCGTTCGTCGTCCACGTGGACGCCCGCGGGCGCGTCCTGTCCAAGCCCCTGGGCTTCCCGCTCGGGAAGTCGCCGCAGAACCCGCACCTGGCCGGCGAGCAGCCGAACACGCAGGCCAGCGGCGGGTTCGAGGCCATGGCGCAGTCACAGGACGGCCGCTACCTCTACCCGGTCACCGAGAAGGGGCTGGTGGACGACACCGACAAGCGGCGCCGGGTCATCTCGCAGGTCGACACGCGCACCGGGCGGTACACGGGGCGCACCTGGACGTACCGCGCCGACACCGACGCCGGGCTGGCCGCGGACGCGCAGGTCACCTCACATGGACGCCTGCTCGTGCTGGAGCGGGACGACCTCGACGGGCCGAAGGCGGTGACCAAGAAGGTCTACGAGGTGCGTCTCGGCCGTGACGGGTCCACCACGAAGAGGCTCGTCGTCGACCTGCTGCGGATCGCCGACCCGGCAGGCATCAGCACCGGTGGTGGGTGGGGGACCGGCAGGCAGTTCTCGTTCGGCTTCCAGTCCGTCGAGACCCTCGTGCCGCTGCGGAACGGGCACCTGCTGATCGCGAACGACAACAACTACCCGGGCAACTCCGCGCGACGCCCCGGGACGCCGGATGACACCGAGATGATCGTGATCGATCCCGGCAGCCGGGCCCACCGACGCTGAGGGGCGTCAGCGCAGCGGGATGTCCGTCGTGTCCTCGGGCGACCGGGGGCCGAAGATGCGGCGGTCGGCCTCGTCGATCGGGACGTCGTTGATGCTCGCCTCGCGACGGTTCATGTAGCCGCGCTCGTCGAACTCCCAGTTCTCGTTGCCGTGGCTGCGCCACCACTGGCCGTCGGCGTCGTGCCACTCGTACTGGAACCGGACGGCGATGTGGTTGCCGCTGAACGCCCAGAGGCTCTTGCGCAGCGCGTAGTCGAGCTCGCGCTCCCACTTGGCGGTCAGGAACGCGACGATCTCGTCGTGCCCGGTCACGAACTCCGAGCGGTTCCGCCACTGCGAGTCCGGGGTGTACGCGCCCGCGACCCGGCGGGGGTCGCGGCTGTTCCAGGCGTCCTCCGCCGCCTGGACCTTCTGGCGGGCCGTCGCCTCGTCGAAGGGCGGGACGGGAGGGCGTGGGGCCGGGGCGTCGGTCATGTCTCTCCTCGAAGGGGTGGGCGGGGGAGTGCAGCTCTCAGGCGATCATCTCGAGCGTCCCGGTCCGCCGGGGCCCGGCGGCCGGCTCGGACGAGCCGATGACCTCCTCGTACGCGAGGCGGAGGCGGCGGACCGCCTCGGTGAGGGTCTCGTGGGACTGGGTGTACGGCATGCGGAGGTGGCGCTCACCGGCTGCCCCAGCGCGGCTGAAGAAGCGGGGCCCCGGGGTGAGCAGCAGCCCGTTCCGGGAGGCGGCAGCGGTCAGCCGGGACGAGATGCGGTCGGGGAGGGAGAGCCAGAGGTTGAGCCCGCCTGCCGGGCACGGCGCGGCGAAGTCGGGGAGCTCGCGAGCCAGCTCGGCCAGCAGGTGGTCCCGCCCGGCGCGGAGCCGCGCACGTCCGGCCGCGGCGGTCTGCCCGCCCTCGGTCAGCAGCTCGGCCAGCACCAGCTGGTCGAACGCCGACGTGCCCAGGTCGTCCATCATCCGGGCCTGCACGATCGGCATGACCAGGTCGTGCGGTGCCCGGATCCAGCCGACCCGCAGACCGCCCCAGAACGACTTGGACGACGAGCCCATCAGGAGCGCCCGCGGGTCGTACGTCGCGAACACCGGCGGCATCTCGACGCCGTCCAGGTTGATCTCGCGCAGTGACTCGTCCACGATCGGGACGACGTCGTGCCGCCGCAGCTCGCGGGCCCACGCGATGCGTTCCGCGTCGGTCATGACGGCCGCGGTCGGGTTGTGGAAGTCCGGGATGAGGTACGCGGCGCGATGGGTCGATCCGGCCAGCGTCTCGGCCATCACGGCCGGCTCCCACGGGGACCGGTCGACCGGGAGGGCCGACAGGCGGGCGCCGGCGGCGGTGAACGACTCGTGGGCGTGCGGATAGCTGATCCCCTCGACGACGACCCGGTTGCCGGGGTCGACGAGCACGCGGGCGAGCAGCGAGATCGCACCCATCGCCCCGCTCGTCACGATGATCTGCCCGGGATCGGTCGGCAGGCCCGCCTCGGTGTAGCGCTGCGCGAGGATCTCCCGCAGCACCGGCAGCCCGTCGGGCAGGTAGCCCGTCGTCGCGAGCAGGCCCGGCAGCTTGGTCGCCGCGGTCTGGAACGCCCTCGCGAGCCCGGGCGTCCCGGCCGGCGCGGAGTAGGTCAGGGCGATCGTGTCGGAGTCGTCCGGCGTGACGATCAGGCTGCTGGCGCTGGAGGCCTCGAGCGGGACCCGGACGACGCTGCCCGACCCCTGGCGTGAGTGCAGGATGCCCAGGTCGCGCAGCTCGGCGTACACGCGGCTGGTCGTCGTGCGGCTCACCCCGATCGCGGCCGCGAGCTCACGTTCGGACGGCAGCCGGCTCCCGTCCCCGACGCGTCCGTCGACGACGAGCAGACGGATGCGGTCCGCGATCTCCCGGTACGCCGGGCCGGCGTGGTCGAGCGGACCGAGCAGGTCGGCGAGACGGCGGGCGGAGAGGATCAGTGCCATGAGTCCACTGTGTCATGATTGGCTATGGAATACAGGGCCAATCGGCTTCACGCTGGACGCATGAACGTGTTCCTCGTCGTCATCGGCCTCCTGGTGGTGCTGTCGATCGTCCGGCTCGTGCGTCTCGTCGCGCGCGACGGGCTCGGCACCAACCCGCCCCCGCGCAGCCACCCCGAGGAGCTGAGTTCCCGCAGCAAAGAGAGTCGATACACATCCATGTAGCAAGACTACACATTGCATGCAGTTCTGTTCGCTTGTTCTTGACGATTCAGGGCGTCACACTCAAACCAGGAGCCAAACCGGTTCACCCCCCTCACGCCTTCAAGGAGGCCACCATGCTCGTCATCGAATCCGAGCTCGGGGACTGGGCCACGCAGCAGCTGCGCCGATGAACGGGATCATCGGGCGGCTGGTCCGCCTCAACGTCGGCCTGTTCCTCTACGGCTTCACGATGGCGATGATGGTCGAGTCGACGCTGGGCCTCGACCCGTGGGACGTCTTCCACGAGGGTGTGACCGAGCACGTGGGCCTGACGTTCGGCCAGGTCGTCATCGTCACGGGCGCCTTCATCCTGCTGCTGTGGATCCCGTTGCGGCAACGCCCGGGCGTCGGGACGGTGCTCAACGTCCTGGTCATCGGCCTCGCGGCGGACTTCGGCATCGCGCTGATCGTCCAGCCGGACCAGCTGTGGTTGCGGGTGCTCCTGCTCGTCGGCGGCATCGTCGGCAACGGCTTCGCCGGAGCGCTCTACATCGGCGCGGCGCTCGGTTCGGGTCCCCGCGACGGGCTGTGGCTCGGCCTCGTCAGGCGGACGGGCCGCAGCGTCCGGCTGTGGCGGACGGTCATCGAGGTCACGGTGCTCGGGGTCGGGTTCCTCCTCGGCGGCACCGTGGGCGTCGGCACGGTCCTGTACGCCCTCACGATCGGCCCCATCGTCCAGTTCTTCATGCCCTTCACCTCCTCCACCACCGCCGACGAGTCGCGTACGGACGCTGACGAGTCGCGCACGGACGACGCCGACGAGTCACGCACGGAAGGTGACGAGTCACCTAGCGCGGCGGCGCCCGTCTGCGAGTGACTCCTGGGCGTCCGTACGTGACTCGTGGACGTCCGTACGTGACTCCTCGGCGTCCGTACGTGACTCGTGGGGTCAGCGGCGGGTGGCGATGAGCAGCGATGCGTCGACGTCGATCAGCATCTCGACCGCGGCGAAGCGCTCGTCGGTGAGCCACTGCTCGCGGACGGTGTCGACCCGGCCCTCCACGATCGGCGGCCAGAAGGCCGACGGGACGAAGTCGTCGAGGATGACCATGCCGCCGGGCTCCATCAGGTCGGCCAGCACGTCGATGCTCTCCATGACCTCGCGCACGTCGACGAACAGCAGCGAGAACGGGGCGTACTGCTCGAGCGTCGACCAGTCGCCGGCGATGACGTCGACGTTGTCGGTGTCGGCGAAGATCTTCTGGACGTCCTGGGCCAGGGCCGGGTCGAGCTCGGCGCTGACGACCCGCGCGTCCTTCGGCGCACCGCTGGAGAGCCAGGCCGAGCCCACGCCACAGCCGGTGCCGAGCTCGGCGAGCGTGCCCCGGCGGGATGCGGCCAGGGCGGCCAGCAGCCGGCCGGTCTCGTTGCGGATCGACGTGATGAAGCCCCGCTGACGGGAAAGATCCAGGGTCCTCGCGACGAGATCGGGGACTTCGGCGGGTGCACTCACGTCACCAGTGTTCCACGGACCGTGACCCCGCGAGCCCCGCGACGTCTCGTCGACTGAGACGCGCGCCCCGATTGCGGACGCTGCCCGGATCGTCTGCGTAGGCTGTCAGCACCATGCGGAAGCAGCTCGTACTCATCGCTTGCCGCGGCAGGGCCTCTTAGGGCCACACCCTGCCGCGGTGTTTCGGCGTTGGCCCGCCGTTCCGCCCGCAGGGTTCGCGATCATGATCTGAATCGCACATCTGACATCTCTCCCCGGACGATCTCCGGACATGTGGCGCGTGCCGAACGGCGGACCTTCGCCGGACCCGCACCGCCAGACATCCGTCCGAACCGAAGGAGAAGATCATGGACCGCAACCTGATGGAGTGGGGACCGGCGCACCTGCGTGACGAGGCGCCGCGGACCGAGATCGAGCCGTCCGAGCGACCCGACGACAACTGACCACATGTCGATACCGCAGTTTCACATCCTGAGATGTGTTCCGTAGGATGTCGCCCATGACCCGCTCTTTCTCGCTCGCAGTCGTGGCCGGTGACGGCATCGGACCCGAGGTGACCTCGCAGGCCCTCAAGGTCCTGGACGTCATCGCCCCGGCGCACGACCTCGCGTTCACCACCACGGACTACGACCTCGGCGCACGTCGCTACCACGCGACGGGGGAGACCCTGCCGGACTCGGTCCTGGAGGAGATCCGCGGTCACGACGCGATCCTGCTCGGTGCGATCGGCGACCCGAGCGTGCCGTCGGGCGTCCTCGAGCGCGGACTCCTGCTCAAGCTGCGCTTCGCGCTCGACCACTACGTCAACCTGCGCCCGTCCAAGCTGTTCCCGGGTGTGGCCACCCCGCTGGGCGATCCCGGCGACATCGACTTCGTGGTCGTCCGTGAGGGCACCGAGGGGCCGTACGTCGGCAACGGCGGTGCGATCCGCGTCGGTACGCCGCACGAGCTCGCGACCGAGGTCAGCATCAACACCGCGTACGGCGTGGAGCGCGTCGTCCGCGACGCCTTCGCCCGCGCCCAGGCGCGTCCGCGCAAGAAGCTGACGCTGGTCCACAAGAACAACGTCCTCGTCCACGCGGGTCACCTCTGGAGCCGGACCGTCGCCGCCGTCGCACCGGAGTTCCCCGACGTGACGGTCGACTACCTGCACGTCGACGCGGCCACGATCTTCCTCGTGACCGACCCGGCTCGGTTCGACGTCATCGTCACCGACAACCTGTTCGGCGACATCCTCACCGACCTTGCCGCGGCGATCACCGGTGGCATCGGCCTGGCCGCGAGCGGCAACGTCAACCCCGACCGGACGACGCCGAGCATGTTCGAGCCGGTCCACGGCTCGGCTCCCGACATCGCGGGACAGTCGAAGGCCGACCCGACCGCGGCGATCCTGTCGGGTGCCCTGCTGCTCGAGCACCTCGGCGTGCCCGAGGCCGCCGCGCAGATCACCGCGGCCGTCGAGGCCGACATCGCCGGACGCGGCGCCGTCCCCCGTTCCACCGAGGAGGTGGGGGAGGCCATCGCGCAGAGCGTCACGGATCTGGGCGCGGCCGAGGGCGTACCGGTCGGTTAACGACCGCTTACCTTCGCCCGACAGAGAGTTGTACCGTGACCATCATGACCTCCACCCCGTTCTCCGCGACCTTCACCCGTAACGACGCGGCGAAGCCCGCGGAGGAGCGCGACACGATCCTCGCGAACCCGGGCTTCGGCAACCACTTCACCGACCACATGTTCCTGGCCGAGTGGACCCCCGAGACCGACTGGGCCAACGCCCGCGTCGTGCCCTACGGCCCGCTCCAGATCGACCCCGCGACGGCCGTCCTGCACTACGCGCAGGAGATCTTCGAGGGCCTCAAGGCGTACGTCCACGAGGACGGCTCGGTCTGGCTGTTCCGCCCCGAGGCGAACGCGGCCCGGATGCAGCGGTCGGCGCACCGTCTGGCGCTGCCGGAGCTGCCGATCGACTGGTTCCTCGGCTCGATCAAGGCCCTCGTCGAGACCGACCGCGACTGGATCCCGGCCGGCGGCGAGAAGAGCCTCTACCTGCGTCCGTTCATGTTCGCGTCCGAGGTGTTCCTCGGCGTCCGCCCGAGCCAGCACGTGACCTACTCGGTCATCGCCTCGCCGGCCGGCGCGTACTTCTCCGGTGGCGTCCAGGCGGTCTCGATCTGGTTGTCGTCGGAGTTCTCCCGCGCAGGCGCCGGTGGCACCGGCGCCGCCAAGTGCGGTGGCAACTACGCCGCGTCGCTGCTGCCGCAGCAGGAGGCCGCCGAGCACGGCTGCGCCCAGGTGGCGTTCCTGGACTCGACCGAGCAGAAGTGGATCGAGGAGCTGGGCGGGATGAACCTGTACTTCGTCCACTCCGACGGCTCGATCGTCACGCCGGAGCTGTCGGGGTCGATCCTCGAGGGGGTCACCCGTGACTCGATCATGCAGATCGGCCGCGACCTCGGGCACGAGGTCGTCGAGCGCCGGGTGTCGATCGACGAGTGGCGCGAGGGTGCCGCGGACGGCACGATCACCGAGGTCTTCGCGTGCGGCACCGCCGCCGTCGTCACCCCGGTCGCGTCCCTGAAGTGGGACGGCGGTGAGGCCGTGTCCGGTGACGGCGAGCCCGGCAAGGTCACGAGTGACATCCGGTCCGCGCTGGTCGACATCCAGTACGGGCGCGCCGAGGACCGGCACGGCTGGATGCAGCGCATCGTCTCCTGACGTGGCACCTGCTCGGACGTGGGGTGGTCGGGCATCTGTGAAACTCTGGTTGTGACCACCGTCACGACCGAGGAGAGTTCATGTCCGTCGCCACACGTTCCGAGCACGACCTGATCGGAGACCGTGAGGTTCCCCTCGAGGCCTACTGGGGCGTGCACACGCTCCGCGCGCTCGAGAACTTCCCCATCACCGGCATCCCGATCGGCAAGAGCCCGTACCTCGTCGAGGCCCTGGCGAGCGTCAAGCAGGCGGCCGCCGCGGCGAACCACGACCTGGGGCTGCTGGACGACGAGCGGCACGCGGCGATCACGGACGCCTGCGAGGAGATCCGCGGCGGGGCGCTCGCCGACCAGTTCGTGGTCGACGTCATCCAGGGCGGCGCCGGCACCTCGACGAACATGAACGCCAACGAGGTCATCGCGAACCGCGCGCTCGAGCTGATGGGGCACAAGAAGGGCGAGTACGCGCTCCTGCATCCCAACGAGCACGTGAACCTGAGCCAGTCCACCAATGACGTCTACCCGACGGCCGTCAAGATCGCGATCATCCTCGCCACGAAGGACCTGCTGGCCGCCATGGAGGTGCTGGAGGAGTCCTTCGCCCGCAAGGCCGACGAGTTCCACGACGTCCTCAAGATGGGGCGCACCCAGCTGCAGGACGCCGTGCCGATGACGCTCGGCCAGGAGTTCCACACGTACTCCCTGATGATCGGCGAGGACCGCGCGCGCCTCGGCGAGGCCGTCCTGCTGCTGCACGAGATCAACCTGGGTGCCACCGCCATCGGGACGATGCTGAACGCCCCCGCGGGCTATGTCTCGTCGGCGTGCGAGCACCTGGCGAGGCTCACCGGGCTGCCCCTGGAGAGTGCCGTCGACCTGATCGAGGCGACGCAGGACTGCGGTGCGTTCGTGCAGCTGTCCGGCACGCTCAAGCGCGTCGCGGTCAAGCTGTCGAAGATCTGCAACGACCTGCGCCTCCTGTCGTCGGGTCCCCGCGCCGGCTTCAACGAGATCAACCTGCCCGCGGTGCAGGCCGGGTCGAGCATCATGCCCGGCAAGGTGAACCCCGTGATCCCTGAGGTCGTCAACCAGGTCGCGTTCCAGATCATCGGTCACGACGTCACGGTCACGATGGCGGCCGAGTCCGGACAGCTGCAGCTCAACGCGTTCGAGCCGGTCATCTGCTACTCGCTGTCCGCCGGCATCTCCCGGCTGCGCGAGGCGATCATGGTGCTCGCGGGCCGGTGCGTCGACGGCATCACCGCGAACGCCGAGCTGCTGCGCGCCGAGGTGGAGAACTCGATCGGCCTGGTCACCGCGCTCAACCCCTACATCGGGTACGCCGCGGCGACGGAGGTGGCCAAGGAGGCCCTGGCGACCGGACGCGGCGTGGCCGAGCTCGTGCTCGAGCACGGCCTGCTCCCGCGGGAGAAGCTCGAGGCGATCCTGCGACCGGAGACCCTGGCCAACCTCGCACCGCGCACGTACCAGCCCAAGCCCTGACGGGGGCGGGTCCGGCCGATCAGGGGGCGAACAGTGTCGTCGCGGGGTCGTCGAGCACCCGGACGACCAGGTGGTTCTCCTGTGCGTCGTAGTCGATGCGGATCGCCACGGCCCGGTCCTTCGGGGTCTCCGCGGCGGACGGGTCGCCGAGTCCGTACGCGATGTCGCGCAGTGTCACGGTGGCCTCGCCGACCGGGTCGTTGGCCGGCCACTCGGCGATGAGGCGGTGCACGAGCCCGGCGAGAACGGCCCCGTACATCGCGTGCTGTCCCCGGTCGACGCCCTGCAGGTGGATCTCGGGCAGGCCGAACGACGTCAGCCCGACGGTGCGCAGCTCCCCGGCGTCGAGGTGGGCGTAGTCCGCGACGTACCACTGTGTGGCGTGGGCGAGCGAGACCGCGTCGGCGCGCTCCTCGACCACACGGGGGATCGCGAGGTCGATGACCACCCCGTCGTGCTCCTCGGCGAGGCGCAGGGCCTCGACGCGGACGTCGCGCTGGGTGAAGGCGGCGTCCTCGACGTGACAGGTGCGCATCAGGAGCAGCTGGTGCTGGCGCGTGCGCAGTCGCTCCAGCGCCGGCTCGGACGTGCCGTAGCGCCGCAGCAGCTCGGGCGACGGCGGGGGGATGAGGTCCTCGGACTCCAGCGGTGCCGCTGTCACGACGGCGTACATCACGCTGGGCTCCACCGTGAGGGGAACGGGTCTGGCGGTCATAGATCGGTCAGTCTAGACTGACCGCATGCAGAGCATCTCGATCATTATCGACAGGCGCGCCGGGCACTGATTCCACGCCCCCGACGCGCTGCCTCCCATGCTCTGGGGGGCTTTTTTGTTGCCCGAGCCAGCCGATGACCGGACCGAAGGACGAAGCAGTGAGCGCAGGACACCAGCAGGCGAGCGACTTCCACGTCTACGACACGACGATGCGCGACGGCGCGCAGCAGGAGGGCCTCAACCTCTCCGTGCAGGACAAGCTCCACATCGCCCGCCACCTCGACGACCTCGGTGTGGGCTACATCGAGGGCGGCTGGCCCGGCTCCAACCCCAAGGACACCGAGTTCTTCGCCCTCGCGGCCAAGGAGCTCGACCTCAAGAACGCGACGCTGGCGGCGTTCGGCGCGACCCGTCGCGCGGGTGTGGAGGCGTCGCAGGACCCGTTGGTGCAGGCGCTGCGCGACTCGGGGGCGTCCGTGGTGACCCTGGTGGCCAAGAGCCACGACCGCCACGTGACCGAGGCGCTGCGCACGACACTGGAGGAGAACCTCGCGATGGTGCGTGACACCGTGACGTACCTGCGGGAGGGAGGGCAGCGCGTCTTCGTCGACATGGAGCACTTCTTCGACGGCTACCGGGCCAACCGCGACTACGCCCTGGAGGTCGTGCGGGCGGCGGGCGACGCGGGTGCCGAGGTCGCCGTGCTGTGCGACACGAACGGCGGGATGCTGCCGCACTGGGTCGCCGAGATCGTCGCCGACGTCGCCACGACGGGCGTACGCCTGGGGATCCACGCCCACAACGACACCGGCTGCGCCGTCGCCAACTCGATGGCGGCCGTGCAGGCCGGCGCGACGCACCTGCAGGGTTGCATCAACGGGTACGGCGAGCGCACGGGCAACGCCGACCTGGTCACCTGCGTGGCCAACCTCGAGCTCAAGCTCGGCGTCACGGCCCTGCCGGAGGGACGTCTCGCGGAGGCGACCCGCATCTCGCACGCGATCTCCGAGATCACCAACTACCCGCCGCACGCCCGCCAGCCCTACACGGGCGTCTCGTCGTTCGCGCACAAGGCCGGCCTGCACGCCAGCGCGATCCGCGTCGACCCCAACCTGTACCAGCACATCGACCCGGCACTAGTCGGCAACGACATGCGCCTGCTGGTGTCCGAGATGGCCGGGCGGGCGACGATCGAGCTCAAGGGCAAGGAGCTGGGCTACGACCTCACGGGCGACGCCGAGCGCCTGGGCCGCGTCACCGACCGGGTCAAGAGCATGGAGCGCGCCGGGTACACCTTCGAGGCGGCCGACGCCTCGTTCGAGTTGCTGCTGGCCGAGGAGATGGACGGCGTCCGCCCGTCGTTCTTCGACGTGGAGTCGTGGCGGGTGCTGGCGGAGTCGCGGCGCGGCGACGCAGCCGTGGCCGAGGCGACGGTCAAGCTCGTCGCCGGGGGAGTGCGCCTCGCGGTCATCGGTGAGGGCAACGGCCCGGTCAACGCCCTCGACCACGCGCTGCGGCAGGCGATCGAGCAGGTCTACCCGGACGTCGCCCAGTTCCACCTGACCGACTACCGGGTCCGCATCCTCGACCAGGGCCACGGCACCGATGCGATCACCCGCACGCTGATCGAGACCACCGACGGCAAGGACGTCTGGGTCACGGTCGGCGTGGGCGCGAACATCATCGAGGCCTCGTGGGAGGCTCTCGTCGACGCGCTCACGTACGGCCTGCGGTTGCACGGGGTCGAGCCCCGCATCAACGGCTGACTCCCGTTGCACGGGGGCCTCGGCGCTGGGACGGTGGAGGGGTGAGCGCACGAGGCGGGCGGCTGACGATGTTCCTGCCGGTCTTCGTCACGCTCACGCTCGGCGCGGTCGTCGGGCTGCTGGTGGTGGTGCAGGCGCAGCGGCAGGGCGCCCAGGTCGCGGAGGCCGACGAGGTGGCGACGCAGTACCTCTCCGAGGTCGGGACGTTCCGCGCCGAAGTCGCCCGCGAGGTGCGCGGCTCGAGGCAGGCCGACCCCGGTGACCTGCGCCGGGTCGTCCGCAAGGTGATCGCCGACCCGCCGCGGCTGGGCGACGCGCCGGCGTACGGCACCGAGCGGTCGGAGGTCTGGCAGGAGGCCGTCGCGACCCAGAAGACGCTGCTGGAGCCGTACCAGCGCCTGAGCCGCACGCTGCGGCGCGCCGACGCCGGGGTGGACTACATCGAGGCGGCCCGCAAGGTCCTGGGCATGCGGGCGAGCGACTACGTCGGCAGCGGTGTCCTGAGCACCAGCACGCCGGTCCGGGACCGGCTGATCCCTGCCTTCGTGCGGGCACTGGACGAGCTCGACGCCGTGCCGGTGCCGCAGGGGCAGCAGCAGCTCGCCGGCACGGTCCGGGGCGCTGTCCAGTACGTGATCGACCAGGCCACGGCGCTGGCCGACAGCATCGAGGCCAACCGGAGCTTCTCGTTCACGTACGCCGAGCAGTTCCAGACCGCGATCGACGCCGTGGACGACTACGCGACGGTCGTGGAGGGCGACGTCACCGAGGCGGTCAACGCGGTGACCGACCCGAGCTAGGACCCTGCGGGCGGGGGCGTGCGGCGCATCGGGACGTGGGGGATGCCGGCCTCCATGAAGTTGTCGCCCGTCCGCACGTACCCGTAGCGCCCGTACCACTGCTCGAGGTACGCCTGGGCGTTCAGCTCGATGGGCTCGTCGCCCCAGAGGCGGTGGCACTCCTGCATCAGCGAGCCCGAGAGGCCCTTGCCGCGCTGGTCCTTGCGGGTGCACACCCGCCCGATGTGCCGGACGCCGTCCTCGACGTACGAGCGCAGGTAGCTCGTCGGCCCGTCGCCGTCGGCGAGCCACAGGTGCGTCATGGTCGGCAGGAGGTCGCGGCCGTCGACGTCCTCCTCGTCGCACTGCTGCTCGACCGAGAACACGGCGTCACGGATCTTCCAGATGTCGTAGACGTCCTGGGCCGTCATCTCGTCGCCGGTCACGATGCGGATGCTCATGGGACGAGCCTAGGAGGTGTTGACGAGCAATCGCCTGCAGTGTCGTGCTGGAGCCGGGAGAATGGCCCGGAGGCCGAGGGGAGGGGGAGCTCATGGACGAGCCCGAGGTGGTGAGCAGCGTCTCCCGCTGGGAGTGGGATCGCTCGGAGGAGACCGTGACCCGCGTGCTCGGTCGCGCGAAGACGGTCACCTGGGCGTCAGCGGCCGGGTTCAGCGTCGTGCTGGTCTCGACGGGATGGGTGCTCGCGACCGGCATCCTACGTGAGTCCGCGGTGATCTACGGCGTGCTCGGCGGCGTCCTGTGCGGCTACCTGGTGCGAGCCGCGTACGTCGGGGCGGGCGTGCGGCGGGCCGTGGCCCCGGTGAAGGCCGCGATCGTTCCCGCGGCGGTGCAGCGGGCGTCCGAGGCGCAGCTCGTGTCGCTGGTCGTCAACGGGGGATCGATGTTCGATCCGTACGTTCTACTGCGCGCAGTGCCCGGCGACGCGCTCGTCGAGATCACCGGCGAGGACCTGGCCGCGCGGGACATGCCGCGGCCGGGCTTCTGGCAGCTGCTCATGACAGGACCGGACGGCACCTACTACGACGACGGGAGCGGCACGATGGCCCGGCCGGCCGACCACGTGTCCGGCGACTTCGGGGGCGGGGACATTGGGGGCGGCGGGGACGTCGGCGGGAGCCCCTGACCGACACACGGTGATCCCGTGCGGCCTCCGGGCGCCCATCGCGCGCACACGGCGACGAGTTGTGGCAATCTGTCTGCGACAGACCGTACCTGTTGGGGAGGCACGCGATGACGATGTTCACGTTCGAGGCCGTGGTGGCTGACATCACGGCATCCGCAAGCGGCATGACCAGTGCGGCCGACACGGTCAAGGCGGCCGATCCCACGGCCGGCCTGAGCAGCGTGAGCACGGCGCTGCCCGGGAGTGCCAGTGCTGCCGCTGCCACCGCGTTGTCGACCGCTTGGACCGAGCGGTTCGCCACGTGGGCGACCGACGCCACGTCGCACGCGACCGCGCGGACCAACAGCGCCTCGTCCTACACGCACGCCGACCACGAGGCGTCCATGCGCATGCAGGCCAATGCCGCCGCGAACCGTGGCCCTGCCATGGCCCAGGCGCGGTGAGCGTCGCGCCATGGTGACCATCGCCGAGCTCCTGACCTGGGAGTCCACGTCGCTCGACACCGCCGCCGACGGGTTGTACAACACGCGCCGGAACCTCATCGACCTGCAGGACGAGGTGGACGACTCGCGCGTGCCCGTGTCGTGGCAGGGCGATGCTGCCGCTGCCGCGTCGAAGGAGCACGCCCTGCTCGTGGACCGCCTCCGTGACGTCACTGCCGAGGTGGCCAAGGTGGCCGCGTCGCTCGACCTGGCGGGCAGCGACATCGCCGCTGCCCGCAAGGATCTCGAGGGTGCGATGGACACCGCGAGCAAGCACGGGTTCACCGTCGACACGACCAGCGGTCAGGTCACCGACCCCAAGACCTACGACGACGAGTCGATCTTCGAGCGCATGTCGGAGGAGCTCACGCTCACCACCGTCGCGTCGCAGATCTCGGCCGCCCTGACGAAGGCGGCGGATGCGGACGCCGATCTCGCCCGCGCGATGACGGCAGCCGCGGACGGCACGATCGACGGCGGCGACGGCTCGCTGTCCAACGCGGGCGACCAGCTGCCGTCGGCCCTGGACGGCATGACGGACGCTGAGCTTGCGGCGAGGTACGGCGAGGACGTGGTCCTCGACACCCTGCGGGCGTGGCTGGGCATCGAGGCCGAGCTCGCGACGTGGGAGATCGAGGGGTACGCCGAGGCCCAGTACCAGGTCATGGGCGACGGCAAGGTCGTGATGGCGCTGACCTTGGAGGCGGGGCTCGGGCGCGAGATCAGCGTCGGCGGGTCGGATGTCGACGCATCGGCCGGCGCCACCACGACGCTGGAGCTCACCTTCAAGGACCAGGCGGAGGCCGACGCGTTCCTCGCGGGTCTCGGCGAGCAGGCCGGCGATATCGGCATCATGGACGTGGGCAACGTCCCGGGGAAGGTCGCGCAGAACGTTGCCGACTACGTCCTGGATCAGGACATCACGAGCTTCAAGACCGGTGTCTATGGCAAGGCGAGTGTCGAGTTCGAGTCAGCCCTCGCGTCGGGCGAGGCAGAAGGGCGCGTCGACGGCTACTACGACTGGGTCAACGAGGAGTACGGCCTCAAGATCGCGGCATCGGCCGACGCGGACCTGGGACCCGAAGGATCCGGCGTCTCGGGTTCGGGATCCCTGTCGGGCGAGGTCAAGTTCAAGGACGACGGCATGTCCGAGGCGACCTTCGAGGGTCGGATCAGCGGCGCGGTGGCCAACGAGAAGCTCGGTCTGGACCTGCCTGCCAACACGTCCACGGGTCAGGGCGTCGACGTCCAGCTGAAGATGAACGAGGACAACCCTCGGTTCGCCGAGTTCAGGGACGCCATCAGCAACGGTGACGTCGACGGTGCCATCGACATCGCGTACGACGACGCCGAGGTGACCGTGCGGTCGACCACGACCGAGACCTATGCCAGCGAGGAGCACGGCGTCGACATCAAGGTCGCCGAGCTCGAGATCGAGTACGGCGCCGAGGGGGAGCTGGCCAACCGGGTCTGGGTGCGTCAAGGCGGCCAGGGATACTGGGTCGACATCGATCCGAAGGCGGTGCGCTGATGACAGGGACGGGCTCGATCGAGCTGACCCGGGCTCTTCTTGGTCCGGTGAGCCTTCCGACACCGGCCGGGATCGTCTCGCGCCAGGTCGACGCCACGACCGGCCACCTGTGGCACTGGCAGGGTGACGGCAACCCGTTGCTGAGCCTGCTCGTGGGCGTCCGCTCGACGCGTCTCGGCACGCCGACAGGACCGGAGCGGGCGCTCGGTCCGGCGATCGCCGAGCTCTCCGACCGTGTCGACCAGGTCATCGAGGTGCGCCGACCGGTCGAGGTCGCGGTCGAGGGGGCGCTCGGCTCGAGCGCGGCTGTCGTCACCGCAGTGCTCGGTGGCCGAGAGGCCCGCATCGCGCTGGTCCTGAGCACCGACGGCACGTGGATGCACCGCGTCGAGATCGCTGTTCTCGACACCGACGAGGGCCGGGCGGCCCAGGAGCAGATCCTGGGGGCGATCCGGGTCCACCCGTGGGAGCGCCCCGCGTGAAAGGTTGCCTGGTGATCGTCGGGTTCCTCCTGGTCGCCGGTGCCGTGGCGATCGGTGTCGTGATCGCTGTGGAGAGGACCGGCGCCTCGAAGAACGCGCCGCTGACCGCGACGACCACGCAGGTCGAGTACACGTCGTACGACCCGGAGACGCGCAGCTCCAGCAGCGGCGTTGGACGAAGCACCATCGAGGGCGCGAACGTCCGGTACCGGTACAGGGCCGAGGGGCGATGGTTCGAGACCCAGGACCCGATCTGGAAGCCGTCGGCACGCCTGGCGGATCGCGCGGTGTGCTTCGACCCCGACGATCCCGCCGCGCACACGCTCCGCGGCAACACCGACACCCCGTGTGGTGAGGGCAACCACGGCGCGGTGCGTCGCGCGAAGGCGGTGACGCCATGACGAACGAGAGGAAGGCAAGGACGTCGATGATGGGTCGTTCGAAGCGCGTCCGAGGGCTGCTGGTCGGCCTCGTGCTCACGGTGTCGGGGTTGTCGCTGACGGCGTGCAGCGGCTCGGATAAGGAGCAGCAGAAGCCGGCTGCAGGCGCGTCCACGGCAGCAGCAGAGGGATACCCGTTCGACACCTCGGACGGCGGGGACGACCTGCTCTCGGCTGCGCGGACATCCTTCAGCTTCGGCAAGGACGCGCCGACGTCGTGGCGCTTCCCGGCGTTCTACGCCGACGGCGAGACCGACGAGACCTCGGGCACGATCAAGGTCGACGGGGTGCGGTACGGCATCCAGGTGGTCGCCGGGACCGGAACCACCCCGCAAGCGCGTGCCGAGAAGCTCGCGGCTCAGCTGGACGTCGGGAAGGACGGAATCCACGAGGTCAGCCTCGGTGGGCGGGTCTGGGTCGCGGTCGTCGACGAGGGCACCTCGCTGTCCCAGGTCGTTCTTTACGGTTCGTTCCCCAGAGGCGTCGTCGCCGGCGCGGGGTTCAGCGCTGACGTCCCGCTCAAGGACATCCCGGCCGAGCGCATCGACGAGCTGCACCAGATGGTCCAGTCGATCGAGATCGAGGCAGGCAGCTCGGGATGACGGTGCGTGTGGTGTGGACTCGCCGGCTGGTGAGCGGCGTCGCGGCGGCAGCGCTGAGCGTGTCGCTCGCATCGTGCAGCGACTCGGAGAAGGAGCAGAAGCCGGCCGCAGGTGCGTCCACGGCAGCAGCAGAGGGGTATCCGTTCGACACCTCTGACGTGGGCGACGACCTGCTCGTCGACAAGCGGTCCAGCTCGACGTTCGGTGGCAAGGCGCCGATGTCGTGGCGGTTCCCGACGTTCTACGCCGAGGGCGAGACGGACGAGACCTCGACCACGATCGAGGTGGACGACGTGAGGTTCGGTCTGCTGGCGGTGGCAAGCACCAGCAGTACGCCCCGGGCCAAGGCCGAGGAGTTCGCCTCGCGGCTGCGTCTGGGCAAGGGGGGCGGGATCTACGACGTCACCATCGGCGGTCGTGACTGGGTCGCGGTGGTTGACGACGGAGACGATTTCTCGCAGGTCGTCCTGCTCGGTGCCTTCCCCGGACAGATCGTGGCGGGTGCCGGCTTCACCGCCCAGGCCCCGCTCGCGGACGTCCCGCCCGAGCGCATCGACGAGCTGCACGAGATGGCTCAGTCGATCGAGGTCGAGGCCGGCAGCTCGAGATGACGGGGCGTGCGGCGTGGAGCCGCCGGCTGGTGAGCGGCGTGGTGGCGGCGGTGCTGAGCGTGTCGCTCGCATCGTGCAGCGACTCGGACAGGGAGCAGAAGCCCGCGGCCGGTGCGTCCCGGGCAGCTGAGCAGGGGTATCCGTATGACACCTCGAACGTGGGCGAAGATCTGCTGGCTGCCGAGCAGACCAGCCACACCTTCAGGTTCGGCGGCGACTCGCCGATGTCCTGGCAGTTCCCGGCGTCCTATGCGGAAGGCAAGGCGGACGAGACGTCGAGCTCGGTCGAGATCGACGGTGTGCTCTACGGCATCCGGGTCGTCGCGGGGGTCGGCACGTCTCCGAGGGAGCAGGCCGAGGAAAGTGCGAAGGGCCGCGGCGTAGCGATCCAGGAGGTTCGACTGGGTGGCCGGGACTGGCTCGCCGTGGTCGACGACGGCGAGGAGTTCAGCAATGTGACGCTCTTCGGATCGTTCCCGGGGGGAGTGGTCGCCGGGGCGCTGCTCAGCGCCAGCGCACCGCTGAAGGACGTCCCAGCCGAGCGCATCGACGAGCTGCACCAGATGGCTCGGTCGATCGAGGTCGGCTCCACCTCGCGCTGACCCGCCGGGCGGCCCCTAGGCGCAGTTCGCGCAGGTGCCGAAGATCTCGAGGGTGTGTGCGACGTCGCGGAAGCCGTTCTCGCCGGCGATCTTGTCGGCCCAGCGTTCGACGGTCGGTCCCTCGACCTCCACGGTGCGCCCGCACGATCGGCACACCAGGTGGTGGTGGTGCCCGGCGCTGCACTGGCGGTAGAGCACCTCGCCGTCGTCGTTGCGCAGGGCGTCGACCTCGGCCGCGTCGGCGAGAACCTGCAGGCTGCGGTAGACCGTCGACAGGCCGACTGACTCACCGCGCTGCTTGAGGATGTCGTGGATCTCCTGGGCGCTCGCGAAGCCGTCGAGATCCTCCAGGATCGCGACGACGGCACGTCGCTGGCGGGTGTTGCGGGGTGCTTCGACCATGACTTCTCCTCAGCCCGAACCTACTGGACGGCGGCGGGTCCCGGTCCGCCTGAGCACGGTGCCGACGAGGGCGGCGACACCGAAGATGACGAGCGCGAGCATGACGATCGTCGGGCCCGGCGGGGTCTCGGTCTCGTAGCTCGTCACCAGGCCGCCCAGCGCCGCGACGAGACCGATCACCATGGACGCGAGATGCGTCGTGCGGAAGCTCCGGGTGAGCTGCTGGGACGCTGCGACCGGGACGACCATGAGCGCGGAGACGAGCAGCAGGCCCACCGTGCGCATCGCGACGGTGATCGTGACGGCGGCGAGCACCGCGATGAGCAGGCTGTACGCCTTGACGGGGACGCCGCTGACGCGCGCGTGCTCCTCGTCCTGGCACACCGCGAACAGCTGGGGCGACAGGCCGATGGTCAGCGCGATGACGATCGCCCCGAGGACGCCCACCAGCACCAGGTCGCCGGAGGACACCGTGAGGATGGACCCGAACAGGTAGCTGTTGAGCGACGCGGCGCTCTCGCCGGCGAGGTCGATGAGCAGCACGCCTCCGGCGATGCCGCCGTAGAACAGCATCGCGAGGGCCACGTCGCCACTGGTGCGGCCGAACATGCGCAGCAGCTCGATCAGCACCGCGCCGAGTGCCGCGACGATCACCGCGGTGAGGATCGGCGCGACGCCGGTCAGCAGACCCAGGGCCACACCGGTGAGCGCGACGTGGCCGAGACCGTCGCCCAGCAGCGCGAGGCGGCGCTGCACCAGGAACGTGCCGATGGCGGGCGCCGCCAGGCCGGTGAACACGGCGGCGACCAGCGCGCGCCGCATGAAGTCGTAGTCGAGCAGCTCGATCATCGCCAGATCCCTTCGCCGCCGAGACCCTCGGGGAGGTGCGGTCGCCCGCCGTGCGGGTGCACGTGGGCGTGGTCCTCGCCGATGAGGCTGTCGACCGGCCCGTCGTACGCGACCGTGCCGTCCTGCAGGACGACCGCGCGGTCGATCAGCGGGCGCAGCGGGCCGAGCTCGTGCGCCACCAGCAGGACCGAGGCCCCGTCGTGGACGAGTCCGCCCAGCAGCTCGGCCAATGACTCCTGGTTGTCGTGGTCGACGCCGGCGGTGGGCTCGTCCATGACCAGCAGCTCGGCCTCCGAGGCCAGGGCGCGGGCGATCATCACCCGCTGCTGCTGACCGCCGGACAGCTCGCTGAGCGCCGAGCGCGTGCGCGTGGCCATGCCGACCCGGGAGATGGCCGCATCGACCGCGCGGACGTCGGCCTTCGTGCGGCCGCCGAAGAACCGGCGATGCGCCAGGCGCCCGCTCATCACGACCTCCTGCACGGTGGCGGGGACGCCCGCGACCGCGCGCGAGCGCTGCGGGACGTACCCGAGCCGGGCGCGGTCCTTGAAGTGCTCCAACCGCGTGCCGAACAGCTCGACGGTGCCCGAGGCCATCGGGACCAGGCCGATCGCGGCCCGGACCAGCGTCGACTTGCCGGAGCCGTTGGGTCCCAGGAGGGTCACGAACTCACCGGCGAACACGTCGAGGTCCACCTGCCGGAGGACAGGTCGACCGTCGAGTGTCACGGTCATGCCGCGGACGGCGAGGGGTTGCTCGGTCATGAACAGCTGTTGGCCTTCTGGAGGGCGGCGAGGTTCTTCTCCATCAGCGACACGTAGTCCTCGTCGGACGTGTCGTCGGAGAGTCCCTCGATCGGGTCGAGCGTAGCGGTCGTGGCCCCGGTCTCCTTCGCGATGGTGTCCGCGATGGCGGGGCTCACGAGCTCCTCGGTGAAGATCGTGGTGATGCCCTCGCGCTTGACGAGCTTGGTGATGTCGCCGAGCTGTGACGGGGACGGCTCGTTGGTCGGGTCGATGCCGGCGATCGGCTCCTGGTGGAGGTCGTAGCGGTTCGCGAGGTACTTGAACGCCGCGTGCGTGGTCACGATCGTGCGACGCTCGCAGGTCTTGAGCCCTTCGGTGAACGACGCGTCGAGCTTCTTCAGCCTGGCGACGAGCGCGTCGGCGTTGGCGCGGTAGTCCTCCGCGTGGTCGGGGTCGAGCTTGGACAGCCTGGCGGCCACCGCCTCGGTGATCCTCACCATGTTGGTCGGGTCGAGCCACGTGTGCGGGTCCTCGTCGCCGTGGTCGTGATCCGCGTGGTCCTCCCCGTGCTCGCCGGCCTCGTCATCGGCCGGGAGCAGGTCGAGCTCGGCGTCGGCGTCGACCGTGTCCTCGGTGGAGCGACCGGCCTGGTCCACGGCCTCGTCGACCGCGGCCTGGAAGTGCTTCTCGTAGACGACCAGATCCGCGTCCTGCACCGCGGCGACCTGCTTGGGCTTGAGCTCGAGGTCGTGGGGCTCGACGCCGGGGGAGGTGAGGTTCTGGACGTTGACGAAGGAGCCCCCGACCTGCTCGGTGACGAACGCGAACGGGTAGAAGGAGGCGACGACGCGCGTCCGTCCGTCGTCGTTCGCTGTCGCCCCGCATGCGGCAAGGAGGGTGACGAGCGGGGCGATCGCGAGCAGGCTCAGGGACTTCCTCATGAGAACGATTCTCAGTCACAGTGGGAATCATTGTCAAATCGTGCTGCGACGGCGCGACCGCGCCGCGAGGGGCGGAGGATCACGCCGCTAGGCTTGAGCGCACCCTCGGGCGTACGTCATCACGATGACGTGCACAGGCCCGCCGACACCCAGCCGGATTGGAAACATCCCCTCATGGCATCAACAGTCGACAACGTCATCAGCCTCAGCAAGCGCAGGGGATTCGTCTACCAGTGCGGCGAGATCTACGGCGGCACCAAGTCGGCGTGGGACTACGGACCGCTCGGTGTCGAGCTCAAGGACAACATCAAGCGGCAGTGGTGGCGCTCGATGGTGCAGGGCCGCGACGACGTCGTGGGCCTCGACTCCTCGGTCATCCTGCCGACCGACGTCTGGAAGGCGTCCGGTCACCTGTCGGCGTTCGTCGACCCGCTGGTCGAGTGCCGGCACTGCCACAAGCGCTACCGCCAGGACCACCTGCAGGAGGCGTACGCCGAGAAGAAGGGCATCGACGACCCCGACTCGGTCGACATGACCCTCATCGTGTGCGCGAACTGCGGCACCCGCGGCGAGTGGACCGAGCCCCGGATGTTCAACGGCCTGCTCAAGACGTTCCTCGGCCCCGTCGAGTCCGAGGAGGGCCTGCACTACCTGCGCCCCGAGACCGCCCAGGGCATCTTCATCAACTTCCTGCAGGTGATGACCACCTCGCGCAAGAAGCCTCCGTTCGGCATCGGCCAGATCGGCAAGAGCTTCCGCAACGAGATCACGCCGGGCAACTTCATCTTCCGCACCCGCGAGTTCGAGCAGATGGAGATGGAGTTCTTCGTCGAGCCGGGCACGGACGAGGAGTGGCAGGAGACCTGGATGAAGATCCGGATGGACTGGTACACCGGCCTCGGCATCAACCCCGACAACCTGCGCTTCTTCGAGCACCCCGCCGAGAAGCTCTCGCACTACTCCAAGCGGACCGTCGACATCGAGTACCGCTTCGAGTTCGCCGGCTCCACGTGGGGCGAGCTCGAGGGCATCGCGAACCGCACCGACTTCGACCTCAAGACGCACGCCGAGCACTCCGGCAAGGACCTGCAGTACTTCGACCAGGCCGCCAACGAGCGCTGGACGCCGTACGTCATCGAGCCGGCAGCGGGCGTCAACCGCTCCATGATGGCGTTCCTCATCGACGCGTACGTCGACGAGGAGGTGCCGAACGCCAAGGGCGGCACCGACAAGCGGACCGTGCTGAAGCTCGACAAGCGCCTTGCTCCGGTCAAGGCCGCAGTGCTGCCGCTGTCGCGCAACGAGGATCTCTCGCCCAAGGCGCGTGCGCTGGCCGCGGAGCTCCGGGGCTTCTGGAACGTCGAGTTCGACGACGCCCAGGCCATCGGCAAGCGCTACCGCCGTCAGGACGAGATCGGCACGCCGTACTGCATCACGGTCGACTTCGACACCCTCGAGGACCAGGCCGTGACGATCCGCGACCGCGACACCATGCAGCAGGAGCGCATCGCGCTCGACCAGGTGACGTCGTGGCTCGCGGCGCGCCTTCCGGGCTGCTGATCCTCCCGTGCCGCACAATCGGCGCGTGAGGACACGAAGGATCGCTGCCGTCGGGGTGGCCGCCGCGCTGGTGCTCGGCGGCTGCTCCTCGGACTCGGAGCCGGACGAGAAGACGAAGGCGTCGGACGCCGTCGCCGTGCCGAAGGGGTTCGACGTGCCCGCGGGCGTGACGCTGACCCCCGGTGGCACGAAGCTGGCCCAGGGCAAGCCCGCGAGCGTGGTCCAGCAGGTCGGTGACCGTGCCGCGAGCGCGGTCACCGTCACGGTGGCGCGGGTGAAGAAGGGATCGATGAAGGACTTCCAGTTCTTCTCCCTCGACGCGGAGACGAAGAGGTCGACGCCCTTCTACGTCACCGTCAAGGTCAAGAACGAGGGCCCGGCCGGGCTCGGCGGCGCCGCGGTGCCGATCTTCGCGCACGACGACAGCAACACCCAGCTCCCCGCCAACGACATCGTCGGGACGTTCAAGCCGTGCCCGCGGTCCACGCTGCCCAAGAGCTTCCTGCCCGGCGCCTCGGCGAACCTGTGCCTGGTCTACCTCCTCCCGCGCGGGCGCAAGCTCGTCTCGATCGACCTGCAGCCCGGCTCGGCCAAGGACGCCGTCACCTGGCAGCCCTGACGCCGCGCGGCACGGCGCTCGGGCCGGTGCGCGACAATGGAGTCATGTCGATCGCCACGATGCCCCGCACGCTGCGGCTGGGCGACCTCGAGGTCGCCACGCCGGTCGTCCTCGCGCCGATGGCAGGGGTCACGAACGCGGCGTTCCGCCAGCTGTGCGCCGAGCAGGGGGCAGGGCTGTACGTCTGCGAGATGATCACGTCCCGCGGCATCGTCGAGGGCGACAAGACGAGCCTCGCGATGCTGACGTTCGCGCCCAACGAGACCTATCGGTCCGTGCAGCTGTACGGCGTGGACCCCACGACGATCGGCCGGGCGGTCGAGATCCTGTGCGCAGACCACGGTGTCGATCACGTCGACCTCAACTTCGGCTGCCCGGTGCCCAAGGTGACCCGCAAGGGCGGGGGAGCGGCCCTGCCGTGGAAGGACGTCCTGCTCGGGCAGATCCTGACCGCCGCCGTCGCCGCTGCCGCGCCCTACGGCGTCCCGGTCACCATGAAGACGCGCAAGGGGATCGACGACGACCACCTGACGTACCTCGACGCGGGCCGCATCGCCCAGGACACCGGCTGCGCCGCGATCGCCCTGCACGGCCGTACCGCGGTGCAGCACTACTCCGGCCGGGCCGACTGGGAGTCGATCGCCGAGCTCAAGTCGTCCGTCGACATCCCGGTGCTCGGCAACGGCGACATCTGGGAGGCCGCCGACGCGATCCGCATGGTCGAGGAGACCGGGTGCGACGGCGTGGTTGTCGGCCGCGGGTGCCTGGGACGTCCGTGGCTGTTCCGCGACCTGGCGGCGGCGTTCTCCGGCGAGACCGTCGTCGGTCTGCCGCGCCTGGGCGAGGTCACCGCGGTGATGCGCCGGCACGCCGAGCTGCTCGCGGGGATCATGGGTGAGGAGCGGGGTTGCATCGAGTTCCGCAAGCACATCGCGTGGTACCTCAAGGGATTCGCCGCCGGCAAGGACGTCCGCAGCCGCCTGGGCATGGTGTCGTCGTTCGCCGACCTGGACGACCTCCTGGGCCGGCTCGACCCGACCGAGCCGTACCCGGTGGGTGAGCTGGGCACGCCGCGTGGACGTCAGGGCACTCCCAAGAAGGTGTCGGTGCCCGACGGCTGGCTCGACTCGCGCTCCATCAGCGCACCGCTCGACCCGCTCGCCGAGGATGGCACGTCGGGCGGATAACCTCCTCCAGGCGCGGTGCGCCGCTGTCACAAGAAGAGAAGGACGCCTCATGCCTCTGCCCTGGACCCTGCACGGTGACGGCCGGACGATCACCGAGGGCGAGATCGTCGCCCCGGGCGAGCGGCTGAGCTGGCCTCGGACCATCGGCTTCGGCGCCCAGCACGTCGTCGCGATGTTCGGCGCGACGTTCCTGGTGCCGATCATCACCGGCTTCCCGCCGTCGACGACGATCTTCTTCTCCGGCGTCGGGACGCTGTTGTTCCTGGTGCTGACCGGCAACCGGCTGCCGAGCTATCTCGGCTCCTCCTTCGCGTTCCTCGCCCCGATCGCCGCCGCGAAGGCCGGCGGGGACGACATCGGGACGGCCCTGTTCGGCGTGGCGGCCTGCGGCGTGCTGCTCGCACTCGTCGGCGTCCTCGTCCTGTGGACCGGCACGGGATGGATCCAGTCGCTGATGCCGCCGGTCGTCGCCGGCTCCATCGTCGCGCTGATCGGCTTCAACCTCTCCGGCGCCGCGACGGACAACTTCGAGCAGGCGCCCTGGACGGCCCTCGTGACGCTGGCCGTGGTGCTGCTGGTCGCTGTGTTCGCGCGCGGCCTCGTGGCCCGGCTCTCGATCGTGATCGGTGTGGTGGCCGGGTACGTCGTGGCTGCGTTCGCCGGAGCCCTGGACTTCACGGAGGTCAAGAAGGCCGCCTGGGTCGGGCTGCCCGAGTTCCAGTCGCCCGAGTTCGCGTGGTCGGTGCTGCCGGCGTTCCTGCCGGTCGTGCTGGTGCTCATCGCCGAGAACGTCGGGCACGTGCGCAGCGTGGCCCAGCTCGCCGAGGACGACACGATCAACCAGACGACGGGCCGAGCGCTGCTCGCGGACGGCCTCGCCACGACCCTCGCCGGAGCCGCGGGCGGGTCGGGCACCACGACGTACGGCGAGAACATCGGCGTGATGGCCGCGACCCGCGTCTACTCGACCGCGGCCTACTGGGTCGCCGGCATCCTGGCGATCCTGCTGGGGCTCTCACCCAAGATCGGCGAGGTCATCCGGACTGTGCCGCCCGGAGTGCTCGGCGGCGTGACCGTGGCGCTCTACGGACTGATCGGCATCATCGGCATCAAGATCTGGATCGACAACAACGTCGACTTCTCGAAGCCGGTCAACCAGTTCACCGCCGCAGTGGCCCTGGTCATCGGCATCGGCGACCTGCGGATCGTCGTCGGGGACATGGAGTTCACCGGCATCGCCCTCGGCGCCATCGCCGCGATCGTGGTCTTCCACGTCATGACGACGGTCGAACGCGCCCGCGCCCGCTAGCCGTCCCCGTTCCCCGCGTGGCCGCGGTGGATGTGCCACCTTTCCCGCGGGCCGCGGTGGATGTGCCACCGTTCCCGCGGGCCGCGGTGGATGCGCCACCGAATGAGGGCTGAAACGGGCCTATTCGGTGGCGTATGCACCGCGCCCGAGCCATTCGGTGGCGTATGCACCGCGCCCCCGGGCATTCGGTGGCGTATGCACCGCGCCCCCCGGGCATTCGGTGGCGTATGCACCGCGCTCCCCGGGGGCTAGGCGCGCGAGGCGCGGGCCCGCTCGAGCTGCGCGACCAGGGCGGCGCGGGCGTCGTGCTCGTCGAGGTGCCGGCCGTCCGCGTCGACCGGGCCCTTCGGGGTGTGCACCTCGACCGTCGCGACGTGGAGCCGCCGCTGGAGGGGCCCCTGTCGCAGCTCGACCGACTGGGTCTTGGAGTGCGGGACGATGCTGGTGCGCCGCTGGACCCAGCCCTCGTGCGCCACGAACGCGGTGTCGTCCGCCGCGATCCACCGGTTGCGCCAGCCGATGGGCGCGAACACCCACGAGCGCCTCGGTGCCCGGGTGCGGACGAGGTCCGCGGTGGTGGTGCCGGGGATCAGCTCGTCGATCACCGCGGCGGCCAGGACGCGGTCGGCGATGGGCAGCAGCGTCGACGAGGAGTCCTCCTGCTGCTCGGAGTCGTGCTCGGCGTACCCGGCGACGTCGACCTCGAGCCGCTGCCAGCCCAGCCGCCGCCAGACGAACGGCTCCTTGACCGCGACGCCCTGCACGCGGGCGAACGGGATCGTCTGGGACGTCCGGGAGAGCAGGCCGCGCTCGATGCGCAGCCCTCGCTCTCCCCGCGAGAGGGTGAAGTCCCACTGCTGGAGCACCCGGTGGGCGACGATCTGCCCGAGCCACGAGGCCAGCGGCAGGACACCACCGAGCAGCACCACGACCTGGCCGAACCAGATCATGAGCACGACGAGCGCGACCGAGCCGACCGCGGCGAAGAGGAAGTCCAGGGAGAGCACGGTGCCGAGCACGACCCGCTCCGGCGGCACGACCGTGATCGCGGTCCGGTGCTCCTCGGTCGCCGCCTCGACCTCCTCGCCGTGGGCGCGCGACAGCAGCACCTGCCGCAGCGTCGCGGCGTCCGCGAGCCGCAGGAACCGCAGGGACGTCCGCGAGTCCCTGCCGCCGGCCATCTCGATGCGCAGCTCGGCCAGCGCGAGCACCCGCGCGACGAGGGGTTGTGCGATGTCGACGGACTGGATCCGCTCGTACGGGATCCGGCGCGAGGCCTTGGTGACGACGCCCGAGCTGATCCGGAGCTCGGCGCCGTCGATCACGTAACGGGTGAACCGCCAGGAGACGAAGCCCAGGAGCAGGCCCAGCACGAGCCCGCCGGCGAGCGCCGCCAGCAGGCTGAGGAACGGGTTGAGGTCGCCCCACCCGTCGCCGGTGAAGATCGACCCGACCAGGCCGACCGACGCGGCCGCGGCCCAGCGCGCCCCCTGCACCACCGCGGTCAGGGGGTGGGTGCGAAGGCCCGCGATCTCGGGGGCCGCGACGTCAGAGACCGGCGCCACGGGCCTCACCGAGCTCGGTCAACCGGTTGCGCAGCCGCGTCGCCTGGGCCGCGGGCAGTCCCGGGATCTCGGCGGCCGTCTCGGGGCTCGCGGTGTGCAGCGTGACCGTCGCGATGCCGAACGCCCGCGCGATCGGTCCGGCCTCGACGTCGACGAACTGCATGCGGCCGTACGGGATCGCGACGAGCCGCTTGAACATCACGCCGCGGGTGACCAGGAGGTCGTCCGCGTTCTCGGCGTAGCCCCAGCTGCGCTGGTTGCGTCCCGCCCACACCCAGGTCCAGCCCGCGCCGGCGAGGCCCGTGACCAGGAGGGCGGCACCGAGCACGGTGGTCCAGGAGCCGAGGCGCAGGACGACCAGGACGAGGCCGGCCAGCGCGAGCGCCACGAGGAGGGGGACCAGCAGGATCCGGCGGACGGTGGCGAGCCGGGGAGAGACAGGCTGCCAGGTGCCCTCGACCGGGGCGAAGAGTCCGTCCATCACGCCAGCGTAGCCATGGGGGGCGCAGTTGACCCGGACGCCTCGAAAGTGGGAGACTACGAGACGCAGATCATCGTTTTCTGCCCATCAGAACAGTCTATTTCGCGCGGAGAACAACCATGGCCAAAGCACTTCTCGGATACCTCGGTGGACCCACCCCCGACCAGGTGCGAGAGACCGCGGCACTGCGACGTCGCGTCAGCGACCTCGAGAACGAGGTGCTGCGACTCAAGGTGGAGAACGACGGTCTCCTCGCGACCCTGCGTGAGCGGGTCGACCTGGTGACTGCCGAAGACCTCGCCGAGCCTGTCGCTCACTGACGTTCGGCCACACTAGGGTGGCTCCCAACCGTCGTACGTAGGAGCCCAGTTGTACCTCAAGAGCCTCACACTGCGTGGGTTCAAGTCCTTCGCCTCCTCGACGACCCTTCAGCTCGAGCCCGGCATCACGTGTGTCGTCGGTCCCAACGGCTCGGGCAAGTCCAACGTCGTCGACGCGCTCTCGTGGGTCATGGGCGAGCAGGGCGCGAAGTCCCTGCGCGGCGGCAAGATGGAGGACGTCATCTTCGCCGGGACGTCCGGCCGCCCGCCGCTCGGTCGCGCCGAGGTCGTGCTGACGATCGACAACTCCGACGGTGCCCTGCCGATCGAGTACACGGAGGTCACGATCTCGCGCACGATGTTCCGCAACGGCGGCTCGGAGTACGCGATCAACGGCAGCACGTGCCGCCTCCTGGACGTCCAGGAGCTGCTGAGCGACTCGGGCATCGGCCGCGAGATGCACGTCATCGTCGGCCAGGGCCAGCTCGACAGCGTCCTGCGGGCCACGCCGGAGGAGCGCCGCGGCTTCATCGAGGAGGCTGCGGGCGTCCTGAAGCACCGCAAGCGCAAGGAGAAGGCGATCCGCAAGCTGGACGCCACCCAGGGCAACCTGACCCGCCTGAACGACGTCCTGACCGAGCTGCGCCGCCAGCTCAAGCCGCTCGGCCGCCAGGCGGAGGTGGCGCGTCGTGCCGCGGTCATCCAGGCCGACGTCCGTGACGCCCGGGCGCGCCTGCTCGCCGACGACATCGTCACCGCGCGCACCACGATCGCCGAGGAGCTCGCGGACGAGACGGCACTGAAGGAGAAGCGGCAGGCGGTCGAGCAGGCCATCGCCGCGGCCCGGGAGCAGGAGACCGAGCTGGAGGACCAGCTGCGCGAGGACTCTCCTCGGCTGTCCGCGGCCCAGGAGACCTGGTACAGCCTCTCCGGCCTGCGCGAGCGCATCCGGGGAACCGCAGGACTGGCGAACGAGCGCGTCCGTCTCGCGGCCGTCGAGGCCGACGACCGCCACGTCGGTCGCGAGCCCGAGGAGCTCGAGGCCGAGGCCCGTCGCGCCCAGGAGCAGCACACCCAGCTGAGCGCCAGCGTCGCCGAGGCGACCGCCGCGCTCGCCGCGGTCATCGCCGAGCGCAACGAGGCCGAGGCGACCTACACCGCCGAGGAGCGTCGGGTCGCCGGGCTGCTGCGCGCCGCGGCCGACCAGCGCGAGGGCCTCGCACGCCTCCACGGCCAGGTCAACGCGCTCAAGAGTCGCTCGACCGCCGCGGGGGAGGAGATCGGCCGGCTCACCGCCGCCCGCGACGAGGCCGAGGCGCGTGCGCTCGACGCGCAGCGACAGTTCACCGCCCTCGAGAACGAGATCGCCGGGCTCAACGCGGGGGAGTCGGGCCTCGACGAGCAGCTCGAGGCCGCGGAGGCCGACCTGTCCGAGGCGACCGCGACGCTGTCGGCCCTCGGCACGCAGGTGCAGGACGCCGAGCGCCAGCAGGCGGCGCTCACCGCCCGCAAGGAGGCCCTCGAGCTGGGGCTGGCCCGCAAGGACGGCGCCGGTGCGCTGCTCGCGGCGACCGACGAGATCAGCGGCCTGCTGGGCTCGGTCGCGGCCCTGCTGACCGTGCGCGCCGGCTTCGAGACGGCCATCGCCGCCGCGCTCGGCTCCGCTGCCGACGCCGTCGCCGTCGACCACCTCGACACGGCCGTGTCGGCGATGGAGAAGCTGAAGTCCGAGGACCTCGGCCGCGCCGGCATGCTGCTGGGCGGCGGCGAGATCGACGACTCGACCTGGCCGGGGCTGCCCGACTTCGCGACGTACGCGGTCGACGTGGTGGACGGTCCCGCCGCCCTGCAGGGGGCGCTGCGCCGGCTGCTGTTCAAGGTCGCCGTCGTCGACACGCTCGACCAGTCGCAGGAGGTCGTCCGGGTCGCGCCCGACGTCACCGCCGTGACCCGCGAGGGCGACGTCCTCGGGGCGCACTTCGCGGCCGGAGGGTCGACGTCCAAGCAGAGCCTCATCGAGGTGCAGGCGGCGATCACCCAGGCCGACGAGGACCTCGCCGCGGCCGTCCACACCCTCGAGCGCCTGCGGTTCGAGCAGGAGGCCGGCGAGACGGCACGCGCCGCGGCGCAGGAACGCGTCGACGCCGCGCTCGGCGAGCTGCACGAGTCCGACGCCACGATGGCCGCCGTCGCGGAGCAGCTCGGCCACCTCGGCGCCACGACGCGGGCGGCACGGGGCGAGGCCGAACGACTGTCCGCCGCGATCACCAAGGCCGAGGAGGCCATGGCCGGTGACCTCTCGGGCCTCCAGGAGCTCGAGGAGCGCCTGGCGCAGGCCGAGTCCGCGCCGGAGGAGGAGCCCGACACCGCCCTGCTCGAGGAGCTCGCGGAGAAGGCGTCCGCGTGCCGCCGCGCCGAGACCGAGGCCCGTCTGTCGCTGCGCACGAACGAGGAGCGCGCCCGCGCTCTCGAGGGCCAGGTCACGGCCCTGTTCGAGGCCGCGACGTCCGAGCGGGAGTCGAGGCGCCGTGCCGCGGAGCGTCGCGCCCGCCAGCTGCGCGAGGCCGAGACCGCGCGGGCGGTCATCCTGGCCAGCGACCAGGTCCTGGCCCGCCTGGAACGGTCGATCGCGACGGCATCGGCCCTGCGCACCGCGATCGAGACGTCCCGGTCGGGGCGCGAGGAGACCCTCCGCAGCGTCCGGTCCCGGCTGCGCGACTTGTCCACCCAGCTCGACGGCCTGACCGACACGGTGCACAAGGACCAGATGGCCCGTGCCGAGCTGCGCCTGCGGCTGGAGGCCCTGGAGACCCGGGCGCTGGAGGAGCTCGGCCTCGAGGTCGAGACCCTGGTCGCCGACTACGGGCCCGACCAGCTCGTCCCGCCCGTCACGGTCGAGGGCGAGGACGACTCGCTGCCCACCGAGCCCGTCCCGTACGACCGCGAGACCCAGGTCAAGCGGCTGCGCACGGCCGAGCGCTCGATGGCGATGCTCGGCAAGGTCAACCCGTTGGCCCTCGAGGAGTTCACCGCCCTGGAGGAGCGCCACCAGTTCCTGTCCGAGCAGCTCGACGACCTGCGCAAGACCCGCCAGGACCTGCTCGACATCGTCGAGGAGGTCGACGCCAAGGTCGAGCAGGTCTTCACCGAGGCCTGGTACGACGTGGAGAACGCGTTCCAGCACGTCTTCAGCCGGCTGTTCCCCGGCGGCGAGGGGGCGCTCGTGCTCACCGACCCGCAGAACATGCTGACGACCGGCATCGACGTGGAGGCGCGCCCGGCGGGCAAGAAGGTCAAGCGGCTGTCGCTGCTGTCCGGCGGTGAGCGGTCGCTCGTGGCGGTCGCGTTCCTGGTCGCGCTGTTCAAGGCGCGGCCCAGCCCGTTCTACATCCTCGACGAGGTCGAGGCGGCCCTGGACGACGCCAACCTCGGACGCCTGCTGGAGCTGTACGAAGAGCTGCGCGCGAACTCCCAGCTCATCGTCATCACCCACCAGAAGCGCACGATGGAGGTCGCCGACGCGCTCTACGGCGTCTCGATGCGCGGCGACGGGGTCTCCGCAGTCATCAGCCAGCGCCTGCGCGAGGAGGAACCGGCGTGAGCGAGCCGCGCCTGCGCACGGACTTCGCGGTCCTGCGCACGATCACCACGCGCTGGGAGGACGAGGACGTCTACGGCCACGTCAACAACGTCGTCTACTACTCGTACTTCGACACGGCGGTCAACGGATTCCTCATCGACGCGACCGGCACCGACATCCGCCGGCTGGACGCGGTCGGGCTGGTCAAGGAGACCCGCTGCGAGTATCTCCGTGAGCTGGGCTTCCCCGCGGACGTCCAGGCCGGTCTCGCCGTGACCCGGCTCGGCACGTCGAGCATCGTCTACCGCATCGCGCTGTTCCAGGGCGACGACGACGAGCCGGCGGCGATCGGCCACTTCGTGCACGTCTACGTCGACGCCGAGGCGCGCACGGTGACGCCGGTCCCCGACGTGATCCGCGAGGCCGTGGCCCCGCTGGTGGTCTGACCCACTCGCCGGGCGCCCTGGCCGGTGCACCGCGTAGGGTCCGAGCATGACTGATCGCACCACGTACGTCCTGGTCGACGGCGAGAACATCGACGCGACCCTGGGTCAGTCCATCCTCGGTCGCCGGCCGCAGCCGCACGAGCGTCCCCGGTGGGACCGTCTCCTGCAGTTCGCCGAGGACACGTGGGACCAGCCGGTCGCCGGGCTGTTCTTCCTCGCGGCCAACGGCGAGCTGCCGATGCCGTTCGTGCAGGCGCTCACCGCGATCGGCTTCCGCCCGGTGCCGCTGTCGGGCAACGCCGACGAGAAGGTCGTCGACATCGCGATCCAGCGCACCCTGGAGGAGCTCGGTCGTCGCGAGGCCGACGTGATGCTGGCCAGCAACGACGGCGACTTCGTCGAGCAGCTGAGCCCCCTGGTGGGGCCGGGCCGGCGGACGGCGCTGCTCGCGTTCCGCGAGTTCCGCAGCGCCGGCTTCGTGCCGCTGATCGACCGGGGCCTGGAGTTCCACGACCTCGAGTACGACGTCCAGGCGTTCAACACCAGGCTGCCGCGCATTCGCGTCATCCCGATCGCCGAGTTCGACCCGCGAGAGTTCCTCTGAGCCTCAGCCGGTGAGGGTGTGGATCGCGTGCGCCATCCACGGCACCGCGAGCAGCACGGTCGGCGCCACGAGCACGACCACCGAGATGAGGTAGGCGAGCCCTGACGCCGGCGCGTTGCGGGGATCGGGGTCGAGGAGCCGGGTCATCCGGACGCTCGCCGAGCCGCCGCTGCCCAGCGCGCCTGCCGGGGTGGGTGCGCCGGCGAGGGCCACCAGGGCCCGGGCGACCGAGGCCTCGCCGCAGGACTTGCGCGCGGCGTCGTCGGCGAGCAGCTCGACCATGACCTGGCTCTGCACGAGCGGGGCGTCGGTGCGCAGGAACCGGGGGAACGCCCGGTGCAGGACCGTGAACGACTCGAGGACCAAATCGTGCCGCCGGCGCACGTGTGCGCGCTCGTGCTCGAGCACTGCGGCGTACTCCGTGGCCGACAGGGTCGAGATCGTGCCCTGCGATACCACGATGCGTGGCGACGCGATGCCCGGGACGCAGTAGGCGATCGGGGTCTCCTCCTGCAGGATGCGGATCGCCGGTGCCATGCCGTCGGCCTCGCCCAGCAGGTCGACGAGGTGGCGCTGGCGCCGCCGGCGGGCCTGCGTCTCGCGCCACACGGTCCACGCCGCCCACCAGAACCGCGCCCACACCAGCACGCCGACGCCGAGGATGACCAGGTGCAGCGCGATCCGCCACCAGGTGAGCCGTTCGGCGGTGACCAGCCACAGTGCGGTGGACAGCGCGGCGCCCGAGATCGCGAGCACGGCTGCCAGGGCGAACGACTGCCACAGGATGATCCCGGCGCGCGGGACCAGCAACGGCCAGCTCGTGCGGGCGAGCAGTGCGGGGATCGGCAGCGACAGGGCGAGCCCGATCAGCCCGAGCAGGAGCGGGGTCATTCCGAGGCTCGCGACTCGATCTCGTCGAGGGCGGCGCGCAGTGCCTGGGCCTCTGCGACGTCGACGGTGCGGGCGAAGTGCACGAGGGCCGCGGTGCGGTCGGCTCCGGCCTGGTCGAGTGCGGCGTGGAGCAGCTCGGACGTCGCCGCGTCGCGCGTCAGGGCAGGGGCGTAGCGGAACGCGCGGCCGTCACGCTCGCGGCGGACCATCTCCTTGGTCCCGAGGCGGTCGAGGACGGTCATGATCGTCGTGTACGCCAGGTCGCGCTCGTCCAGGGCGTCGAGGACCTCGCGCACCTTCATGGGCGCGGACGAGTCCCACAGGACGTTCATGACCGAGCGTTCCAGCTCTCCCAGATGAGGCATGTGACCCAATCTACTACGCCAGGTAGTAAATGCGCTTGCGGCGGCTCGTGCGGTGTTACTACGATCCGTAGTAGTTACTACATGGCGTAGTAGAAGAAGGAGCAGACATGGATGTCCTGGACCTCGCACGATGGCAGTTCGGCATCACCACCGTGTACCACTTCTTCTTCGTGCCGCTCACGATCGGACTGTCCGTCCTGGTCGCCACGATGCAGACGATCTGGCGCCGTTCGGGCGACGAGCGCTGGCTTCGCCTGACCAAGTTCTTCGGCAAGCTGTTCCTCATCAACTTCGCGATGGGCATCGCGACCGGCATCGTCCAGGAGTTCCAGTTCGGGATGAACTGGAGCGACTACTCGCGCTTCGTGGGCGACATCTTCGGCGCTCCGCTGGCGATCGAGGGCCTGCTGGCGTTCTTCCTGGAGTCCACCTTCCTCGGCCTGTGGATCTTCGGCTGGGACCGGCTCAAGCCGGGCCTCCACCTCGCGTGCATCTGGATCGCCGCGGCCGGCACGGTGTTCTCGGCGTACTTCATCCTCGCGGCCAACTCGTTCATGCAGAACCCGGTCGGTTACACGCTCAACGGCGAGAAGGGCCGCGCCGAGCTCACCGACTTCGGAGCGGTGCTGACGAACAAGGTGCTGCTGGCCACGTTCCCGCACCAGATCATCGGCTGCTTCATGGTCGCCGGCGCGTTCGTCGCCGGGGTCGCGCTGTGGAACATGATGCGGCACCCCGATCGCGACGCCGACGCGTTCCGTCCCGCCTTCCGCATGGGCGCGGTCGTGCTGCTCGTCGCCGGCCTCGGCACGATGATCACCGGCGACTTCCAGGGCAAGGTCATGACCGAGGTGCAGCCCATGAAGATGGCCGCGGCCGAGGCGCTGTACGACGACGCCAAGCCCGCGCCGTTCTCGATCCTCACGGTCGGGACGCTCGACGGGTCCGAGGAGGTCTTCAAGCTCGAGGTCCCCAAGCTGCTCTCGTTCCTCGGCACCGGGACCTTCGACGGGGAGGTCCGCGGCATCGACTCGCTGCAGGAGGAGTACGAGCAGAAGTACGGCCCCGGCGACTACAAGCCCAACATCCCCGTCACGTACTGGACCTTCCGCGCGATGATCACGGCGGGCGGACTGGCGATGGCGGCCGGCGCGCTCATGCTCTGGGCCACCAGGCGAGGCCGCACCCCGCGCTCGCGGTGGATGCTCCGGGCGGCGATCGTCCTGCCGCTGCTGCCCATGGCGGCGAACTCGTTCGGCTGGATCTTCACCGAGATGGGCCGTCAGCCGTGGGTCGTGTTCGGCCTCATGCCGACCGCGTCCGGCGTCTCGCCCAGCACGAGCGTGGGGGAGGTGGCGACGTCGCTGGCGACGTTCACCCTCCTCTACGGCGTCCTGGCCGTCATCGAGGTGCGGCTGCTGCTGCGCTACGTGCAGGCCGGACTGCCCCAGCTCGACCCCCCACGCGACCCGGACCTCGGCGACGCCGACGCGCCGCTCGCGTACGCCTACTGATCGGACACTGACATGGAGCTCACGACCTTCTGGTTCATCATCATCGCGGTCCTGTGGGTCGGCTACCTCGTCCTCGAGGGGTTCGACTTCGGCGTCGGCATGCTCATGGCGGTGCTCGCGCGGGATGACACCGAGCGCCGGGTCCTGATCAACACGATCGGCCCGGTCTGGGACGGCAACGAGGTGTGGTTGCTCGTCGCCGGCGGAGCCACGTTCGCGGCGTTCCCCGAGTGGTACGCGACGCTGTTCAGCGGCTTCTACCTGCCGCTGCTCCTGATCCTCGTGGCGTTGATCGTGCGAATCATCGGCATCGAGTTCCGCTCCAAGCGGGACGAGGTGTCGTGGCGGCGGCGCTGCGACACCGCGATCGTGTTCGGGTCGGTCGTCCCCGCCCTGTTGTGGGGCGTCGCGCTGGCCAACATCGTGCGCGGTGTGCCGATCGACGCCGACGGCGAGTACGTCGGCGGGTTCTTCAACCTGCTGAACCCCTACGGGCTGCTCGGCGGGCTGGTCACGCTGTCGGTCTTCCTGGTGCACGGCGCGTTCTTCGTCGGTCTCAAGACCGTGGGGCCCATCCGTGAGCGGGCGATCCGGCTCGGCCTGCGGGCCGGCGTCGTCGCCGGGGCCCTGGCCGTGGCGTTCGTCGTGTGGACCGGCCTGGCCCAGGACAGCCTCGCGGTGTGGATCCTCGGCGGGCTGACCGTCCTCGCGTTCGTGATCGGCATGCTCAACGCGCTCGACCGGCGCGACGGCCGGGCGTTCGCCGGCACCGCCGTGGCGATCGCGCTGCTGGTGGCGACACTGTTCAGCGGGCTGTTCCCCGACGTCATGCCGTCCTCGCTCGACGCGGCCTGGTCGCTGACCACGACCAACGCCGCCTCGACGCCGTACACGCTCACGATCATGTCGTGGGTCGCGGTGTTCTTCACCCCGATCGTCATCGGCTACCAGAGCTGGTCCTACTGGGTGTTCCGCCGCCGCATCGGCGTGCACCACATCCCGGTGTGACGGCGATGCGTCCCCTGGATCCCCGTCTCGTCCGTCGCTCCCGCGGCGTGCGCCGGCTCCTTGCCGTCAGCGTCGCGCTGGGCCTCGCCACCGCGGGACTGGTGATCGCCGTCGCGTACGTCGTGGCGCAGGTCGTCGCGCAACGCTTCGACGGCGAGCCGGTCGCCGCTCTGGTGACGGCGGTCGCGGTCGGCCTGGCCGCCCGGGCGGCGGTCACCTGGTGCCACACGGCCGTGTCCGCCCGCGCGGCAGCGTCGGTCAAGGCCGAGCTGAGAGGTGAGGTCGTCGACGACCTGCTCGATCCGCGTCGTCTGGGGCCGCGGCCCAACAGCTCGCGGGTGGTTGCCCTGCTCGGGCCGGGGCTCGACGCGTTCGACGGGTACGTCGGCCGGTTCCTGCCGCAGGTCGTCCTGACGGCGCTCGTCCCGCCGTTGGTGCTGCTCGCGGTGGCCCGCGCGGACCTGCTGTCGGCGATCGTGCTCGCGGTGACGTTGCCGCTGATCATCGTCTTCATGGTCCTGGTCGGCATGCTCACGAAGGACCGGATCGACCGGCGCTGGCAGGCACTCGAGCGTCTCGGCCGGCACTTCGCGGACGTGCTCGACGGGCTGACGGTCCTCAAGGTCTTCGGCCGGCGCCAGGAGAAGGGGCTCCGCGAGGTGGGGGAGCGGCACCGCCGCGAGACCGTCCGTGCGCTGCGCCTGGCCTTCCTGTCCTCGCTGGTGCTCGAGCTGTTCTCGACGCTCGCCGTCGCGCTCGTGGCGGTGAGCGTCGGCCTGCGGGTCGTCGAGGGGGACCTCGAGCTCGGGCCCGCGCTGTTCGTCCTGCTCCTCGCCCCCGAGGCGTTCGCGCCGGTGAAGCGGCTGGGCGCGATGTTCCACGACAGCACCGAGGGTGCCGAGGCGACCGCGGAGCTGTTGGGCCTGCTCGACCACGACCGGCACGAAGGAGCGGCGCCCGCACCGGACCTGCGGGCTGCCGAGATCGTCCTCGACGGCGTCGTGGTCCGCCGCGCCGGGCGCTCGGCGCCGAGCCTGGAGCTGGCCCACACGCGGGTCCGGCCCGGCGAGTTCGTCGCCGTCACCGGCCCCTCTGGCTGTGGCAAGTCCACCCTGCTGTCGCTGCTGATGGCCTTCGACCGCCCCACCACCGGCTACGTCCTGGTGGACGACGTGGACCTGTCCTCGATCGACCCCGTGGCCTGGCGGCGACAGATCGCGTGGGTCCCGCAGGTGCCCGGGCTCGTGCCGGGCACGATCGAGGACAACGTGCGTCTGGGCGACGACGAGTCGGGCCGGGACGACGTGTCCGCCGCGCTGCGGGACGCCGGAGCGGCGGACCTGCCGCTGGACCGGGTGATCGACGAGTCCGGTGACGACGTCTCGGCCGGCGAGCGCCGACGGATCGCGGTGGCTCGTGCCGTGCTGCGCGTGCGCCGTGGGGACGCCCGGCTGGTGCTGCTCGACGAGCCGACGGCCGGCCTCGACGCATCCCGCGAGGCGGCCGTCCTCGCCACCCTCCGCTCGCTCGACGTGACCGTCCTGGTCGTCGCCCACCGCCCGGAGACGATCGCGGCCGCGGACCGCGAGCTCCGGCTGACCTCGAGGATGGTGCTCGCATGACGATGGTGTGGGGCCGGCTGATGGGCGTGCTGTCCGAGCTCGCCGGCATTGCCCTGCTGCTCACGTCCGCGTGGCTGATCGTGCGGGCGGCGGAGCAGCCGCCGGTGCTGTACCTGATGGTGGCGATCGTCGGGGTGCGGTTCTTCGGGCTCACCCGGGCCGTGCTGCGGTACGTCGAGCGGCTCCTGACCCACGACGCGACGTTCGCCCGCATCACCGAGGCGCGCGTCGCGGTCTACCGTGACCTCGACCGGATCGCACCGGGTGGCATGGCGTCGCGTCGTCGGGGTGACCTGGTGAGCCGGGTCGTCTCGGACGTCGACGCGATCCAGGACCGGGTGCTGCGCCTGCGTGGCCCGTGGGTCGTCGCGATCGCGTCCTCGGCCGTGACGATCGGCCTGGTCGGCGTGGTCGACCTGCGGTCCGGCCTGGTGCTCGCTGCCACGACGCTCGCGGCGATGGCCGGCGTGCGTACGGTCGTGCCATGGTCGGTGCGCCGCGCCGGGACCCTGACGGCCCGGTGGCGCGGCGACCTCGCGGCGGACGTCTCGCAGGCGGTGCTGGCCGCCCCGGACCTCGTGGCGTACGGGGCGACGGACGTCCTGCGTCGCGAGACGCGCCGGTCGACCGCCTCGCTCGAGGCGGCCCAGCGCCGGGCCGCGGTCGTCACCGGTCTGGGGGAGGCTCTCGTGCTCCTGGCGACCGGCGTGGCCGTGGCCACGATCGCCGCGCTCTCGGCAGATCTGGCCCCGGTGCTCGTGGGCGTCGTCGTCCTGGCACCGCTCGCGCTCGTCGAGCCGCTCTCGGCGCTCGCGGAGGCAGAACGGCTCCGGCCCGAGATCGAGGGCGCGGAGGCGCGGCTCGGCGAGCTCGCGCTGGCGGCAGCGGCGATCACCGACCCGGTCGACCCGCTGCCGCTGCCCGCGAACTACGACCTGGTCGCCCGCGACCTCGCCGTGGGCTGGACCTCGACCGTGGCCCGGGGGATCGAGCTCGACCTGCCGGCGGGCGCGGTCCTGGGCGTCACGGGCCCGAGCGGCTCGGGCAAGAGCACGCTCGCCCACACGCTCGCGCGCCTCGCGGAGCCGCGCGGGGGACAGGTGCTGCTCGGCGGCGTCGACGTCCGCGAGCTCGCCGCGACGGACGTGCGCAGCGTCGTCGGCTACCTGGGACAGGACGAGATCGTGTTCGACACCACGATCCGGGAGAACCTGCGCATCGCGGACCCGCACGCGTCCGACGCCGAGCTGCACCGCGCGCTCGGGACCGCCGGTCTGGGGGACTTCGTCGCCTCGCTGGCCGACGGCCTGGACACGCGGGTCGGCGAGCGCGGCAACCGGCTGTCCGGTGGCGAGCGGCAACGGCTGTGCCTGGCCCGCCTGGTGCTGGGCGGACATCGCGTGCTGATCGTCGACGAGCCCACCGAGCACCTCGACGCGGAGGCGGGCGAGGCGCTGATGGACGACCTGCTGGCCCTCGTGCCCGGCCGGAGCGTCCTGGTCATCAGCCACTCCGCCGCCGTGCTGGAGCGGGTCGGCCAGGTCGTGTCCGTGGGCGGCGCCCAACACGACCCGCATAGGATCGCGGTGTGACCACGACCGTTCTTCTCATCATCATCGCTGCCGCTGTCGTCATCCTGGGGGCAGGCATCGGCCTCGTCATGTCCCGCGGGAGGGCGGAGCTGCCTCCGCCCGCGGACCTGCAGGAGATCACCGACGAGGTCATCCACCACCCCGAACGCCCCGAGCCCCACCTGGAGGACGAGGACGTCCCGGGCCCGCCGACGGCCGTCGACACGCTGGAGCGCCCGGAGGCCCCGCAGGGGCGTCTCGTCCGCCTGCGCGCCCGGCTCGCCAAGTCACAGGGCTCGCTCGGCAAGGGGCTGCTGGCCGTCCTGGGTCGCTCGACCCTCGACGAGGCCGCGTGGGAGGAGATCGAGGACACCCTGCTCGCCGCCGACGTGGGCGTGACGGCGACCGACGAGCTCGTGCAGAACCTCCGCACGAAGCTGCGCGTCGAGGGCATCACCGACCCCCAGCTGGCCAAGGCCGCCCTGCGTGAGGAGCTCGTCCGGCTGGTCGACCCGACGCTGGACCGCACGCTGCGCTCCACCGGGGCCGACGACAAGCCCGGCGTCGTGCTGGTCGTCGGCGTCAACGGCACCGGCAAGACCACGACCGTCGGCCGCCTCGCGCGCGTGCTGGTGGCCGAGGAGCAGACCGTCGTCCTCGGCGCGGCCGACACGTTCCGTGCCGCCGCCGCCGACCAGCTGCAGACCTGGGGCGAGCGGGTCGGCGTCCCGACCGTGCGCGGTCCCGAGGGCGGCGACCCCGCGAGCGTCGGGTTCGAGGCCGTCCAGCGTGGCATCGCCGACGAGACCGACGTCGTGCTCGTCGACACCGCGGGCCGTCTGCACACCAAGTCCGGCCTGATGGACGAGCTCGGCAAGGTCAAGCGCGTGATCGAGAAGCAGGCTCCCGTCACCGAGGTCCTGCTGGTCATCGACGCGACGACGGGTCAGAACGGCCTGACCCAGGCGCGCGTCTTCGGCGAGGTCGTGGACGTGACGGGCATCGTCCTGACCAAGCTCGACGGCACGGCCAAGGGCGGCATCGTCATCGCGGTCCAGCGCGAGCTCGGCGTCCCGGTCAAGTTCGTGGGACTCGGCGAGGGCGAGGACGACCTCGCCCCGTTCGACGCCGAGGAGTTCGTCGACGCACTGCTGTCCTGAGGCCGGCCGGCCGCAGGGCCCGAAACACGGTGTTAACACGGCATCCGATTTCGTGACCTGGTCGCAACACCAGGGGCGGCATCTTGAAATCCTCCGCAATCAGGCTGTGACGCAGCGGGTGGCATCACGCCCGCAGTCACCACTTCGGAGGTTTCATGGATACCGGCGATACCGCGTGGATCCTGGCCAGCTCGGCCTTGGTCCTGCTCATGACGCCAGGCCTGGCGTTCTTCTACGGCGGCATGGTCCGCTCCAAGACAGTGCTCAACATGATGATGATGAGCTTCTCGGCTCTCGCGATCATTCCCGTCCTGTGGGTCCTCTACGGCTACTCGCTCGCCTTCAGCCCTGACGGCAGCAAGTTCCTCGGCGGCTTCAAGCGCCTGGGACTCGACAACATCTCGGTCAACACGGCGTACGGCACGATCCCCGAGTACGTCTTCGTGGGCTTCCAGCTGATGTTCGCGATCATCACCGTGGCTCTGATCAGCGGCGCGATCGCGGACCGGGCCAAGTTCAGCGCCTGGCTCGTGTTCGTCGTCGTCTGGGTGACGATCGTGTACTTCCCGGTCGCGCACTGGGTCTTCGACTTCAACGAGGACAGTGGCGGCTGGATCGCGAACAACCTCGAGGCCATCGACTTCGCCGGCGGCACGGCCGTCCACATCAACGCCGGTGCGGCCGGCCTCGCCCTGGCACTGGTGCTGGGCAAGCGCGTCGGCTGGCGGCGCGACCCGATGCGTCCGCACAACCTGCCGTTCGTCCTGCTCGGTGCGGGCCTGCTGTGGTTCGGCTGGTTCGGCTTCAACGCCGGCTCCGCGGTCGGTGCCAACGGGCTGGCCGGACTCGCGTTCGTCAACACCGCCGTCGCCACCGCCGCCGCGATCATCGGCTGGATCGCCGTGGAGTACTTCCGCGAGGGCAAGGGCACGAGCCTCGGCGCCGCGTCGGGTGCCGTCGCGGGCCTGGTCGCCATCACCCCGGCCGCGGGCGCCATCTCGCCGTTCGGCTCGATCGCACTCGGCATCGTCGCGGGCGTCCTGTGTGCGCTGGCGGTGGGCCTGAAGTACAAGCTCGGGTACGACGACTCGCTCGACGTCGTGGGTGTCCACCTCGTCGGTGGCCTCGTCGGCACGATCCTGATCGGGTTCCTCGCGGTCGGCGACGTCGGCCTCTTCTACGGTGGCGACCTCTCGCAGCTCGGCAAGCAGGTCCTCGCGGCGGTCGTCGTGCTGGCCTACTCGTTCGTGCTCACGTACGTCATCGGTAAGTTGATCGACGTGACGATCGGTTTCCGGGTGAGCGAGGAGGACGAGGTGACCGGCATCGACCAGGTCGAGCACCTCGAGACCGCCTACGACTACGCCGGCAGCAGCACAGGCGGATCCAACCTTCTGAAGGAGCTCTGAGCATGAAGCTGGTAACCGCGGTGATCAAGCCGCACAAGTGGGAAGAGGTCCGCGAGGCCCTGGCGGCAGCAGGCGTCGCCGGCATGACGGTGACCGAGGCCAGCGGCTACGGGCAGCAGAAGGGGCACACCGAGGTCTACCGCGGTGCGGAGTACGACGTGTCGCTCGTGCCGAAGATCCGGCTCGAGGTCGTCGTCGACGACGCCGACGCGGCGAGCGTGGTCTCGACGATCACCGCCTCGGCGCAGACCGGCAAGATCGGCGACGGCAAGGTGTGGGTCGTCCCCGTCGACTCCGTCGTCCGCGTCCGCACGGGCGAGACCGACGAGGCCGCGCTCTAACCCCACCTCGCTGGGCCTGACGTTCTGGCAGACACGCCGACGGCGTGTTCGTCGAAACGTCAGGCCCAGCGTCGTGTGGGGGCGCACTAGCCTGTGCTCGTGACCGACCATCCCGATCTCGCCCGCCGCCGCGCCGACCGGGCCCTGGAGGCCGACCGGCGCCTGCGGCAGCTGTTCGCGGCGGCGGTGCCCGACAGCGGGGGCGACCCGCGGGAGGGCGGGGGACTCGCGCTGGTCGCGGTCGGCGGGTACGGCCGCTCCGAGCTCTCTCCCTTCAGCGACCTGGACGTCGTCCTGCTGCACGACCCGTCGGTCGAGGAGTCCGTCGTCCGCGAGGTCGCCGAGGCCATCTGGTACCCGCTGTGGGACGACGGGGTGGCGCTCGACCACTCCGTGCGGGACACCGTCCAGATGCGCGACGCCGCAGCGAGCGACCACCGCGCGGCGATGGGCATGCTCGATGCCCGCCCGGTCGCCGGTGACTCGGGGCTGGTCCTGGGCCTGCGCTCGGAGGTCCTCGCGGACTGGCGGCGAGACGCCCGCACCCGCGTGGAGGAGGTGCGCCAGGCACGTCAGGCCCGCATCGAGCGGGCCGGCTGGCTCGCGCACGCCGCGGTCCCCGACCTGAAGGAGTCGGGCGGGGGACTGCGCGACAGCGTGATCCTGCGCGCGCTCGTCGCGACGTGGCTCATCGACGTCCCGCACGGGGAGTCCGAGTGGCTGCGCAGCTCCCTGCTCGACGTCCGCGACGCCCTGCACCAGACCGTGGGGCGCCGGGTCGAGCGGCTCGACGCGGACGTCATCCCCGACGTGGCGGCGGTGCTGGGGATGGGGGCCGAGGAGCTCGACCTGCACACCCGACAGATCGGTCGCCGGATCGCGCACCTGGCCTCGCTGGCCTGGCGCAAGGTGGACGACGCGCTCGCTCCGCCCCGCAAGGGGACGATCACGTCCCGCGGCCCCAAGGTCCTGCCCCTCGGCGACGGGGTCGGCGTCCTCGCGGGTGAGGTCATCGTGACCAAGGACGCCGATCCCGCGACGGACCCCGAGCTCGCCCTGCGGGCCGCGGCCGCCGCCGCACGCGAGGGTCTGCCCCTCGGCCCGGGGTCCGCGGTCCGGCTGGCCAGGACGATGGGCGAGCTGCCCGATCCCTGGCCGCCCACGGCCCGCCGACACTTGGTCGACCTGCTCACCGCCGGACCGGGGCTCGTGCGCGTGTGGGACGAGCTCGACTTCGCCGGGGTGGTCGACCGCGTGCTGCCCGAGTGGGCGCCCATCCGCCTGCGCGGGTCCTCGTCGCCGGTGCATCGCTTCACCGTCGACCGGCACAGCCTGGAGGCGTGCGTCCACGCCGCGGCGATCAAGCGCGACGTCGCCCGTCCCGACCTCCTGGCCGTGGCCGCGCTGCTGCACGACATCGGCAAGGGCGTCGCGGGCGACCACTCCGAGGTGGGCGAGCCGATGGCGACCCGCATCGCCCTGCGGTGGGGGTTCGACGCGGCCGACGCCGACGTCGTGGGACGCCTCGTGCGCTGGCACCTGCTGCTGCCGACGATCGCGACACGACGTGACATCGAGGACCCCTCGACCGCGGCGAACGTCGCGGAGATCGTGGGCACGGAGGACTTCCTGGACCTCCTGGCCGCCCTGACGGCCTCGGACGCCCAGTCCACCGGCGCGAGTGCGTGGTCGACCTGGCGACGCGGGCTCATCGAAGGACTCGTCGAGAAGGTCCGGGGCGTCCTCGACGAGTCGGTCGGCAGCCCGGACGCCGAGGCGTACGAGGGCTGGCCTGTCCACGTGCCGGTCCCCGACTGGGGGACCACGGGACCCGCGGACTTCACGCTGACGGTCGAGCCGCACCAGGGCGGCTCGCTGCTCACGATCGTCACCGCGAACCGCCGGGGCGTCATGGCCGATCTCGCCGGTGGACTGGCGCTGGCCGGCCTCGCGATCCGCTCCGCGCGCACCGTCACGCTCGGCGACGTCGCGGTGTCGCTGTGGGAGGTGTCGCGCCAGGACGTCGACCCGGCCCGCCTGACCGAACGCCTCCGGCCCGCGATGGCGGGGGACCTCGACCTGGCCGGCCGGCTCGAGCTCGCGTCGATCCCCGACGCGGAGGATGCCCGCGTACGACTGCTCGGCAACGTCTCGGAGACGGCCACGGTCGTCGAGGTCCGGGCGCACGACCGGAGGGGGCTCGTGTGGACGGTGTGCGACCAGATCGCCTCCCTCGGCCTGTCGATCCGCTCGGCCCACATGTCGACGTACGGGGACGAGGTCCGCGACGTCTTCTACGTCGTCGACGTGGACGGGAACCGTCTCGACGGACCTACCGCCGAGAAGCTGCGCGACGCCCTGGCAGCAGCCCTGACGTGACCGTGATGCCGACGCACCGCCCCGGACCGGCAGGGGCGCTCGGGGCCTCGGTTAGAGTTGATCAGACCCCCACCTTCTTCCTGAGGACGACGACAACCCCATGTTCGACACCCTGCAAGATCGCCTGCAGTCAGCGTTCAAGAACCTGCGCGGCAAGGGTCGACTCTCCGAGGCCGACATCGACGCGGTCGCCCGCGAGATCCGAGTCGCCCTGCTGGACGCCGACGTCGCGGTACCGGTCGTCCGCGAGTTCATCGCCAACGTCAAGGAGCGGGCCTCGGGCGCCGAGGTCAGCCAGGCGCTGAACCCCGCGCAGCAGGTCATCAAGATCGTCAACGACGAGCTCGTCACGATCCTGGGCGGCGAGACCCGCCGCATCCGCTACGCCAAGAACCCGCCCACGGTCATCATGCTCGCGGGCCTGCAGGGCGCCGGCAAGACGACCCTCGCCGGCAAGCTCGCGCTGTGGCTCAAGGAGCAGGGCAAGTCGCCGATGCTGGTGGCCTGCGACCTCCAGCGCCCCAACGCCGTCACCCAGCTGCAGGTCGTCGGCGGGCAGGCCGGCGTCTCGGTCTTCGCGCCCGAGCCCGGCAACGGCGTCGGTGACCCGGTCCAGGTCGCGACCGCCGGTCTGGCCGAGGCACGCCGCACGCTCCACGACGTCGTCATCGTCGACACCGCCGGACGCCTCGGCATCGACGCCGAGCTCATGCAGCAGGCCGCCGACATCCGTGCGGCCGTCGACCCCGACGAGGTGCTGTTCGTCATCGACGCGATGATCGGCCAGGACGCCGTCGTCACCGCGCAGGCCTTCCTCGAGGGCGTCGACTTCACCGGCGTCGTGCTGACCAAGCTGGACGGCGACGCCCGCGGTGGCGCGGCCCTCTCGGTGCGCTCGATCACCGGGCGTCCGATCATGTTCGCCTCGACCGGCGAGAAGCTCACCGACTTCGAGACGTTCCACCCCGACCGGATGGCCGGCCGCATCCTCGACATGGGCGACATGCTCACCCTGATCGAGCAGGCCGAGAAGGCGTTCGACGCCGACCAGGCCGCCAAGGACGCCGAGCGGCTCATGGGCGGCTCGTTCACGATGGACGACCTGCTCAAGCAGCTCGAGGGCATCGCCAAGCTGGGCTCGATGTCCAAGGTCATGGGCATGATCCCCGGCATGGGGCAGTACAAGGAGCAGATCAACAACTTCGACGAGCGCCAGTTCGACAAGATCAAGGCGATCATCAAGTCCATGACGCCGGCCGAGCGCGACAACCCCAAGATCATCGACGGCTCCCGCCGGTTGCGGATCTCGAAGGGCTCGGGCACCGAGGTCAAGGACGTCAACAGCCTGGTCGACCAGTTCTTCGGGATGCAGAAGATGATGCAGCAGATGGCCAAGGGCGGCGGGATCCCGGGCATGCCCGGCATCCCCGGGATGCCCGGCAAGCGGGCCGGCGCGAAGCAGAAGCCGCAGCAGAAGAAGAAGGGCAAGCGCGTCTCGGGCAACCCCGCGAAGCGTGCCGCCCAGGCGACCAGTGCCCCGAAGAACGAGGGCGCCAACGCCTTCGGCTTCCCCGCCCAGGGCGGTCAGGACTTCGAGCTGCCCAAGGAGCTCAAGGACCTGCTGTAGGCACCGGTCGGGGTGTCGCTGCCCGTCGCCGGCGCGTCCAGGCATAGTGTGCCGGGCATGGGAGCTACACCACTGGTCGTCGTCATGGGCATCTCCGGGGTGGGGAAGTCCGCCGTGGGTCACGAGCTGGCCGACCGGTTCGGCATCGAGTACGAGGACGGTGACGCCTTCCACTCCGAGGCGAACATCGCCAAGATGTCCGCCGGCACGCCGCTGACGGACGAGGACCGCTGGCCGTGGCTCGAGGACATCGGCCGCTGGCTGGCCGACCACGACGGGTCCGGCGGTGTCGTGAGCTGCTCGGCCCTGCGCCGCGCCTACCGCGACGTTCTCGTCGACGCCGCACCGCGCGTCGTCTTCCTGCACCTCACCGGTGGCCACGACCTCATCAAGTCCCGCATGGACCACCGCGAGCACTTCATGCCCTCGTCCCTGCTGCAGTCGCAGGAGGAGACGCTCGAGCCGCTGCAGGACGACGAGCGCGGCTGGGCGTTCGACATCACCCCGAACCCGGCCGAGATCGTCGACGCGTTCATCGCCCGCGCCGGACTGTCCGAAGGAGACGACGCATGAATCTGGCCGCACTCGCCACCGCCGCAGCACCCGAGCCCGTCGAGGCCGTCGCCGGCACCGGGCAGCTCATCGCCGCCGCGCTGATCGGGATCGCGGTGCTGGTCATCGCGATCACCTACTTCAAGCTCCACCCGTTCCTGGCCCTGATCCTCGGTGCCCTGACGGTCGGCGCGATCGCCGGACGGGCGATGCTCGACGTCGTCGCGAGCTTCAGCGCGGGCGTGGGCAGCACCGTGTCCGGTGTCGGCGTGCTGATCGCACTCGGTGCGATGTTCGGCAAGCTGCTCGCCGACTCCGGCGGCGCGGACCAGATCGTCGACACGATCGTGGGGCGCTCGAGCCAGCGCATGCTGCCGTGGTCGATGGCCGCGATCGGCGCGATCATCGGTCTGCCGATGTTCTTCGAGATCGGCCTCGTGCTGCTGATGCCGGTCATCTTCCTGGTCGCCAAGCGTGCGGAGCGGTCGATCATCTCCTTGGGCATTCCCGCACTCGCGGGACTGTCCGCGATGCACGGCTTCGTGCCGCCGCACCCCGGTCCTCTCGCGGCGATCGACCTGGTGGACGCCAACCTGGGCCTGACGCTCGGCCTCGGCGTCCTCGTCGCGATCCCGACGATCGTGCTCGCCGGCCCGGTCTTCGCGCGCTTCGCCGACCGCTGGGTGCCGGTTCCGGCCGGTGACCTGTACGACGCGTCGACCGAGAAGCGCGAGCGCCGACCGAGCTTCGGCATCACCCTGGCGACGGTCCTGCTGCCGGTGGTGCTGATGATGGGCAAGGCGTTCGGCGACATCGCGGTCGACGACGGCACGACGCTGCGCAGCATCCTGGACTTCATCGGCGAGCCGTTCGTCGCCCTGCTCATCGCGGTCCTGGTGGCCGTGTTCACGTTCGGCATCGGCACGGGCATGTCCAAGGAGGACGTGTCCGACGTGCTGAGCAGCTCGCTGCCGCCGATCGCCGGCATCATCCTCATCGTCGGCGCGGGCGGCGGCTTCAAGCAGACGCTCGTCGACACCGGGATCGCCGAGGTCGTGGCCGACTTCGTCCGTGACAGCGGGGTGTCCGTCCTGCTGATCGCCTGGCTCGTGGCGGTCGTCATCCGCGTGGCCACCGGCTCCGCCACCGTCGCCACGATCACCGCCGCGGGCATCATGGTGCCGATCGCCGCGGACCTGCCGAGCGGCGAGGTGTCGCTGCTCGTCCTCGCGATCGGTGCCGGCTCGGTGTTCTTCTCGCACGTCAACGACGCAGGGTTCTGGTTGGTCAAGGAGTACTTCGGCCTGACCGTCGGCCAGACGATCAAGAGCTGGTCGATCATGGAGACCGTCCTGTCGGTCAGCGGCCTGGTCGTGGTGCTGGCGCTCAACCTCGTCGTCTGACCGGCGACGCGGCGCAGTTTCCCAGGAGAACCCCCGGACCGGACGCTTCCCACTGGTCGCGACAGGGGCGAGGTGCCGGCTTTCGGGGTTCTCCTGGGAAACCCCAGCGGGGGGGCGGTCGGAACGGACGACGTCGCCCACGCGGCCGACGGCGGGGCGCCGAGATAGCCTGAGGCAATGCTTCTGCCGCTGCTGAGGACGTACCTCGCGCCGTACAAGCGTCCGATCGCGGTGGTGCTGTTCTTCCAGCTCGTCCAGACGCTGGCCAACCTGTACCTGCCCGGCCTCAACGCCGACATCATCGACCGGGGCGTCGTGCTGGGCGACACCGGCTTCATCGTCCGCACCGGCGTCGTGATGCTGGCCATCACGTTCCTGCAGGTCGTGTGCACGATCATCGCGGTCTACTACGGTGCCCGGACGTCGATGGCCCTCGGCCGAGACCTGCGCGCCGGCGTGTTCGGCACAGTGGAGACCTTCGCCGCCCGCGAGATGGCCCAGCTGGGCGCGCCGACCCTCATCACGCGGTCCACGAACGACGTCCAGCAGGTCCAGCTCATCGTCTTCATGGCGCTCACGCTGCTCGTGACCGCCCCGATCATGTGCTTCGGCGGCATCGCCATGGCGCTGCGCCAGGACGTCGAGCTCTCCGGCCTCCTGCTGCTGGTGATCCCGGCGCTCGTGATCAGCATCGGGCTCGTGATCCGCCAGATGCGTCCGCTGTTCCGCCTCCTGCAGGTCAAGATCGACGCGATCAACGGGGTCATGCGCGAGCAGATCATGGGGATCCGGGTGATCCGGGCGTTCGTCAAGGAGGACTACGAGGGCCGCCGCTTCGGCGACGCGAACCGCGAGAACATGGAGGTCGCGATCGCGGTCGGCCGGCTCATGGCCATGATGTTCCCGATCGTCATGCTCATCATGAACGTCTCGGTCGTGCTGGCCACGTGGTTCGGCGGCTACCGCATCGGCAGCGGCGACCTGGACGTCGGCACCCTGACCGCGTTCCAGAACTACCTGGTCCAGATCCTCATGTCGGTCATGATGGCCACGTTCATGCTGATGCTCTGGCCCCGCGCCGAGGTGTCGGCGGAGCGCATCACCGAGGTGCTCCGCACCGAGCCGAGCGTCCAGGCCCCCGACGGAGCGGTCCCGGTCACGCTGTCCGAGGGCCGGGTCGACATCCAGGACGCCTCGTTCGCGTTCCCCGGCGCCGAGCACGACGTCCTGCACGGGATCGACCTCGTCGCGCGCCCGGGGGAGACCACCGCGATCATCGGCTCGACCGGCAGCGGCAAGTCGACCCTGCTCGGGCTCGTCCCGCGGCTGTTCGACGCGACGTCCGGCACGGTCCGGATCGACGGCCACGACGTCCGCTCGCTGCGCCCCGAGGACGTGTGGGCCGCGATCGGACTGGTGCCGCAGCGCCCCTTCCTGTTCTCCGGCACGGTGGGTTCGAACCTGCGGTACGGACGTCCGGACGCGACCGACGAGGAGGTGTGGGCGGCCCTCGAGATCGCCCAGGCCACCGACTTCGTGCGCCGGATGCCCGAGCAGCTCGAGGCACCGATCGCGCAGGGCGGCACGAACGTCTCCGGTGGCCAGCGCCAGCGCCTGGCGATCGCCCGCGCGATCATCAAGCGCCCGGCGATCTACCTGTTCGACGACTCCTTCTCGGCCCTGGACTACGGCACCGACGCGGCGCTGCGTGCGGCCCTGCGCACGGTGACCGCCGACTCCGCGGTGATCATCGTCGCCCAGCGCGTCTCCACGATCCGCGGCGCCGACCGCATCGTCGTCCTGGACGAGGGCCGGGTCGTCGGCACCGGCACCCACGACGAGCTGATGGAGACCTGCGGCGTCTACCGCGAGATCGTCCTGTCGCAGCTCACGCTCGAGGAGGCGACCGCATGAGCGGCGGACGGCCGGGCGGACCGGCACTCGCGGGCATGGGCATGCCCCCGGCCCGGGCCCAGGACTTCAAGGGCACGCTGCGCCGCCTCGCCGACCGCGTGCTGGACCAGCGCCGGATCCTCTGGGGTGTCGTGGTCTTCGGCGTCATCGCGACCTCTCTGTCCGTGATCGGGCCCAAGGTCCTCGGACGTGCGACCGACATCGTCTTCACCGGCTACCTGTCCGACCAGTTCCCCGCCGGCACCACGAAGGCCGAGGTCGTGGCGACCCTGCGCGCCGACGGACGGGACCAGCTCGCGTCCCTCGTCTCGTCCGTGGACCTGCAGCCGGGCTCGGGCATCGACTTCACCAGCCTCTCGTGGGTGCTGGGCGGAGTGCTCGTCCTGTACGTCCTGGCGTCGCTGCTGCAGTGGTTCCAGGGCCGTTTCACCACGATCGTCGTGCAGCGCACCGTGGCCCGCCTGCGCGACGACGTCGAGGCGAAGATCAACCGTCTGCCGCTGTCGTACTTCGACCGCACCGAGCGCGGCGAGGTGCTCTCGCGCACGACCAACGACATCGACAACATCGCCCAGTCGTTCCAGCAGACCATGAGCCAGCTGCTCACCTCGCTCCTCATGGTCATCGGCACGCTCGCGATGATGTTCGTGATCTCGCCCCTGCTCGCCCTGGTCGCGCTGGTGACGATCCCGCTGGCACTCGCGATCACCCGTGCGGTCACGAAGCGCTCGCAGCCGCAGTTCGTCAAGCAGTGGGCCAGCACCGGTCGCCTCAACGGTCACATCGAGGAGGTGTTCACCGGTCACGACGTCGTCAAGGTCTTCGGCCGGCAGGCCGAGGCCCGCGAGGAGTTCCAGGCGCGCAACGACGCGGTCTTCGACGCGTCCTTCAAGGCCCAGTTCATCTCCGGCGTGATCCAGCCGGTCATGATGTTCATCAGCAACATCAACTACGTCCTCGTGGCCGTGATCGGCGGTCTGCGCGTCGCGTCCGGCTCGCTGAGCATCGGCGACGTGCAGGCGTTCATCCAGTACTCCCGGCAGTTCACCCAGCCGCTGACCCAGCTCGCCGCCATGATCCAGGTGCTCCAGTCCGGCGTCGCGTCGGCCGAGCGGGTCTTCGGCCTGCTCGACGAGGACGAGGAACGTCCCGACGAGGCCGACGCGCCCTTCCCGGACCCGGTGCGCGGGCGGGTCGTGTTCGAGGACGTGTCGTTCTCGTACGTGCCGGACGAGCCCCTCATCGAGCACCTCGACCTGGTGGCCGAGCCCGGCCAGACGATCGCGATCGTGGGCCCGACCGGGGCAGGCAAGACCACGCTGACCAACCTCGTCCTGCGCTTCTACGACGTCGACGCGGGCCGCATCACCCTCGACGGTGTCGACATCGCCCGGATGGACCGTGGGCCGCTGCGCCGCAACTTCGGTGTCGTGCTGCAGGACACCTGGCTGTTCAAGGGCACGATCCGCGACAACATCGCGTACGGTGCCGACGACGCGACCGAGGACGAGATCATCGCGGCGTCCGAGGCCGCGTTCGTCGACCACTTCGTGCGCACGCTGCCGGACGGCTACGACACCGTGATCGAGGACCAGGGCACGAACGTCAGCGCGGGCCAGCGCCAGCTGCTGACGATCGCGCGGGCCTTCCTGGCCGATCCGTCGATCCTCGTCCTGGACGAGGCCACGAGCTCGGTCGACACCCGCACCGAGTCGCTCGTCCAGGGGGCCATGGAGCAGCTGCGGGCGGGACGGACGTCCTTCGTCATCGCCCACCGCCTGTCGACGATCCGCGACGCGGACCACATCGTCGTGATGGAGGACGGGCACATCGTCGAGCAGGGCACCCACGACTCGCTCCGGGCGGCCGGCGGGGCGTACGAGCGGCTGTACTCGGCGCAGTTCGCGGCGCCGGCGGTCTAGCGGGACTCGGCGAGGAAGGCCGCCACCCGGTCCTTCGGGCGGCCGATGATCGCGCGGTCACCGCGCACCAGCACGGGACGCTGCATGAGACGGGGGTGCTCGACCAGCAGGTCGGCGACCGCCTCGGGCGTCTCGTACGACGCGGGGTCGAGCTCGAGGCCCTTGAAGAAGCCGTCCTTGCGCACGAGGTCCGCGGGCGGGTCCTCGAGCCGGCCGATGAGCTCGAGCAGCTCGTCGCGCGACAGCGGCTGCTTGAGGTACTGAACCACCTCGACGTCGACGCCGGCCGCCGTGGCCTCGTCGAGGGCGTGCCGGGACGTCGAGCAGGCGGAGTGGTGGAGGATCCTCACGTCGGACATGACGCGAGCATAGGCGCGGCGACCGGGCCCGTGTGAGGATGGTGACCGAAGCCAGGAGGACGCCACATGACGCAGACCACCGGACGGTTCACCGAGATCCCGCAAGATGAGTGCCTCGAGCTCATGCAGACCACCACGGTCGGCTGGCTCGCGTTCGTCGACGGCGAGGGGCAGCAGCTGCTGCCGGTCAACTTCGTCCTCGACGGTTCGGACATCTACTTTCGCACGATGGCAGGCTCCACCATCTCGTCGCTCGCCGACGGGAACGACGACGTGGCGTTCGCGGTGGACCACCGCGAGGAGATCTACCAGAAGGGCTGGGACGTGACCGCCCACGGACCGACGGCCCGGGTCGAGGATCCCGACCTCATCGCCCAGGTCGCAGCCGGCGCGCGGCCACGGCCGTGGGCGCCGGGGGAGCGCGACGTGCTCATCGTGCTGCGGCCGCGACGCATCTCCGGACGCCGCGTCCGTCGCCAGTGACCCGTTGATGTGTCCTTCGGGTCATATGTGTGACCCGAAGTGCCTCCGGGCGATCTCCGGCCGTGCCATGAGCGCGGCATGTGGGAGGCCTTTTCGCACAACTTGAAGGATCCGGCCGGTGCCGCGATCCCGTTCTTCCTGCTCTTCATGGTGATCGAGATGTTCGCGGTCCGCCGCGAGGAGGCGCACGACCGTGACGAGCACGCGGCGCACCAGGTCAAGGGCTACCTCGCCGAGGACACGCGCACGAGCCTGACCATGTTCGCGGCCTCGATCGCGTACTCCGCGGTCTTCCGCACGGCCGCCTTCCTGCTCTACACGGTCCTGTACGTCCACCTGGCGCCCTGGCACCTCTCGGCGGCCAACCCGTGGACGTGGGTCGGGGTCATCATCGGTGTCGACTTCCTCTGGTACGTCTACCACCGCTTCGCGCACCGCGTACGCCTCGGCTGGGCCGGCCACCAGGCCCACCACTCGAGCATGTTCTTCAACTTCTCGACGGCCCTGCGCCAGAAGTGGAACCAGTGGTTCGAGGTGATGATCTGGCTGCCCCTGCCGCTGCTGGGCGTCCCGCCGTGGATGATCTACTTCGTCTTCTCGCTCAACCTGATCTGGCAGTTCCACCTGCACACCGAGAAGATCGAGAAGTTCCCGCGCTGGTGGGAGGCCGTGTTCAACACCCCGTCGCACCACCGCGTGCACCACGGCTCGGACCCGATCTACCTCGACAAGAACTACGGCGGCATCCTCATCGTCTGGGACCGCCTGCTCGGCTCGTTCCAGACCGAGCTGCACCGGCCGACGTACGGCCTGACGTACCCGGTCGGGACGTACAACGTCTGGTCGCTGCAGTACGGGGAGTACAAGAAGATCTGGCAGGACGTCCGCCGGGCCCGTGGTGTGCGGGACAAGCTCGGGTACGTCTTCGGCCCGCCCGGCTGGGCGCCCCGCTCGTAGACGGCAGGGCGGCTCCGTGCCGAATCGCGGGCCGAATTGGAGCCCGCGGGAGAACTCTGGCAGAATGAGCCCTTGCGTCCGTACGCGTCGGGACCCTCTCATCTCGACGTAGTCCGGCTCACCGATCTCGTCGGCCGTGTCCCCACGCGCCACCGACAGCTCAACCACACACACATCTGAGGAGACACCACACTCGTGGCAGTCAAGATTCGCCTGAAGCGCATGGGCAAGATCCGTACGCCGTTCTACCGCATCGTCGTCGCCGACTCGCGCACCAAGCGCGACGGCCGCGTGATCGAGGAGATCGGCACGTACAACCCCAAGGCCGAGCCGTCGATCATCAACGTCGACGGAGAGCGCGCGCAGTACTGGCTCGGAGTCGGCGCCCAGCCGACCGAGGCCGTCGCCGCCCTGCTGAAGATCACCGGTGACATCGGTGGCCAGAACACCATGAAGTTCGCCGAGGAGAAGCGCTCCAAGGAAGACATCTTCCAGGACGCCCTCAAGGAGCTCCACAGCGAGCCCAAGTCGGACGCGGTGACCAAGAAGGCCGCCGCCAAGAAGGCTGAGCCCAAGGCCGAGGAGCCCAAGGCTGAGGAGCCGGCGGCCGACGAGGCCAAGGCTGACGACGCCAAGGCTGACGACGCCGCGTCGTCCGACGAGGCCAAGGCCTGATCGTGGCCGCCCCTCTGGTCGAGGTCATCGAGCACCTCGTCGCCGGCATCGTCGACAGCCCTGACGACGTCGACGTGCGTGTGAAGCAGACGCGCAACGGCGAGCTGTTCGAGGTCCGGGTCAACCCGGACGACCTCGGCAAGGTCATCGGCCGACAGGGCCGTACGGCCACGGCCGTCCGCAAGGTCGCGGGCGCGATCGCCGGTCGTGGCGGCGCGCGCATCGACTTCGTGGACGTCGATCGTCGCAGCTGACGATGCTGGTCGTCATCGGCCGTATCGGTCGTGCCCACGGGATCCGTGGTGAGCTGAACGTCGACATCCGTACAGACGAGCCCGAGCGGCGTTTCGCCCCGGGCTCGTCTGTCGTCGCCGGACGACGCAGGCTGACCGTGACGAAGGCGCGCCACCACGGTGGCCGCCTCGTCGTGGCGTTCGACGAGGTCCCCGACCGCAACGCGGCCGAGGCCCTGCACGGCACGGTGCTCGAGGCCGAGGTGGATCCCGCGGACGTCCCCGAGGACCCCGACGAGTTCTACGACCACCAGCTGGTCGGCCTCGAGGTCCGCTCGGGCGATGCCGTCGTCGGCAGCGTGACCGGACTCGTCCACCTGCCGTACCAGGACACCCTGGCCGTCGACGTCGACGGCCGTGAGGTGCTGATCCCGTTCGTCACCGAGCTCGTGCCGGTGGTGGACGTCCGTGGCGGGTTCGTCACGGTCGCGGACGTCGAGGGACTGCTGGACCCGTCGAAGGCCGAGAACGCCGCCTCCGACCTCGAGGCCTGACGTGCGCGTCGACGTCGTCTCGATCTTCCCGGCCTACCTGGACGCGCTGCAGCTCTCGCTCGCCGGCAAGGCGCAGTCGTCCGGTCTGCTCACGATCCGGACCCACGACCTGCGCGACTTCACCCACGACAAGCACCGCAGCGTGGACGACACCCCGTACGGGGGCGGGGCCGGCATGGTGATGAAGGCCGAGCCGTGGGGGGAGGCCCTGGACTCCCTCGCGAGCGAGCAGGCCGTCGTCGTGGTCCCGACCCCCTCGGGCACGCCTTTCACCCAGCGGACGGCCGAGCGCCTGAGCGGCGAGTCCCACCTGCTCTTCGCGTGCGGCCGCTACGAGGGCATCGACCAGCGCGTGATCGACGAGGCCTCCGACCGGTGGCGCGTCGAGGAGATCTCGCTCGGTGACTTCGTCCTCAACGGCGGAGAGGTCGCCGCCCTGGCGATGATCGAGGCCATCGTCCGGCTCGTGCCGGGCTTCATGGGCAACCCGGCGTCCCTGGTCGAGGAGTCCCACGGCGACGACGGGCTGCTGGAGTACCCCGTCTACACCAAGCCCTCGAGCTGGCGCGGCCGCGACGTCCCGCCGGTCCTGCTCTCGGGCAACCACGCCGCGATCGCCGCATGGCGCCGCGAGCAGGCGCTGGAGCGCACGCGTCGACGCCGTCCCGACCTGCTCGGCTGACGCCTGAGCCGCCCGGGGCCCACGGGTCAGGTGGTGCCCGGGGCGACGTGGAATTAACACGATCGCAGGGCACGTAACGCCCGCGAAATGCTGAGGCAAGCCTCGCAAAACCTCGTGGCGACACAGTGTGTCTCGCGCCCGACAGCAGCAGCGTCGCTCTGCCGGCCGAACGACACCCCCCTCAGAGAGGTTTCTCATGACCCCCGGAACTATCTGGCTGCTGGTCTCCGCAGCCCTCGTCCTGTTCATGACACCGGGCCTGGCGTTCTTCTACGGAGGACTCGTCAAGGCCAAGAGCGTCGTCTCCATGATGATGCTCAGCTTCGGCGCCATCGGCCTGGTCGGCGTCCTGTGGGTGCTGTACGGCGCCAACATGGCGACGCTGGACAACAGCGGCAGCGACTGGATCAAGCAGGTGCTCGGCAACCCGTTCTCGGACTTCGGTCAGTGGGACGCCGCCAAGGACTCGTTCGGCGGCGGTGACGGTGGCGTCCTGGCCAGTGTCGCCTTCGGCTCGACCTTCGCGATCATCACGGTGGCCCTGATCTCGGGCGCCATCGCCGATCGTGCGCGGTTCTTCCCGTGGATGCTGTTCGCCGGCCTGTTCGCCACGCTCGTCTACTTCCCGGTCGCCGGGTGGGTGTTCGCGTTCAACGACGACGGCATGACCGGCTGGATCGGCAACCTCGGTGACAACCTCGGCATCGACGCCTCGACGATCGACTTCGCCGGCGGCACCGCCGTCCACATCAACGCGGGTGCTGCGGCCCTGGCCCTCGCCCTCGTGCTCGGCCAGCGTGTCGGCTTCAGCAAGGAGCTGCAGAAGCCCCACAACGTCCCGCTCGTGCTGATCGGCGCGGCGATCCTGTGGTTCGGCTGGTTCGGCTTCAACACCGGGGCGGCCGCCGGCGACGGCATGGCCACGCTGATCTTCGTCAACACGATCGTCTGCCCCGCGGCCGGCATCCTCGGCTGGATCATCGTCGAGCACTTCAAGAACGGCAAGGCCACGTCGGTCGGCGCGGCGTCCGGTGCTGTCGCCGGCCTGGTCGCGATCACTCCGTCCTGTGTCGCGCTGCAGCCCATCTGGGCCATCGTGCTCGGCCTGCTCGCCGGTGGCGTCTGCGCCATCGCGGTCGACCTGAAGTTCAAGCTCGGCTACGACGACTCGCTCGACGTCGTCGGCATCCACCTGGTCGCCGGCATCATCGGCACGCTCTACCTGGGCTTCTTCGCGATGGAGACCGGCCTGTTCACCGGCGGGGGCAACCTCGACCAGCTGATCCTGCAGGCGGTCTCGGCGATCGCCGTCGCGGTGTACTCGTTCGTGGTGTCGTACGCCATCGCCACGGTCATCAACCGCACGATCGGCTTCCGCATCCACCAGGACGAGGAGTCGGCGGGCATCGACTCCGTCCTCCACGGTGAGGAGGGCTACGCGCTCGTCTGAGCGTCGTCCGTCCATCCCGATGGACCACCCGACGCGCCCGCCGGACCTCCCGGCGGGCGCGTCGCCGTCTCCCGGCGGGCAGGGCGGTCACCGATTGGCTCGGACGCGCACCGGTGTGGCAATATTGACCCTTGGCGCCGGACGGATCTGCCACAGGGGAACCGTCGATCACCGCCGCACCACTTCCTTTTCGAACAACCCAGCCGTGGGTGACCTGTGGCACCAGCGAGGAGCAGAACCATGACCAACATCATCGACCAGGTCGCCAGCGAGTCGCTGCGCACCGACCTGCCCACCTTCCGTGCGGGCGACACGCTCGAGGTTCACGTGAAGGTCATCGAGGGCAGCCGCTCGCGCATCCAGGTCTTCAAGGGTGTCTGCATCAAGGTCCAGGGCTCGGGCATCGGCCGGACCTTCACGGTCCGCAAGGTCAGCTTCGGTGTCGGCGTGGAGCGCACGTTCCCGCTGCACACGCCCGTGATCGACCACATCGACGTCGCGATCCGCGGCGACGTGCGTCGCGCCAAGCTGTACTACCTGCGCAACCTGCGCGGCAAGGCTGCCAAGATCAAGGAGAAGCGCGACGTCTGAGTCGCGCCCGCTGCCGACGACCGACCCGCTGCCGAAAGGTGGCCGGCGGCGTCGGCAGCTCCCGGTCTGGCAGGAGTCGATCCTGCTGGTCGTGGTGGCGGTGCTCCTGGCGGTCGTCGTGAAGACGTTCTTCGTCCAGGCTTTCTACATCCCGTCGGGCTCCATGGAGCCTTCGATGCTGGTCGACGACAAGATCCTCGTCCAGAAGGTCTCCTACTGGGGCGGCGACGTGAGGCGCGGGGACATCGTCGTGTTCGACGATCCCGGAGGCTGGCTCGGCCCCGAGGACTCCCAGCCCGCGGGCAACGTGCTGCAGCGTGGTCTGGAGAAGGTCGGTCTGCTGCCGAGCGGTGGCCACCTCATCAAGCGCGTCGTCGGTGTCGGCGGCGACCACGTCACGTGCTGCACCGACAGCCGGTTGACGGTCAACGGCCGCACGATCCAGGAGCCGTACGTCCTGGACCCGACGGCCACCAAGGACACCCGCTTCGACGTCGTCGTGCCGAAGGGCAGCCTGTGGGTCATGGGCGACAACCGCGGCAACTCGCTGGCGTCCCCGCAGCACATCACCGACCCGGGCCGCGGCTTCATCCGCGAGTCCAGTGTCGTGGGCAAGGCGTGGCTGCGCGTCTGGCCGTTGAAGCGTGCCGGATTCGTCGACGGCACCGACGCGTTCGCGGACGTCAAGAAGCCCTGAGCGCCTCGCCTCGACACGCGAGTCCGCAGCGGAGGTCGTTGCGCGGTGCGGCTAGGCTCGCCGGGTGAGTGACAAGAAGCGGCAGCTCCCCGTATGGCAGGAGTCGATCCTTCTCGTCGCCACCGCCATGGTGATGGCGGTCGTCGTCAAGACGTTCTTCCTCCAGGCGTTCTACATCCCGTCGGAGTCGATGGAGCCGACGATGCTGGTCGACGACAAGATCCTGGTCCAGAAGGTCTCCTACTGGGGCGGCGACGTGAAGCGCGGCGACGTCGTGGTCTTCGACGACCCGGGAGGTTGGCTCAGCCCCGAGGACTCCCGCCACGCCAGCAACTTCGTGCAGAGCGGCCTGGAGAAGATCGGCCTGTTCCCGACCGGCGGTCACCTCATCAAGCGGGTCATCGGCGTCGGTGGCGACACGATCCGCTGCTGCAGCGAGGGCAAGCTGACGGTCAACGGCAAGGAGCTCGACGAGTCCTACCTGCTGGACGAGTCGGCGACCAAGGACAAGACGTTCGAGGTGAAGGTCCGCAAGGGGTACCTGTGGGTCATGGGCGACAACCGCGGCAACTCGTACGACTCGCGCGGCCACCTGGGCGACCCCGGCGGGGGACAGGTGTCCGAGAAGTCCGTCGTGGGCAAGGCCTGGCTCCGGGTGTGGCCGTTCGGCCGTGCCGGGTTCATCCACAAGCCCGAGACGTTCGAGACCGTCAACCGGAAGTGAGCGCGCCGTGACCCGCCTCGCCAAGGGCTCGACGATCCGCCGTGACGCCGGCCTGTACGGCTACGAGCGCGCGCTGGCCCGTCAGGGACTGCACCCCGTCGCCGGCGTCGACGAGGCCGGCCGCGGGGCGTGCGCCGGTCCGCTGGTGGCCGCCGCGGTCGTCCTCGACCGGCAGATCCCCGGCCTGGCCGACTCCAAGCTGCTCACGGAGAAGCGTCGCGAGGCGTGCTTCGACCTCATCATGAAGCGGGCCGTCGACGTCTCGGTCGTCGTCGTCCCGGCTGCCGACTGCGACCGCATGGGCCTGCACCAGGCCAACATCGCGGCCCTGCGTCGTGCGCTGTGGCGCCTCGAGATCCGTCCGGGCTACGTCCTCACCGACGGGTTCCCGGTGGACGGCCTCGGCGTCCCGGGGCTCGCGGTCTGGAAGGGCGACCGGGTCTCCGCGTCGATCGCGGCGGCGTCCGTGGTGGCGAAGGTGACACGCGACCGCCTCATGGTGCGCATGCACGAGGACTTCCCGGCGTACGATTTCGCCACGCACAAGGGCTACAGCACGCCCGTGCACCAGGCGGCCCTGCGGGACCACGGACCGTGCGACCAGCACCGCAAGACCTACGTGAACGTCAAGGCAGCGATGGAGCAGATGGCATGAGCGAGCGCCAGCGAGCGAGTCATGAGGCAGCGATCATGCCGGCCTCTTCGTACCGTGGTTCTTCGACGAAGGGGACGGCATGAGCTCAGAGGACCTGGAGCGGTACGAGTCGGAGATGGAGCTCGCGCTCTACCGCGAGTACCGGGACGTCGTCCGCATCTTCAAGTACGTCGTGGAGACCGACCGGCGCTTCTACCTGTGCAACGCGGTGGACGTGAAGGTGCGGTCCGAGACCGGGGACGCGTACTTCGAGGTGTCGATGAACGACGCCTGGGTGTGGGACATCTACCGGCCGGCCCGGTTCGCCAAGAACGTCAAGGTGCTCACGTTCAAGGACGTCAACGTCGAGGAGCTGCAGGACTCCGACTTCAAGCTGCCCGAGGCCGACTGACCGTCGTCAGCTCAGCGTCGGCGCGATCAGCGCGATGAGCAGCAGGCTCTCGGCGATCTCGGTGCTGGCCCCCAGGCCGTCGCCCGAGACCCCGCCGAGGCGCCGGTGCCAGTAGAGGGCCACGGCGCCCGCGAGCGGGATCGCGACGAGCAGCACCGGCGAGGTGAGGACGCTCGCGACGGACAGCGCGACGGCCCACACCGCGACCGTCGGCCAGGTGATCTGGCCGCCGAAGCGCTCGCCGAGCCCGGCCTGCAGGGACGTGGTGAGGCGCGGCAGCGCCAGGCTGATCCACCGCGCCCAAGCGGGGACGAGGACGAGGACCCAGGTCAGGTCCTGGTGCGCGGCCTCGGAGAGCAGCACGAACTTGGCGATCAGCTGGAGCACGACGGTCACGACCCCGAACGCCCCCATGTGGGGGTCCTTCAGCGCGGCCGCGTAGCGCGCGGGGTCGCGGTGTGAGGCCCCGAGGGCGTCCGCCACGTCGCCGAGGCCGTCGATGTGCAGGGCACCGGTGATCCAGACCCACACGACGAGACCGGCCAGCGCCGCGAGCTGGGGACGGTCGGACAGCAGCTCGACCGGGACGGCCACGGCGGCACCGACGAGGAGACCCACGGCGGGGAACCACGGGGCGGAGCGGCCGATGTCGTCCTCGTGGAAGTCCCGGATCTGCGGCGTGGGGATCCGCGTCAGGAACTGCACCGCGAGGATCAGGCCACGAAGAGGTCTCGTCAGTCCGGTCACCGGGCGAGTCTAGGGCGGGTTGTCCACAGTCGGTCCGGTACCCGGACGTGTCCACAGGCCGCCGCGGTCCGCTGGATCGGGGCCGCCCGGGCCACGAGGCTCGACGACATGACCTACGAGCGCAACAAGGGAGTCGGCGACTACGGCGAGCGGGTCGCGGCCGACCACCTGAGATCCATCGGCATGGCGGTGCTGGCCACGAAGTGGACCTGCAAGTTCGGCGAGATCGACATCGTCGCCCGCGACGGCTCCACCCTGGTGATCTGCGAGGTGAAGACGCGGACGTCGTACGGGCACGGCGGCCCGTTCGAGGCGATCACGGGCCAGAAGGCCGCACGGCTGCGACGACTGGCGATGCACTGGCTCGAGGTGCACGACATCTCGCCGCCGAGCATCCGGATCGACGTCATCTCGGTCGTGGTCCCGGCCCGGGGCGGCCCCGTCGTCGAGCGCATCACCGGGGTGGCCTGATGGCGGCGGCGACGCACTCGGTCACGCTCGACGGTCTGTCGGGGAGACCGATCGAGGTCGAGGTCGACATCGGCGGCGGGCTGCCCGCGACCGTCCTGGTGGGTCTGGCCGACACCATGGTCAACGAGGCACGCGACCGGTGCCGGTCCGCGGTCTCCAACTCGGGCACGACCTGGCCCGATCAGCGGGTGACGATCAACCTGGCACCGTCGACGCTGCCGAAGACCGGTTCGCACTACGACCTGGCCATCGCCCTGGCGGTGTTCGCCGCGAAGTCGTTGGTGCCGGCTGAGCGACTGGCCGGCTCGGTGTTCCTCGGCGAGCTCGCCCTCGACGGGCGGCTGCGAGCCATCCGGGGCGTGCTGCCCGCGACGCTCGCCGCCGCGGAGGCGGGCTACGAACGGGTGTTCGTGCCCGAGGTCAACGTGCCTGAGGCCGAGCTGGTCCGCGGCATCGGAGTCGTCGGCGTGCGGTCGCTGCGCCAGGCCGTCGCGCTGCTGACCGGGGAGGAGGAGCCCGACGACCCGCCGGTGCCACCGCTCGACGACACCCCGTCCATCTCGTGGACCTCGGCCGACCGCCTCGCGCACCTGGACCTGGCCGACATCTCGGGGCAGGAGGACTCCCGCATGGCACTGCTCGTCGCGGCCGCGGGCGGCCATCACCTGCTGATGACCGGCCCGCCCGGGATCGGCAAGACGATGCTCGCCCAACGGCTGCCGGGCCTGCTGCCCGACCTCACGCACGAGCAGTCGTTGGCGGTCAGCGCCGTCCACTCGGTCGCCGGGGTGCTGCCGAGCGATGCGCCCCTGCTCACCCGGCCGCCGTTCCTCGACCCGCACCACACGGCCAGCGCGGTCTCGATCGTCGGCGGGGGCAGCCGCACGATCCGGCCCGGGGCGCTGAGCCTGGCCCATCACGGGGTGCTGTTCCTCGACGAGGCACCCGAGTTCGCGTCCAACGTGCTGGAGGCGCTGCGCCAGCCGCTGGAGAGCGGTCATGTCGTGGTGTCGCGGGCGGCGATGACCGCGGCCTATCCGGCGCGCTTCCAGCTCGTCCTGGCGGCGAACCCGTGCCCTTGCGGACTCAGCTCGGCGGTCGCGGACCAGTGCCGGTGCACACCCCTGATGCGCCGTCGCTACGCGGACCGGCTGTCCGGTCCGATCCGTGACCGCATCGACATCCACCGGTCCCTGACGTCGCTGTCCCGGCCCGAGCTCGTCACCGCGATGGGCGACGCGCGCTCGACCCGTGAGCTCGCGGCGATCGTGCAGGAGGCGCGTGGACGACAGGAACGCCGGCTGCGTGACACCCCGTGGCGGCTCAACAGCGAGGTGCCGGGCGTCGAGCTGCGCAAGAGCTGGCCGGTCGGCGAGCAGGGCCGGGTCCTGGTGGACCAGCAGCTGCGCACCAACAAGCTGAACGCCCGGTCCGCCGACCGCATCCTGCGTCTGGCCTGGAGCGTGGCCGACCTCAACGGCCACGACGTCCCGCGCGGGGACGACGTGGAGGCGGCGCTGTCGTTGCGCCGCGGCACCGCGCTGGGCGGGTCCCTGCGAGACCTGGTGCGCGCCTCGTGAGCCGGGAGGCGCGGCTGGCGCTGAGCCTCGTCGTGGAGCCGGGGGACGCTCGCCTGCGCGACCTGCTGCAGGTGCACGACCCGGACCGGGTGCTCCGGGCGGTTCGTCGCGAAGGTCGGCTGGCGGGGGAGCGTCTCCCCGAGGCCTGGGTCGAGCGGGCCGGCGACGTCGACGACCGGGTCGACCGTGCGCTGAGCCGGGCGGAGGCGGCGGGGCTGCGCTGGCTGTGCCCCGGGGACGCCGACTGGCCGTCATCACTGGACGACCTGGATCACGTGAACGCGCTGCACGGCACGGCCGGGGCGCCGATCGGCCTGTGGGTCCGCGGAACCGCCAGCCTGCGTTCGATCGGCGAGGAGGCCGTGGCGGTCGTCGGTGCGCGGGACTGCACGACGTACGGCGCGGAGGTGGCCTCAGACCTCGGTGCGGACCTGGCCGACGCCCGGTGGACCGTGGTGAGCGGTGCTGCGTACGGGATCGACGGCTGCGCGCATCGCGGTGCGTTGGCCATGGGTCGGCCGACCGTGGCGGTGCTGGCCTGCGGGGCGGACGTCGACTATCCCCGGTCGCACGCCTCCCTGCTGTCGCGGATCGCCGAGGACGGCCTCGTGGTCAGCGAGCAGGCCCCCGGCGAGGCGCCGCTGAAAGGGCGCTTCCTGTCGCGCAACCGGATCATCGCCGCGCTCGGCCAGGGAACGGTGGTCGTCGAGGCGGCGGTGCGCAGCGGGTCGCTCAACACGCTGAACTGGGCCGACCAGCTCGGCCGGGCGACGATGGCCCTGCCCGGGCCCGTGACGTCCAAGGCGTCCGGGGGAGTGCACGCCGCGGTGCGCGAGGGCAAGGCCGTGCTCGTCACGAGCGGCGCGGACGTGCTGGAGGAGCTCGGGGGCCTCGGCGCCGAGGAGTCGGCCTTGGCGGCCCCGTCCACCCAGCTCGACCTGCTGCCGCCTGCCGCGCGCACGACACTGGACGGGCTGGATTGGCACAGCACCCGTTCCCTCGCCGAGGTCGCGGCCGGGGTGCGGCTCAGCCTGCGGGAGGTCCGGTCGGCTCTGGAGCTGCTCGAGCGCCGCGCTCTCGTCGTCCGGCATGCCGACGGATGGGTGCTGCGACCGCGCCCCGACGCGCAGGTCAGGTCGCCGTGAGCAGCCCGTCCGGCGCGCCGACGTGAGCGGACGGCGATCACGTCGCACACTGGCAGCGATGAACGACGAGACCCCCGACGACCTGACCGAGGCCTGGTCGAACGTCCTCGGCGCGTACGAGCAGCACCTCCGGGCCGAGCGCGACCTCTCGGCCCACTCGGTGCGCGCCTACCTGACCGACCTGCAGAGCCTGGCGTCGCACGCCGGACGTCTGGGCGTCGACGACCCGGCCGGCCTGACGATCCGGACCCTGCGCAGCTGGCTGGCCCACCTGCAGACGATGGGCAAGGCTCGCACGACGCTGGCCCGCCGGTCCACGTCGGCCCGGGTGTTCACGGCGTGGCTCGCCCGCACGGGTCGCGCGGACGCCGACGCCGGCGCGCTGCTGGTCAACCCCAAGTCGCACCGCGAGCTCCCGGTCGCACTGAGCGAGACCGAGGTGCGGGCCCTGCTCGACGCGACGACCGACGCCCTGGTCGACGACGGCACGCGTGGCCTGCGCGACCTAGCGATCCTCGAGCTGCTCTACGCGACGGGCATTCGAGTGGGGGAGCTGGTGGGGCTCGACGTCGACGACCTCGACCGCAGCCGCCGGGTCGTCCGTGTCCTCGGCAAGGGGCGCAAGGAGCGCGCTGTCCCGTACGGTCTGCCGGCGTCCGACGCGGTCGAGCTGTGGCTCGAGCGCGGGCGCCCCGAGCTGGCCACGGAGGCCAGCGGTCCGGCGGTGTTCCTCGGGACCCGTGGTGGCCGCATCGACCCCCGGGCGGTCCGTCGGGTGGTGCACGAACGGCTCGCTGCCGTTGAGGGCGCCCCGGACCTGGGACCGCACGGCCTGCGCCACACCGCGGCCACGCACCTGCTGGAGGGCGGCGCGGACCTGCGCAGCGTGCAGGAGATCCTCGGCCACGCCTCGCTCGGCACGACCCAGATCTACACGCACGTCAGCAACGAGCGCCTCCGCAGTGCGTTCAAGCTCGCCCATCCGCGGGCGTGACCGTGCGGACGTCGCTCTCCCACTGGTCGACCTCGATCAGCAGCTCCTTGCGCCGGTCCTCCTCGAGGAACGAGGCCAGGAAGGAGTTGCGGGCCAGTAGTGCGGACCCGTCGCGGTCGATCCCCAGGTCACGTGCCAGGGCCACGAAGTTGTCGCCCACGTACCCGCCGAAGTAGGCCGGGTCGTCCGAGTTGACGGTGGCGACCAGTCCGGCCGACAGCAGCGCCGGCAGGGAGTGAGAGGCGACGTCGGGGACGACCCGCAGCCGCACGTTCGACAGCGGGCACACGGTGAGGGGCATGCGGTCGAGCGCCATCCGGCGGACGAGCGCGTCGTCCTCGAGCACGCGCACACCGTGGTCGACGCGCTCGACCCCGAGCACGTCGAGCGCCTCCCACACGTACGACGGCGGACCCTCCTCGCCCGCGTGCGCCACGACCCGCAGGCCGAGGTCGCGAGCATCGCGGAAGACGTCGGTGAACAACGACGGCGGGTAGCCGACCTCGGCGGAGTCCAGCCCGACGCCCAGGAGCGTGTCCGCGTACGGCGCGAGGCCCTCGAGGGTCTCGTGCGCCTCGACGACCGGCCGGTCGCGCAGGAAGCAGGCGATGAGACCGGTGGACATGCCGTGCGCGGCCTGCGCGCGCTCGACGCCCGTCGTGAGGCCGGCCATGACGACGTCGAGCGGGATGCCTCGCGACGTGTGTGCCTGCGGGTCGAAGAACATCTCGACGTGCCGGACGCCCTGGGCCGCGGCCCGGTCCGCGTAGGCGGTGACCAGGTCGGCGAAGTCCTCCTCCGTGCGCAGCACGTCCATGCACGAGTAGTAGAGGGTGAGGAAGGAGACGAGGTCGTCGAACCGGTACGCCTCACGCAGCGACTCCACGTCCGGGAACGGAACGTTCAGCTTGTTGCGACGGGCGAGGGCGAACACCAGCTCCGGCTCGAGGGTGCCCTCGATGTGCAGGTGGAGCTCGGCCTTGGGGAGTGTGAACAGCTCATGCATGGCGACCATCCTGCCGGGGCGGTCCACACCGTCCGTCACAGGTGAGGCATCGGGTCGACCGGGGTCCCGTCCTTCACGAGCATGAGGTGCAGGTGGCACCCAGTCGACAGTCCGGTGGTCCCGGAGCGACCGATCACCTGGCCGGGACGGACCCGCTCCCCGGCGGCGACCGAGATCCCGCTCAGGTGGTTGTAGGAGGTCTCGACACCGGGGGAGTGCCGGACGACGACCCGCTGGCCGTAGGCCCCGGCGTACCCGCGGTCGACCACGGTGCCGGCGGCCGCGGCGTGGACGGGCGTCCCGCAGGGCACCCCGAAGTCGGTGCCGTCGTGCAGCTTGCGCACCCCGGTGAGGGGATGGACGCGCATGCCGAACGGCGAGGTCACCGGTCCACCGACCGGTCGCTGGAGGTCCCCGCCGATGCCGGCCGGTGGTGACGGAGGAGGACCGTCGGCGCTGATCAGCCGGAACCTGGCGCCGCCGAGGAGGTCCAGCGGGTCGAGGTAGTCGTGGCCGACCCGTCGTCCGAGGTGCAGGCACGGCCCGGCGCAGTGGCTGTGAGTGCCCAGCAGCGTGCCGATGACCTCGCCGGCACGCACTGCGTCCCCGTTGCGCACCCGAGCCCGCACCGGCTGGTAGGTGGACCGCTCGGTGCCGTGGTCGATCGAGATCACCGGGACGCCACCCACCTCTCCCACGAACGCGACGCGTCCCGGCGCGACGGCTCGGACCCGATCGCCGACCGCTCCGTCGAGGTCGATGCCGCGGTGACCCGCGCCGTACTCGTCCGCCGGGGGGTCGAACCGCTCGCCCACGGCATGGTCGTCGAGGGGCCACGACCAGGTCTCGGGAGTGCCGGGATCGGCCGCCACGGGCAGGAGCAGCAGGACGATCGGCAGGGCGGCCAGGGGACGGGTCATGGGGACCAGCCAAGTCCCGCGAATCGCGCGGCACAGCCCCTCGCGGCCGGGCTGGGGACGGCCGCTGCGGGCCCCGGGGCTGTGGATTTCGTGACGGGGGCTTCGGTGCCCTAGACTGGGGACACTCACTTCGTCGAAGTGAAATTCGCGCGCCTGTCCTCCGTTTGACGCGAGAGCTGAATGCGGATGGGGTCCTGGTCTCCCGGTCGGGAGTGGGCCCCAGCACGACAGGCGCCAGGTCACCGCCGCCGGCGGTGAGTCAACCAGGACCGGCACACGTGTGCCACAAGGAGATACGACCATGGCCGTCGTCACCATGCGCCAGCTGCTCGAGAGCGGCGTTCACTTCGGGCACCAGACCCGTCGTTGGAACCCCAAGATGAAGCGTTTCATCTTCACCGAGCGCAACGGCATCTACATCATCGACCTCCAGCAGTCGCTGGCCTACATCGACGCGGGATACGAGTTCGTCAAGAACACCGTCGCCCGTGGCGGAACGATCCTGTTCGTCGGCACCAAGCGCCAGGCGCAGGAGCCGATCGAGGAGCAGGCCAAGCGCGTCGGCATGCCCTACGTCAACCAGCGTTGGCTCGGCGGCATGCTCACCAACTTCCAGACGATGCACCAGCGGCTCCAGCGCATGAAGGAGCTCGAGGAGATCGACTTCGACGACGTCGCGGGATCGAACCGCACGAAGAAGGAGCTCCTCGGCATGAGCCGCGAGTACGCGAAGCTCTCGCGCACCCTCGGCGGCATCCGCGACATGGGCCGCACGCCGTCCGCCGTGTGGATCGTCGACACGAAGAAGGAGCACCTCGCGGTCGACGAGGCCAAGAAGCTGAACATCCCGATCATCGCGATCCTGGACACCAACTGCGATCCCGATGACGTCGACTTCCCGATCCCGGGCAACGACGACGCGATCCGCTCGGTCGGCCTGCTGACCCGCGTCATCGCCGACGCCGTCGCCGAGGGCCTCCTGGCCCGCGGTGGTGCCAAGACCGGTCAGGAAGAGCCCGGCGCCGAGCTCGGTGCCGAGGAGCCCCTGGCCGACTGGGAGCGCGAGCTGCTGGAGAAGAAGGACGCCGACGCCGCCGCGAAGGCTGCCGAGGCTCCTGCTGCTGCCGAGGCCCCCGCTGCCGAGGCCGCGGCCCCGACCGAGGCTCCTGCCGACGAGACCCCGGCTGCTGCCGAGGCCGCCGCTCCCGGCGCGGACAAGGTCGACGTCACCGTCGATCCCGCCGTCGCCGAGAAGGACGCCACGCCCGCGTCCGAGTGACGTAGGCGCTCGTTCCCCTGACTGCACAGACATTCGCAAAGGAATCACACATGGCTATCTCTGCCACTGAGGTCAAGAGGCTCCGCGACGCCACCGGCGCGGGCATGATGGACGCCAAGAAGGCGCTCACCGAGGCCGACGGCGACTTCGACAAGGCGATCGAGGTGCTCCGCATCTCGGGCGCCGCGAAGGCTGCCAAGCGCGGTGCCGAGCGGGAGGCCACCTCCGGCCTCGTCGCCAACTACGGCAGCGCGATCGTCGAGCTCAACTCCGAGACCGACTTCGTCGCCAAGAACGACCAGTTCATCCAGCTGGCCGAGGACCTCGCGGTCCTGGCCGACCAGGTGAAGCCGGCCAACGCCGAGGAGTTCGCGAGCGCGAAGCTCGAGAACGGCAAGACCGTCGCCGAGGCCGTCGCCGACCTCGCGGTCGTCATCGGCGAGAAGATCGAGCTCGGCCGCGTGGCCAGCTTCGACGGCACCGTCGCGACGTACATGCACCGTCGTGCCAGCGACCTGCCGCCGGCCGTCGGCGTGCTCGTGGAGTTCGAGGGCGACAGCCACGACGTCGCCCGCGGCGTCGCGATGCAGATCGCCGCGATGCGCCCGCGCTACCTCACGCGCGAGGACGTCCCCGCGGACATCGTCGCCAAGGAGCGTGAGATCGCCGAGGCGACCGCACGCGAGGAGGGCAAGCCCGAGCAGGCGATCGCCAAGATCACCGAGGGCCGTCTCAACGGCTTCTTCAAGGACCAGGTGTTGCTCGAGCAGGCCTCGGTTCAGGACAATAAGAAGACCGTGAAGGCACTCCTCGATGAGGCCGGCGTGACGCTCAAGCGTTTCGCCCACATCGAGATCGGCGCCTGACCCACCCAGCAACACCCCGTTCAACCCGCTGATCGAGAGGCCGGATTCGTGACCACTGCTGAGCATGTCGACGGTCCGGCCTCCGGTCATGGGCTGAAGAGGGTCCTGCTGAAGCTGTCCGGCGAGGTGTTCGGCGGCGGCAAGATCGGCATCGACCCCGACGTCGTCAACGGCATCGCCAAGCAGATCGCCGAGGCGGTCAACGAAGGTGTCGAGGTGGCCATCGTGGTCGGCGGCGGCAACTTCTTCCGCGGCGCCGAGCTGAGCCAGCGCGGCATGGAGCGTTCGCGCGCGGACTACATCGGCATGCTCGGCACGGTGATGAACAGCCTCGCGCTGCAGGACTTCATCGAGAAGCAGGGCATCGAGACACGCGTCCAGTCCGCGATCACGATGGGCCAGGTCGCCGAGCCGTACATCCCGCGGCGCGCGATGCGGCACCTCGAGAAGGGCCGGGTCGTCATCTTCGGCGCCGGCGCGGGCATGCCGTACTTCTCGACCGACACGGTCTCGGCGCAACGCGCGCTGGAGATCAAGGCCGACGCCGTGCTGATGTCCAAGAGCGGTGTCGACGGGGTCTACTCCGCCGACCCGCGGACGGACCCCACCGCCGTCAAGTACGACAGCGTGACGTTCGACGAGGCGCTCCGCATGGGGCTCAAGGTCGTCGACGCCGCAGCGTTCGCGCTCTGCATGGAGAATCGCCTGCCGATGATCGTGTTCGGCATGGAAGGCGAGGGCAACGTCGCGCGCGTCCTGCGCGGTGAGAAGATCGGAACACTCGTGCACGCTGCCTAGGCGCGCACGGACTCAAGGAGAACACCGTGATTGACCAGACCCTGCGTGACGCCGACAGCAAGATGGGCAAGGCCGTCGAGCACGCCCGTGACGAGTTCGCCGCGATCCGCACCGGTCGTGCGCATCCTGCGATGTTCGCGCAGATCACCGCCGAGTACTACGGGCAGCAGACGCCCCTGAACCAGCTCGCCGGGTTCCAGGTCCCCGAGCCGCGGACGGTCATCATCCAGCCGTACGACGCCGGCGCCAAGCCCGCGATCGAGAAGGCCATCCGTGAGTCCGACCTCGGCGTGAACCCCAGCGACGACGGCAAGGTCCTGCGCGTGACCCTGCCCGAGCTGACCGAGGACCGCCGCAAGGAGTACGTCAAGCTCGCCAAGTCCAAGGCCGAGGAGGGACGTGTCGCCGTCCGCGGCGCGCGTCGCAACGCCAAGCAGGCGCTCGACAAGGCGGAGAAGGACTCCGAGATCAGCAAGGACGACAACACCGGCGCCGAGAAGCGCCTGGACGCGCTGACGAAGAAGCACGTCGAGGCGATCGACGAGCTGCTCAAGCACAAAGAAGCAGAGCTCCTTGAGGTCTGAGTCTCCCGCCGAGGAGACACCTGCGGAGGCCGTCAGGACCAGCCGCGCAGGGCGCAACCTTCCGGCCTCGATCGCGGTCGGCGTCGGCCTGCTGGCGCTGGTCGTGCTCTCGTTGGCCCTGGTCAAGGAGGTGTTCATCGCCGTCGTGGCGGTGGCCCTGCTGATCGGCCTGTTCGAGCTGACACGCGCGTTCTCCACGGCCGGCATCCGGCTGCCGTTCGTCCCCGTCGCGACCGGTGGCGTCGCGATGCTGCTGGGCAGCTACTGGGGCGGCATGGAGACCGCCGCGATCGCGATGGCGCTGACCGTCATCGGCACGATGGTCTGGCGCCTGAGCGAGGGCGCGGACGGGTTCGTGCGTGACGTCGGCGCGGGCATCTTCAGCCTGTCGTACCTGTTCCTCATGGGCACCTTCGTCCTGCTCATGCTGCAGGAGGACGACGGGCCGTGGCGCATCGTGGCGTTCATCGTCGCCACGATCGCGTCCGACATCGGTGGCTACATCGCCGGTGTGCTGTTCGGCAAGCACCCCATGGCCCCGACGATCAGCCCGAAGAAGTCCTGGGAGGGTTTCGCGGGCTCGCTGCTGTTCGGCATCGGCTCGGGCATCGCCACCGTGACGTACGCCCTCGACGGCGACTGGTGGGTCGGGATCATCCTCGGCGTCGCCGGTGTGGTGTTCGCGACGCTCGGTGACCTGTCGGAGTCGCTGATCAAGCGCGACCTCGGCATCAAGGACATGGGCGACCTGCTCCCCGGTCACGGCGGCATCATGGACCGCCTCGACTCCCTGATCGCCGTGGCTCCCATCGCCTGGCTCATCCTGTACACCCTCGTCGACGTCTCCTGACCCCCCAACGCCCACGAGTCGCGTACGGACGCTGACGAGTCGCGTACGGACGCTGAGGAGTCGCGTACGGATGCCGTACGTGACTCCTGGACGTCCGTGCGTGACTCGTCGCTGTCCGTGCGTGACTCGTGGACGTCCGTGCGTGACTCGTCGGCGATGGCTGGGACGGCGGGGGGAGCGGCTCGGGGCCGACGGGGAAGGTGAGCCCGGTGGTGTCGTCGCGCGCCCGCCCGGGCACCCTTGAGACATGTCGATCAAGGTCGCCCTGGAGCACCGCACCACGTACGAGTTCGAGCGACCGGTCGAGCTGGGTCCGCACGTCGTCCGCCTGCGGCCCGCCCCGCACAGCCGCACCCCGATCGAGGCGTACTCGCTGACGGTCAGCCCCGCGAACCACTTCGTGAACTGGCAGCAGGACCCGTTCGGCAACTGGCTGGCGCGCCTCGTCTTCCCCGAGAAGGTCTCGACGCTGGACATCACGGTCGGCCTGGTCGCCGACATGGTGGTCGTCAACCCGTTCGACTTCTTCATCGAGGAGTACGCCGAGACGTACCCGTTCTCGTACGAGCCGTCGCTCGCGGCGGACCTGGCGCCCTACCTGCGTCCCGTCGGCGAGGGCGACACCGACGCCCCGGGACCCTTGGTCACCGAGTTCCGTGAGCTCCTGCCGGACCTCCCGGAGGGCGGGATGGCGATGGTGCCGTTCCTGGTGCAGCTCAACGCCGCGGTCTACCGCTCGGTCGGCTACTCGGTGCGCATGGAGGCCGGCGTGCAGAGCCCTGACGAGACGCTGAGGCGCGGTGTGGGCTCGTGCCGCGACAGCGCGTGGCTCCTGGTGTCGCTCCTTCGGCAGTACGGCCTGGCCGCCCGCTTCGTCTCGGGCTACCTCGTCCAGCTCGCCTCCGACACCGTGTCCCTGGACGGTCCCAGCGGCCCCACCGAGGACTTCACCGACCTGCACGCCTGGGCCGAGGTGTTCGTGCCCGGTGCCGGCTGGATCGGGCTCGACCCGACCTCGTCGCTGTTCGCCGGCGAGGGCCACATCCCGCTGTCGGCCACCCCGCACCCGTCGTCCGCCGCGCCCATCTCCGGCACGCTGATGGAGCGGGCGAACGTCGACTTCTCGTTCCACAACACCGTCCGTCGCGTCCACGAGGACCCCCGCGTCACGAAGCCGTACACGGCCGCGGAGTGGCAGCGCATCGACCAGCTCGGCGAGGCGATCGACGTGCGCCTCGAGGCCGGCGACGTGCGCCTCACGCAGGGCGGCGAGCCGACCTTCGTGGGGCTGGACGACGTGACGTCGCCGCAGTGGAACACCCAGGCCGACGGCCCCGCCAAGCGCATCAAGGCCAGCGAGCTCGCCGAGCGGCTGCGCGAGGTGTACGCCGGCGGTGGCGTGGTCCACCGTGGCGAGGGCAAGTGGTACCCGGGTGAGGAGCTCCCGCGCTGGCAGATCGCCCTGCAGTGGCGCTCGGACGGCGAGACCCTGTGGTCCGACCCGAAGCTGCTGGCGGAGCCCTGGGACGAGTCCGCCGCGCAGGAGGACGCCCCCGCGCGGGCGGCCGAGCTCGGCCGCGAGATCACCAGCCTGCTGGGCCTGCCCGCCGAGCAGCTCCGCGGAGCGTACGAGGACCCGCTGACCGACCTGGTGAACCAGCTCCGCCGGCCGGACGGCGACCGGCCCGGCCTCGACCCCCTGGCCCCGACACCCGATCTCGCGGTCGAGCTCGACGCCGGCGTGGTGGAGCCGACCGGCTGGGTTCTCCCGCTCGTCACAGGCGAGGAGTGGACGAGCCCGGACTGGTCGCTGCGCCGCGGCCGCATCGTCCTGCTGCCGGGCACGTCGGCGATCGGGCTGCGGCTGCCGCTGTCCTCGATCACGTGGGAGGACCCCCGGGCGTCCGGCGACGCGTCGTACGTCGAGGCCGGCCCGCGTCTGGACCCCCGCATCCCGTCCGTGCCGGTCGTCGCCCCCGCGACGGAGCCGACGACGGCGCTGACGGTCGAGGCCCGCCGCGGGTTCGTGCACGTCTTCCTCCCGCCGACCGAGCGTCTCGAGGACTACGCGGACCTGCTCCACGTGATCGACACCGCGGCGACGCGCCTGGGTCAGCGGATCGTGATCGAGGGGTACGGTCCGCCGCCGGACCCGCGCCTCACGCAGCTCGTCGTGGCCAGCGACCCCGGCGTCATCGAGGTCAACGTGCACCCGACGTCGTCCTGGTCCGAGCTCCGCGACCTGACCACCACCCTGTACGCCATCGCGCACCGGACGCGGCTCACGACCGAGAAGTTCGACCTCGACGGCGTCCACACCGGCACGGGCGGCGGCAACCACATCACGCTCGGCGGCCAGGAGCCGGCGGCGTCGCCCATGCTGCGTCGCCCCGACCTCCTCGTCAGCCTCATCACCTATTGGCAGCGGCATCCTGCGCTGTCCTACCTGTTCTCGGGCCGCTTCATCGGCCCGACGAGCCAGGCGCCGCGCTTCGACGAGGGACGCCCCGAGTCGCTGTACGAGGCGGAGATCGCGTTCCGCGAGCTGGACCGGCTGACCGCCGAGACCGAGGAGCCGCGGCCGTGGCTCGTCGACCGGGCGCTGCGGCACCTGCTGACCGACCTGACCGGCAACACGCACCGCGCCGAGTTCTGCATCGACAAGATGTACAGTCCCGACTCCTCCCGCGGCCGGCTCGGCCTCCTGGAGCTGCGCGGGTTCGAGATGCCCCCGCACCCGCAGATGGCGATGGTGCAGTCGCTGCTCGTCAGGTCGCTGGTCACGATGTTCTGGGAGAAGCCGTACCGCGCACCGCTCGTCCGGTGGGGCACCGCGCTGCACGAGGACTTCCTCCTGCCGCAGGGCGCCATCCGCGACATCGCGTCGGTCGTGGCCGACCTGCGCGAGCACGGCATCGACTTCGAGGAGTCCTGGCTCGACCCGTTCACCGAGTTCCGGTTCCCGCGCATCGGCGTGGCCCGCGCCGGCGATGTCGAGCTCGAGCTGCGCTCCGCGATCGAGCCCTGGCACGTCCTGGGCGAGGAGGCGACGTCCGGCGGCATGGCGCGGTACGTCGACTCGTCCGTCGAACGCCTGCAGGTGACGGTCCGCGGCGTCCTGCCGCAGCAGCACGTCGTCACGTGTCAGGGTGTTCCCGTGCCCCTGACCCCGACCGGTGTCGCCGGCGAGCACTTCGCCGGGGTCCGCTACCGCGCCTGGCAGCCCCCGTCCGCGCTCCACCCGTCGATCGAGGTGCACGCGCCGCTGCGGTTCGACGTCGTCGACATCGGCTCGGGGGTCTCGCTGGGCGGGGCGACCTATCACGTGGTGCACCCCGGCGGCCGGGCCCACGGGAACCCGCCGATCAACGCCCGCGAGGCGGAGGCGCGCCGGTCCAGCCGGTTCGAGCCGTTCGGGCACTCGCCGGGGCCCCTCGACGTGGCCGCGATCCAGGAGGCGGGACGGCGGGCGGCCAGCGACGAGTACCCGCACACGCTCGACCTGCGCCGGGTCGCACCGCCCCGAACGGCCCGCGAGGCAGGGCAGTGACGGCGCTTCGCGACTACTCCGCCGCCGTCACCCAGCCGATGCTGACCGGCGGCCAGCCGCGGTACGACGAGGTGGTGGCCCCCGACGGCACCCTGCGCCCCAGCTGGCGCCCGCTCGCGGAGAGCGCCGTCCAGCTGACCGAGACCGACCTGCGCCGCGTCGGTGGGGACATCGAGCGCTTCCTGGCCAACGACGGGGTGACGTACACGCCGCCGGAGCAGGACCCCGAGCCGTGGCGCCTCGACCCGGTGCCGCTCATCGTCGAGGCAGCCGAGTGGTCGCCGCTGGAGGTCGGGCTCGCGCAGCGCAGCGAGCTGCTCAACGCGATCCTCGTGGACCTCTACGGGCCGCAACGGCTGCTGTCGAGCGGCGTGCTGCCGCCGGCCCTGGTCTTCGCCCACCGGGGCTTCCTGCGCGTGTGCGCCCGCGCGTCGGCCCAGGACCCGCACCCGCTGCTCATCGCTGCCGCCGACCTCGGGCGGAACGCCACGGGGGAGTGGCAGGTCATCGCCGACCGGGCCCAGGCCCCCTCCGGCATCGGGTACGCGATGGAGAACCGCCGCGTCATCTCCCGCGTCCTGCCCGAGCTCTACCGGCAGGCCGGGCTGCACCGCATGGCGCCGTTCTTCCAGGCCCTGCGCTCGACTCTGATCGACTCGGCGCCGGGGCATGCACCGAACCCACGCGTGGTGGTGCTGTCGCCGGGCACCCTGTCCGAGACCGCGTACGACCAGTCGTTCGTCGCGTCGAGCCTCGGCTTCCCGCTCGTCGAGGGCAGCGACCTGGTGATGCGCGACGGTGCCGTGTGGATGCGGGTCTTCGGTCGGCTCGAGCGGGTCGACGTGATCCTGCGACGCGTTGACGCGGACTGGAGCGACTCGCTGGAGCTGCGCAAGGGCTCGCAGCTCGGCGTCGCCGGTCTCACCGAGGCCGTGCGTCGCGGCTCGGTGCGGGTGGTCAACGGTCTCGGTGCCGGTGTGCTGGAGAACCCGGGCCTGCTGCCGTTCATGTCCGCGATGTGCGAGCTGCTGCTCGAGGAGCCGCTGCGCCTCCCGTCGGTGCAGACCTACTGGACCGGCGACGAGCGCTCCATGGCGTACGTCCTGGACCACCTCGACGGGCTGGCCGTGAAGTCGATCGACGACCCCGCGGACCTCGGCCACCTCCCGAAGGACCGAATCCGCTCGCTCGTCCGCGCAGAGCCGCACCGCTACGTCGGCCAGGAGCTGCTGCCCCTGTCGCAGTCGCCGACCCTCGCCGCCCGCGGGATCGAGCCGCAGACGGTCACCCTGAGGACGTTCACGCTGCGCTACGGCTCGACGTACCGGCCCCTCGTCGGAGGCCTCGCGAACGTGTACGACGCGGCGAACGCGGTCTCGAGCAAGGACGTGTGGGTGCTCAAGGAGCGTCCCGAGGACCCCGACCAGGGCTTGATGGACGTCATGCCGCTGACGAACGTCCGGGCGCCGGCCGCGATGGTGCCCCGCGTGCTCGAGGACATGTTCTGGTTCGGGCGCTACGCCGAGCGCGCCGAGGACATGCTGCGCCTCGTGCTCACCGCACATGCCGCCGCCGACGACTTCGGCACCCGTCCCCGCACCGCGGGCGGCGAGAGCCTGGCGGTCCTGATGTCCGCGATCGACCGGCTCAGCGCCTCGCCGTTCGGGCCGGACCGGCTCGACGACGACTTCCGGTCGCTGCTGCTCGACGCGCACCGACCGGGATCGGTCGCCCAGTCGATCAGTGCGCTGCGCGACGCCGCGCAGAGCGTCCGCGACCAGCTCTCGCCCGACACCTGGCAGGCCTTCGGGTCGACCGACCGGGCCGCTGCGAACCTCGTGGCGTATCACTACAGCCACCAGGTCGCCGAGAGCGCAGGGCAGGCGCTGACCGGCATCCTGTCGCTGCAGGGGGTGACGGCCAACATGGTCCGCGACCCGGGCTGGCGCATGATCGGCATCGGTCGTGCGGTCGAGCGGGCGCTGCAGCTGTGCCACCTGCTGGCGGCGACCACGACGACGCGTCGTGGCCTCGACGTCGACCGCCACGTCCACACCGCCGTGCTGTCAGCCGCGGAGAGCGCGGTCACGCACCGCCGCCGCTACCGCGGGTACGCGCGCCTCGCAGGCGTCCTCGAGCTGCTGCTGCTCGACGTGGAGAACCCCCGCTCGCTGGCGTTCGGTGTCGCCGAGATGCGGACGCACCTGGCCGCGATGCCCGAGTCGACGGGGTCCACGCGGCCCGAGCGACTGCTCGACGACCTCGCCGAGGAGCTGGACCGCGCGGAGATCGCGGCGCTGACCGCCATCGAGGGCGAGCGCCGGCCCAACCTGGAGAGGTTCCTCAGCGGCTACATCGGTCAGCTGACCCGGTTCGCGGACGCCGTGGGCGAGCTCCACTTCTCCGCGGGCCCGGCGCCGCGGTCGTTCGGCTTCGCGACGGTGACCGAATGAGCCGGCACTACCGGATCTCGCACCGGACGACGTACTCGTACGACGACGACGTCAGCGACAGCCTCGGCATCGCGTACCTCGTCCCGCGGCAGCTGCCGTGGCAGCAGGTCCTCCGCCGCGACCTCGTCCTGACGCCCGACGCGCCCGACCGCACCGAGGACCTGGACTACTACGGCAACACCGCGACGTACTTCCAGGTCACCGAGCCCCACCGGGTCCTGGACGTCCTGGCCACGAGCGACGTCGTGGTGACCGGCGAGGTGCACTCCGACGAGGCGCTCGCGACCCCGTGGGAGCTCGCGCGTCCCGCTGCGCGCGCGGACGTGGCGGACGCGTGGCGGGCGCAGGACCTCGCGCTCGCGTCGCCGCTCGTGGACCAGACCGCCGAGGCCCACGCCTATGCCGCGGAGTCGCTCGCGCCGGGGCGTCCGCTGGGTGAGGCGGTGGTCGAGATGATGCAGCGCACCCATCGCGACTTCCGGTACGACAAGACCGCGACGACGGTGACCACGACCGTCGCCGACATCTTCGCCAAGCGGGCCGGCGTCTGCCAGGACTTCGCCCACCTGATGCTGGCGTGCTTGAGGTCCCACGGGCTGGCCGCGCGGTACGTCAGCGGCTACCTCGCCACGACGCCGCCGCCCGGCAAGGAGCGGATCGTCGGCGCGGACGCGACGCACGCCTGGCTCGCGGTGTGGGTGCCCGGCGACGGCTGGCTCGCGGTCGACCCGACCAACGACCAGCTGGTGAACGACCGCTACGTCACGGTCGCGTGGGGCCGTGACTACGGCGACGTCCCCCCGGTGAAGGGCGTGATCTTCACCGAGGCCAGGTCGTCGACGCTCCGCGTGGAGGTCGACGTCGCGCCGGTCGAGGACGGTGCCTAGCGCCAGCGGTCGCGGTTTCGTGACGTCCTGAAACACTTGTCCGGTGAAAGCCTTCTCCTGCCGCGTCTGCGGCAACTCCCTGTACTTCGAGAACTCCGTCTGCGTCTCCTGCTCGACCAACCTGGGCTTCTCCCGCGCCGAGCGCGCGATCGTCCCCGTCGACGCCAAGGGGCAGTACGTCGACGCCGACGGCAGCATCTGGCACGTCTGCAAGAACCTCAACCTGTCCGGCTGCACGTGGCTGACCGAGTTCCCCGGGGGCTTCTGCTTCAGCTGCGGGCTGACCCGCACCCGGCCCAGCGACGAGGACCTGGTCGGGCTGCGCGAGTACAAGGTCGCCGAGGAGGCGAAGCGTCGCCTGATCGTCGAGCTGGACACGCTCGGCTTCCCGATCGTGCCGCGCACCGAGGACGAGGTGAACGGTCTCGCGTTCGACCTGCTGTCCAGCGTCGAGGAGAAGGTCACGACGGGCCACGACAGCGGTGTCATCACCCTTGACCTCGCCGAGAGTGACGACCTGCACCGCGAGAAGGTCCGGGTCAACCTCGACGAGCCGTACCGCACGATGCTGGGGCACTTCCGGCACGAGATCGGTCACTACATCGAGTGGCAGCACGTCCGCGGGGACCTCATCGGCACGGCCCGCGAGCTCTTCGGCAACGAGGAGGAGAGCTACGCCGACGCGATCGAGCGGCACTACTCCGAGGGCCCTCCGGCCGGGTGGGAGAAGCAGTACATCAGCATGTACGCCACGATGCACCCGTTCGAGGACTTCGCCGAGACGTTCGCGCACTACATGCACATCTGCGACACGATCGAGACCGCGTCCGCGTACGGCCTGGCGACCGTGGCGAGCCCGCAGAACTTCACCTCGTTCCGTGACCTGGTGATCGGCGTGTGGATCCCGTTGAGCATCGCGCTCAACCAGATCAACCGCAGCATGGGCAAGCCGCCGCTCTACCCGTTCGTCATCCCGACCCCGGTGCTGGAGAAGCTCCAGTTCGTCGCCGACCTCCCGCGGCCCGGGCACAGCTGACGCCGACTGGCGCATTCCGGTCCGCGAGTGGCGCAGAAGTGGACGACACGCCGTCCCACTTCCTTCAGCTTGCGCCACTCGCGGATTCCCGGGTATTGGGGGTGGGATGAGAGGATGGAGGACGTGTCTTCCGTCAACCCCAACCCGCTTCCGCTCGTCTTCGAGCAGAAGCGCGGTCGCGCCAAGCCCCCGCGTCACCTCGCCGACCTGACCGCCGAGGAGCGTACGGCCGCCGCCGAGGCGCTCGGCGAGCCGGCGTTCCGCGTCAAGCAGGTCGCGAACCATTACTACGGTCGGCTCGAGCGCGATCCCGCGAACATGACCGACCTGCCGGCCGCCAGCCGCGACCGCATCGTCGCCGAGCTGCTGCCCACCCTGCTCAACCCCATCCGGACGATGGAGGCCGACAAGGGCGCGACGGTCAAGAACCTCTGGAAGCTGTTCGACGGCGCCCTCGTCGAGTCGGTCCTCATGCGGTACTCCGAGCGGGCCACGATCTGCGTGTCCAGCCAGGCCGGCTGCGGCATGGCCTGCCCGTTCTGCGCGACCGGCCAGGGCGGCCTCCAGCGCAACATGAGCACCGCCGAGATCGTCGACCAGGTCGTCGACGCGGCCGGCAAGATGGCCCGCGGCGAGGTCGCCGGGGGACCGGGACGCCTGTCCAACGTCGTCTTCATGGGCATGGGCGAGCCGATGGCCAACTACAAGGCGGTCATCGGTGCCGTGCGCCGCATGGTCGCACCGGCGCCGGACGGCCTCGGCATGTCCGCGCGCAACATCACCGTCAGCACCGTCGGCCTCGTGCCGCGCATGAAGCAGCTCGCCGACGAGGGCATCCCCGTCACGCTGGCGCTCTCGCTGCACGCCCCCGACGACGAGCTGCGCAACGAGCTCGTGCCGATCAACACCCGCTGGTCGGTCCACGAGGCGGTCGAGGCGGCCTGGGAGTACGCGCAGAAGACCAAGCGCCGCGTGTCGATCGAGTACGCGATGATCAAGGACATCAACGACCAGGCGTGGCGCGCCGACCTGCTCGGCGACGTCCTGCAGTCGTACGGCGACTGGGGCTGGGTGCACGTCAACCTGATCCCGCTCAACCCCACGCCCGGCTCGATGTGGACCGCGTCGCGTCCCGAGGACGAGCGCGAGTTCGTCCGCCGGCTCGTCGCCAAGGGCATCCCGACGACGGTCCGCGACACCCGCGGCAGCGACATCGACGGGGCCTGCGGACAGCTCGCCGCCGTCGAGGTCTGAGCGGCCCGGCGAGGACCGCAGCGGCTCAGCGGTAGTGCTGCTCGCCGCGGGCGGCCTTCTCGACGACGTCGGCGATGCGCGCGGCCCGGACGGCCGGCGTCTTGATGCTCGACAGGCGGAAGTAGATGCGGAACCGGTCCGCCTTGGTCAGCGACGCGATGTACGCTGCCGCGGCCGGGTCCGCGTCGAGCGCCGCCTGGAGGTCCGGCGGCGCGGTGGCGCCCTTGACCCGGTAGGCCGCGTCCCAGCGGCCGTCGGCCCGGGCGCGCTCGATCTCCGCCTCGCCACCGGGGCGCATGCGGCCCTCCGCGGTCAGCCTGGCGACGTGCTCGACGTTGATCTGCGACCACGGGCTGTTGCGGCGGCGGGGCGTGAACGACTGCAGCATGTAGTCGTCGTCGAGCCGCTTGGTCTGCCCGTCGATCCAACCGTGGCACAGCGCGACGTCGAGCGCCTCCGACCACGTGATCCCCGGTGCCGACGACGTCTTCTTGCGCAGCTTGAGCCGCACTCCGTCGTCGCTCGGGGCACCCTCGAGATAGGCCTCCCACTCGGCGAGGGTGAGGTCGAGGACCGGCTTGTCGTCAAAGCTCACCATGAGATCAGGCTAGGCCCGGGCACCGACAGGTGACCACCGTCGATACCGTGGGTGCATGATCGCCAGCACCCGCGACGAGGACGTCGTCGTCATCGAGCTGCAGCGAGAGGATCGCCGCAACGCGCTGAACCTCGAGCTCTGCCACGCCATCCGCCAGGCCGCGGACGAGGCCGTCGACGGCGGCGCCCGTGCCCTCGTCATCACGGGGAAGGGCTCGGCGTTCTGCTCCGGCGCCGACCTGGGCGGCGTCTACGGCACGGACTTCCTCGACGCGCTCTACGGGATGCTGCACCACCTCGCGCAGCTCCCCGTACCGATCATCGCGGCCGTCAACGGACCGGCCATCGGCGCCGGCACACAGCTCGCGATGGCCTGCGACCTGCGGGTCGTGGACGACAAGGCGAAGTTCGCGGTCCCGGTGGCCCGCAACGGCATGGCGGTCGACGCGTGGACCATCCGTACGCTCGCGCAGCTCGCCGGCACGGGGCGGGCCCGCCGGTTGATGCTGGCGGGGGAGTCGCTGGACCGCAAGGAGGCCCTCGACTGCGGGCTGGCCGACGCGCACGGCGGCCTGAAGTACGCGATCGCCTGGGCGCACGAGATCGCCTCGCTCGCACCGCTGACGATCGCGCACAACAAGCGCGTGCTCAACGACCTCTACGAGGACGAGGCCGCGGTCGAGAAGGGCTTCCACGCCGTCTGGGAGAGCGCCGACGTGCAGGAGGCCGCCCAGGCCCGGCTCGAGAAGCGCGCACCGACGTTCGAGGGGCGATGATGGAGAGCCTGATCTTCCGCGTCCTTGACGCCCAGGTGATCCACGGACGGGCCGACGAGACCGCGATCAGCGACGAGCGGGGCACCACGTCGTTCGCACAGCTGCTCCACGAGTCCGCGTCCCTCGGCGCGGGCCTGCACCACATGGGCATCGAGGTCGGCACCCGCGTGGTCGTCGACCTGCCGGCACGCCGCGACCTGGTCGTGGCCGTGCTCGCCCTGGCCCGCATCGGTGCCGTCCCGGCGGACACCGCGGACTTCCGCTTGGTGGGCAGCCCGCCGGTGCTCCACGCGCCGGCGACCGAGGTGACCTGGGAGGTGCTGGACCGGGCCGGACGGGTGGAGCCTCACCCGGCGCCCGCGTCCGACCCCGACGGGTACGAGGACCTCATGCGCGCGGCGTACGGCGAGATTCTCGCGACGCTCGAGGCGGGCGGGACGATCGCCTAGCGGACGCCCCACGCGTACGTCTGCTTCTCCAGGCGCAGGTAGACGAACGTCTCGGTCGTGACGACCCGCTCGAGCGAGCTGATCTGCTCGGACACGATGTCCAGCAGCTCGTCGTCGCTCTCGGCGACCAGCTCGGCGAGGATGTCGAACCGTCCCGTGGTCACCACGATGTAGTCGAGCTGGTGCATCGTGGCGAGCTCGGCGGCGACCTCGCGCACGTTGCCGCTGACCTTGATGCCGATCATCGCCTGGCGGGCGAACCCCATCTGCAGCGGATCGGTCACCGCGACCACCTGCATGACCCCGCCCTCGATCAGCTTCTGCACGCGGTGGCGCACCGCCGCCTCGGACAGGCCCACCTCCTTGGCGATCGCCGAGTAGGACAGGCGGCCGTCGTCCTGGAGCAGCTCGATGATGCGCTTCGCGGTCTCGTCCAGCGGCGGCGACTTGCGGTCGGTCATGACGACATCATGCCGCACCACGGCCGTCGTCCCGTCGCCTCGGTCGTCCTGGATGACGCTTTCCACGGCGAAACACACTCTTAACGCCGGAATCCCTTGTGCTGGACCGGTTGAGTTGCCAGTATGCGTGGACGGGGGAGAAGCGAGGGTGGCGCATGGCGGGTGTGGACCGACGGACGGTGCTCAAGGGCGTGGGCGGTGCGGCCGCGCTCGGCCTGAGCGGCGTGGCCCTGAAGTACGGGTTCAACACCCCCGACCGCGAGCAGGATCCGGCGAGCTGCAGCGCCGCGGACGTCTCGGACAAGGACAAGCGCCTCGTCTTCTCTAACTGGCCCGAGTACATCGACGAGGACGACAAGGACTACGTCTCGACCAAGACCCAGTTCGAGAAGGACACCGGCATCAAGGTCTCCTACACCGCGGACGTCAACGACAACAACGAGTTCTTCGCGAAGGTCTCGAACCAGCTGGGCTCGTGCAGCTCGTCCAAGCGCGACCTGTTCGCGCTGACCGACTGGATGGCCGCCCGCATGATCCAGGTCGGCTGGATCCAGAAGCTGGACGCGTCGAAGGTCCCGAACCTCCACGCCAACATCCTGGACTCGTTGAAGTCGCCGGAGTGGGACCCCAAGCGCGAGTACTCCGCACCGTGGCAGAGCGGCCTGACCGGCATCGCGTACAACAAGGCCAAGGTCGGCGAGATCAAGTCGTTCAAGGAGCTGCTGACCCGCAAGGACCTCCGGGGGCGCATCTCCCTGCTGACCGAGATGCGCGACACGATGGCGTTCCTGCTGCTCATCAACGGCGCGGATCCCGAGAAGTTCGACGACGACGAGTGGCAGGACGCGCTCGACCTGCTCAAGAAGGCCCGCAGCGACGGCCAGGTGCGCTCGTTCACCGGCAACTCGTACGTGCAGGACCTCGCGGCGGGCAACATCCTGGCGTGCGAGGCGTGGTCCGGTGACATCGCCAACGCCGGTGACGAGAACCTGGTCTGGATCCCTCCCGAGGAGGGGATCATCATCTGGGCCGACAACATGCTGGTGCCCAACCTCGCGACCCACCAGGGCAACGCCGAGGCGTGGATCGACTACTACTACCAGCCCGAGGTGGCCGCGAAGCTCGCCGACTACAACTCGTACATCTGCCCCGTCAAGGGCGCGCAGGAGGCGATGGAGAAGGTCAATCCCGACAACGTCGAGAACGAACTGATCTTCCCGACCTCGCAGACGCTGGACAAGACCCACCGCTTCATGGCGCTCGACGAGGCCACGATGCGTACCTACGAAGGAGACTTTGCCGATGTCACAGGTGCATGAGCAGCGGGCCTCCTCCGGCAGGCACACCTCGGACGCCCCGGACGCGACGCCGGCTCCGTCGCGCGACCTGCGGCTGTCACAGCTGACCAAGGAGTACGCGACCTTCACGGCGGTCAAGTCCCTCGACCTGGTGGTGCCGCAGGGCTCGTTCTTCGCCCTGCTCGGCCCGTCCGGGTGCGGCAAGACCACGACCCTGCGCATGGTGGCGGGTCTGGAGACGCCGACGTCGGGCACGATCCACCTGGGCGAGACCGAGGTGACGTACGAGAAGCCGTACAAGCGGCCGGTCAACACCGTCTTCCAGAACTACGCCCTGTTCCCGCACCTGTCGATCGCGGACAACGTCGCGTTCGGGCTCAAGCGTCGCGGCGTCAAGGACGTCAAGCAGCAGGTCGCCGACATGCTCGAGCTCGTCGAGCTCACCTCGCAGTCGCACAAGAAGCCGGCCCAGCTCTCGGGGGGTCAGCAGCAGCGTGTGGCACTGGCGAGGGCACTCATCAACAAGCCGGAGGTGCTGCTGCTGGACGAACCGCTCGGCGCGCTCGACCTGAAGCTGCGGCGCGGGATGCAACTCGAGCTCAAGCGCATCCAGACCGAGGTCGGCCTGACGTTCGTCCACGTGACGCACGACCAGGAGGAGGCCATGACGATGGCCGACACCATCGCGGTGATGAACCAGGGGGTGATCGAGCAGATGGGTGCGCCGACCGAGCTGTACGAGAACCCGCGCACGACGTTCGTCGCCAACTTCCTCGGCCAGTCCAACCTGATCGGCGCGGAGATCGACGGGCGAGAAGGTGACCACGTCAAGGTCCGGATGCCCGGGGGGACCGCCTCGGTGCGGGGGGACCGGGCGCACTCAGACTCGGGCAAGGGCTGGCTCGGCATCCGGCCGGAGAAGGTGCTGATCGCGCCGTCCGGCGAGCCGATCGACGTCCCCGGCAGCGTGTTCGAGGGCGGCCACATCACGGAGATCAGCTTCGTGGGGGTCAGCATGCAGTACACCGTCATGATGCCGTGGGGCCAGGAGATCCTCGCCTTCGAGCAGAACACGGGGGCCCGGGGGATGCTGCCGGTCGGCACCCGGGTCGACGTCTCGTGGCGTCCCGAGTACGCGTTCCTGCTCGACGCCAGCCAGGACGCCAAGGCCGGGATCGAGGAGGACTGAGTGACCTCGACCGCCGGCGTCGCGCCTGCCAACCCCCATGACATCGCGCCCCTGCCGCAGCCGCAGCGGGGCCGCCGGCTGACCGGCTACTGGTTGATCCTGCCGGCGGCGATCTGGCTCGGGCTGTTCTTCGTCGTCCCGTTCTACTCGCTCGTCTCGGCGAGCCTCTACGACCCCGACGGCTCGGTGCTGACCGGCTACGACATGACCTGGCACGTCGCCAACTTCGCCGAGGCCATCGGCCAGTACAAGGTGCAGATCGGCCGTTCCCTGGTCTACGCGGGCACCGCGACGCTGCTCTGCCTCGTGCTCGGCTACGTGCTCGCGTACGCCATCGCGTTCAAGGCGGGGCGGTGGAAGAACCTCATGCTGGTGCTGGTCATCGCGCCGTTCTTCACCTCGTTCCTGCTGCGGACCCTGTCGTGGAAGCTGATCCTGGCCGACGACGGCTGGGTGGTCGGCGTCGCGCAGGCCCTGCACCTGACCAACGTGCTCAACCTGATCGGCCTGACCAGCACCGACGACCGGCTGCTGGCCACCCCCTTCGCGGTCATCGCCGGGCTGACCTACAACTTCCTGCCGTTCATGGTGCTGCCGCTCTACGCGAGCCTGGAGAAGGTCGACATCCGCCTGATCGAGGCGTCCAGCGACCTGTACGCGTCGCCGATCCGCGGGTTCTTCAAGGTCACGTTCCCGCTCTCGCTGCCGGGTGTCGTCGCGGGCACGCTGCTGACGTTCATCCCGGCGGCGGGCGACTACATCAACGCCGAGCTGCTGGGGAACCCGAACACCCGCATGGTCGGCAACGTGATCCAGGGCCTGTTCAACACCCAGCTCGACTACGCCACCGCCGGCGCGCTGTCGGTGACGTTGATGGTGATCATCATCGCGGCGGTCCTCGTCTACGTCCGCACGGCCGGGACGGAGGAGCTGGTGTGAACGGCCTGCGTCGTGCGAAGCGGTGGATGGGGGACCACCTCGTCCTCGGGCTCGGCCTGCTGGTGCTGGTCTACACGTTCGTGCCGATCGCCGTCGTGGTGCTGATGAGCTTCAACGACAGCAGCCGCTCGCGCAACGTCTACAAGTTCCAGGAGTTCACCACCGAGCACTGGTTCCACCCGGGCAGCTGGGCGCCCGGCATGGCGGACTCGGTGTGGCTGAGCATCCGGATCGCGTTGTTCGCGACCGCGGTCGCCACGCTGCTGGGCACGCTCGCGGCGTTCGCGCTGGTCCGTCACCGCTTCGCCGGCCGGTCCTCGGCCAACCTCATCATCTTCCTGCCGATGGCCTCGCCCGAGATCGTCATGGGCTCGTCGCTGCTCGCGCTGTTCGTGTCGGCGGGCTTCGGCGGTCAGCTCGGGTTCTGGACGATCCTCATCGCCCACATCATGTTCTGCCTGTCGTTCGTCATCGTGACGGTCAAGGCGCGGCTGAGCGGCCTGGACGCCAACCTCGAGCAGGCGGCGATGGACCTGTACGCCACGGAGGCGCAGACCTTCTGGCGGGTGACCTTCCCGCTCGTGCTCCCCGGCATCGTCGGCGCCGCCCTGCTGAGCTTCTCGTTGTCGTTCGACGACTTCATCATCACGAACCTCAACGCGGGCCAGTCGGTGACGTTCCCGATGTTCGTCTGGGGCGCCAACCAGCGCGGCGTCCCGATGGAGGTGAACGTGATCGGCACCGCGATGTTCCTGATCTCGATCGCGATCGTCCTCGTCGCCGAGACGACCCGCCGCCGCCAGGCCAAGGCCCTCGCCCGCTGACGCCCGGCGCCGCGCGGGGTGACGGTTTCCCACGGTCCCGTGGTAATTGGTCACTCCCCGCGGGTCACAACGCTGGGGGAGTGACAAAACCCCACGGTCCCGTGGGAAACCGTCACGGGGGTCAGAGCAGGTTCTGGGCCTCGGAGAGGACGCTGCGGAGGACCTGCTCCATCTCGTCGAAGTGGGACTGGTCGGCGATCAGCGGCGGGGCGAGCTGGATGACCGGGTCGCCGCGGTCGTCGGCCCGGCAGTACAGGCCGTTGTCGAACAGTGCCTTGGTCAGGAAGCCGCGCAGCAGCTTCTCGGACTCCTCCTCGTCGAAGGTCTCCTTGGTGGCCTTGTCCTTGACCAGCTCGATGCCGTAGAAGAACCCGTCACCGCGGACGTCGCCGACGATGTCGAGGTCGAGCAGCTTCTCCAGCGTCCCGCGGAACGCGCCCTCGTTGCGCAGCACGTGGCCGTTGAGGTCCTCGCGCTCGAAGATGTCGAGGTTCGCCATCGCGACCGCGGTCGAGACCGGGTGGCCGCCGAAGGTGTAGCCGTGCGCGAAGGAGTTGTGGCCCTCGAGGAACGGCTCCATGATGCGGTCCGAGGCGATCATCGCGCCGAGCGGCGAGTAGCCGGACGTCAGGCCCTTCGCGCAGGTGATCATGTCGGGCTGGTAGCCGAACTTCGTCGCCCCGAACATCTCGCCGAGCCGGCCGAACGCGCAGATGACCTCGTCCGAGACCAGCAGGACGTCGTGGCGGTCGCAGATCTCGCGGACCCGCTGGAAGTACCCCGGCGGCGGCGGGAAGCAGCCGCCGGCGTTCTGCACCGGCTCGAGGAACACCGCCGCGACGGTGTCGGGGCCCTCGGCGAGGATCGCGTCCTCGATGCGGTCGGCTGCCCAGCGACCGAACGCCTCGAGGTCGTCGCCGTGCTCGGGCGCGCGGTAGAAGTTCGTGTTCGGCACGTGCACCGTCGAGGGCACGAGGGGCTCGAACATCTGCTTGAGCGCGGGGATGCCGGTGATGGACAGGGCGCCGTGCGGGGTGCCGTGGTACGCCACCTGGCGGCTGATGACCTTGGTCTTGAGCGGCTTGCCGGTCAGCTTGAAGTACTGCTTGGCAGCCTTCCAGGCGGTCTCGACGGCCTCGCCGCCGCCGGTCGTGAAGAACACCCGGTTGAGGTCGCCCGGGGCGTACGACGCGATGCGCTCGGCGAGCATGATCGCGTTCGGGTGGGCGAAGGTCCAGATCGGGAAGAACGGCAGCTCGGCCGCCTGCCGGGCCGCGGCCTGCGCCAGCTCCTCGCGCCCGTGACCGGCCTGCACCACGAACAGCCCGGCGAGGCCGTCGAGGTACTTGCGTCCCTTGGCGTCCCAGATGTGCATCCCGTCGCCCTTGACGATGACCGGGATGTCGTGGTCGTCGTCGTACGCGCCGTGGCGGGAGAAGTGCATCCACAGGTGCCGCTTGCCGGCCTTTTGCAGCCGCTCGTAGTCCTCGGTGTCCATGCCTCCCAGTATCCCGATGCCCCACGGTCCAGCACAAGGGATTTCGTCGTGTCATCCAGTGTTTACTTCGGAATCCGTTGCTGGACGGATGTGGCATGCGGTTGGATGACGACATGAAGATCCTGCTCATCGGCGCCGGTGGCGTCGGTTCCGCGTTCTGCGCCATCGCCGCCCGTCGCGACTTCTTCGAGTCGGTCCTAGTAGCGGACTACGCGCGAGAGAGCGCGGACCGTGCGGTCGCGGCGCTGGACGATCCGCGGTTCAGCGCGGCCCAGGTGGACGCCTCGGACGCGGCGTCGGTCGAGGCCCTCGTCCGCGAGGCCGGCGCGACGCACGTCATGAACGCCGTCGACCCGCGCTTCGTGATGCCGATCTTCGAGGGCGCGTTCGCCGCCCGCGCCGACTACCTCGACATGGCGATGAGCCTGTCGAGGCCGCACCCCGACCAGCCGCACGCGCTCACCGGGGTCAAGCTCGGCGACGAGCAGTTCGCCGCCGCGGGCGAGTGGGAGCGCGCCGGACGCCTGGCGCTCGTGGGGATGGGCGTCGAGCCCGGCCTCTCCGACGTGTTCGCCCGCTACGCCGCGGACCACCTGTTCAGCGAGATCGACGAGCTCGGCACCCGTGACGGCGCCAACCTGACTGTCGACGGGTACGACTTCGCCCCGTCGTTCTCGATCTGGACGACGATCGAGGAGTGCCTCAACCCGCCGGTCGTGTGGCAGGACGGCGAGTGGTTCACGACGCCGCCGTTCAGCGAGCCCGAGGTCTTCGACTTCCCCGAGGGCATCGGCCCCGTCGAGTGCGTCAACGTCGAGCACGAGGAGGTCATCCTCATGCCGCGGTGGATCGACACCAAGCGGGCCACGTTCAAGTACGGCCTGGGCAACGAGTTCATCGAGGTGCTCAAGACCTTGCACATGCTCGGCCTGGACTCGACCGAGAAGGTCAACGTCCCGGTCGTCATCGGAGGTCGGCCCGTGATCGCGCCGGTCTCGCCCCGCGACGTCGTCGCCGCCTGCCTGCCCAACCCGGCGACGCTCGGCGACCGGATGCACGGCAAGACTTGCGCGGGCGTCTGGGTCACCGGCAAGGACAAGGACGGTCAGCCGCGGTCCACGTACCTGTACCACGTCGTCGACAACGACTGGGCGATGCGCGAGTACGGCCATCAGTGCGTCGTCTGGCAGACCGCGGTCAACCCCGTCGTCGCGCTGGAGCTGCTCGCGAACGGCACGTGGTCGGGTGCCGGGGTGCTCGGACCCGAGGCCTTCGACGCCGTGCCGTTCCTCGAGCTGCTCCGTGACGGCTACGCATCCCCGTGGGGGCAGCAGGAGCTCGCCTGAGTCCGCGCCACCGTCACGGGAAGCGGCGCCGCAGGTTGCTGCTGGTGTAGATCTCGCGGTACATCCGCTGCATGCCGACCGCCGTCGGGTGGACGCGGTCCTTCGCCCTCGCCTTGCCCCAGATCGTTCCGTGCGCGGTGTCGACGTACTGGAAGCGATGCTTCTTCGCGTGGCTGACCAGGGACTGGACGAGGCGCTCGCGGTACGGCCTCAGGCTCGGCCGTGACCCGTACGGAGCTGTGATGATGACCCTGGAGTTCTTGGCGATCCCCCGGTCGAGGTCGTTGAAGGTCGTCTCGATCGCCTTGTCGAGCTCCTCGGCGGTCGTCTCCTTCTGGTAGTGCGTCCTGTCGGGTCGGAACACGCACCTGCTGAAGTCGTTCACCCCAGCGGCGACCACGACGATCTGGGCCGCTCGAATCCGCTTGGCGATCGAGCGCTTCGTGATGCGCTGGCCGATCGTCGTCGTCCTGCACTTGCCCGGCTTGGTGTAGCCCGAGCCCCGCTCGGCATAGACGCGCGGGGTCGTGTGGGTCTTGCGTCCGAGCTTGGCCCACCACATCTTGGCGGGGTCCCCGCCGCGGCCCTTGAAGAAGACCGGGTCGGAGATGGAGTCACCGATGACGACCAGGTCGCCCCGGGACTTCGCCTCTGCCTGGACCGGGACGAATACTGCGCTGGCGACGATCGCGGCTGCGACGACAAGGAGTCTCTTCATGGCAGGACTTCACTTCACAGGGGAGGGGTGGTGTGTCGTCCGGCCGGGATCTGGGAGCGAGGGCCTGCACGAACGAAGACACACTCTCACGATTCATGTCCGGGTGTTTGCGATCTGGTGATCTTTCGCTGCTCGATGTCGAGGTGTGCTTCTCAGTCGGTGGTCCTCGGTCGTCCGGGGCCCGGCGCCACGCGCGGAAACCCGCAAGAGACAGCGATCCTCGCTATCCTGACGGCGTCAGCCCAAGGAGCCCAGCATGCCGAAGCGCAAGATCGTCCCGGACCCCATCGTGACCGTGATCGACGACTACGACGGCAGCGAGCTGCCCAAGGACACGCCGCCCGAGCGCTACCTGCTGAACGGCCGCGTCTACGACCTGTACCTGTCGTCGGAGTCCAAGAAGGCGGTCGACACCTTCTTGTCGAACCTGCTGGACGGGGCGGAGGAGGTCAAGGACAGCGGACCGAGCCCGGCCCGGCGACGACGCGGCGGAGCCGGCGTCAGCATCCGCGAGGGCTTCACGATCCACGACCTGCGCGAGTGGGCGAAGGCCAACGGCCACGAGGTCAGCGAGAACCGCCGGGCGCCGTCGAAGGTGATCGAGGCGTTCAACGCCGCCCACTCCTCGCGCTGAGGCACGCCCCGGAGCAGCGCCTCAGAGCAGCTCGGCCTCGTGCATCGCGATCGCGACCTGCACCCGGTTCGTGGCGTCCAGCTTGACGAAGATGTGCGAGATGTGTGCCTTCACGGTGGCGACGCTCATGTGCAGCGCCACCGCGATCTCCGCGTTGGACCGGCCGCGACCCACCGCCACGGCCACCTCGCGCTCGCGCTCGGTCAGGCACCGCACGCGCCGCTGTGCCGCGTCCGCCCGGTCGTCGGGGGCCGCGTCGGTGACGTGGCGGATCAGCTGCTCGGTGATCGTCGGCGACAGCATCGGCTCGCCCGCGACCACGCGCGAGATCGCGTCGACGATGTCGGCCGGGGGAGTGTCCTTCAGGAGGAAGCCGTTCGCCCCGGCGGCGAGCGCACGGACGACGTACTCGTCGGCGTCGAACGTCGTGAGCACGATGACCTTCGGCGGGTCGGGGAGGGCCAGGAGCGCCGCGGTCGCGGCGATCCCGTCCATCACGGGCATCCGGAGGTCCATCAGGACCACGTCGATCCCGCCCGCGCGCACGGCCTCGACCGCCTCGCGCCCGTTGGTCGCCTCGCCCACGACGCTGATCTCGGACGAGCCGCCGAGGATCAGAGCGAGCCCGGCGCGGACGAGGGCGTCGTCGTCGGCGATGAGGACGTGGACGGTCATGCGGGCCACGGTAGCCACGCGGTGAGGACGAACTGCCGGTCGGTCGTGGTCCGGTGCGTCAGGCTCCCGCCGGCCAGCGCCGTGCGTTCGGCCAGCCCGACCAGGCCGAGGCCCGACTGGGGAGCCGGTGACCGGGGTCCGAACGGCAACGGGTTGCGGACCACGACCCGCAGCCCCTCGCTGGGCCCGCCGCTGAAGGTGATCGTGACCCGGGTGTCCGGAGCGTGCTTGCGTGCGTTCGTCAGTGCCTCCTGCACGACCCGGTAGACCGTGCGGCCCAGCGACTCCGGCACCGCCGCGAGGTCGAACCCGCCGACCTCCTCGATCCGCATGCCGGTCGAGCGCGCCTCGTCGATGAGCTCCGGCACGTCGGAGGCCGCCGGCTGCGGTAGCTCGGGATCGGCGTCGCCCGGCCCGTCCCGCAGGATGCCCAGCACCTCGCGCAGCTCGATCATCGCCTCGTGCGCGTTGTCCTGGATGATGCCGGCGGTCGAGCGCATGTCGGCCGCGGAGAGGTCCTCGCGGTACACCAGGGCGCCCGCGTGCATCGTGACCAACGAGATGCGGTGGGCGAGGACGTCGTGCATCTCCCGGGCGATTCGCGCACGTTCGGCCGTCCGGGCCTGGGCGACCCGCGCGGCCTGCTCGGTCTCGGCGGTGACGGCGCGCTCCCGCAGGGTCGCCAGCAGCTCGCGGCGGGAGCCGATGTACATGCCCCACCCGACGGTGACGGCGATGACGAGCACGACCAACGGGATCATGATCGCGAGCGGCTGGTCATCGACCGGGTTCAGCGCCTCGATGCTCAGCCCGGCGGCGAACCCCAGGGCGCCCAGCGGGACGATCTCGCGCCACCGGCGGCGGGTGGCCATCGACGCGAGCGCCCACGTGGCCGGACCGCCCGCCGAGAACGAGACGAACCCCAGCACGTTCGTGACGACCGCGACCCCGACCGGGTGCGCCCGGCGCCACCGCAGCAGCGCGAGACTGACGAGGCCCACGCCGAGATCGGACCAGAACCACCACCGCTGGTGGTCCCACTGCCACGCCGCGACCGCGCCCCACGCCAGGCCGGACAGCGCGAGGACCAGCAGGACCCGCCACGTGCGACCCCACAGGCCGAGCTCGGGCTGGTACGTCACGGGGTGCACACGCCAAGGCTAGGGGCGGGGGAGCGTCGCCCACCACGGCTCGAGGTCTGTGCGGTCCTCATACTTTCGGCTAGCGCGCCGCGGCCCCGAGGCGGATGACTCGACCGGACGATGTGCGAGAGGGTGGGGTCATGATCACAGTCGACCGACTCACCAAGACCTATGGCGGCTACCGTGCCGTCGACGATGTGTCGTTCGCGTGCCGACCCGGAGCCGTGACCGGCTTCCTCGGACCGAACGGCGCCGGCAAGTCCACGACCATGCGCATCATCGCGGGCCTGACGCGAGCCACCTCCGGCACCGCGACCGTCGGCGGCGTGGACTACCACGACATCCCCAACCCGGGCACGCAGGTCGGCGTCCTGCTGGACGCCTCCGCGCAGCACGCGGGCCGCACCGGCCGCGAGGTCCTCACGCTGAGCGCGCTCACGATGGGCCTGCCGTCGTCACGCGTGGACGAGATGCTCTCGCTCGTGAGCCTGACGAAGTCCGAGTCCAAGCGCCGGGTGCGCAACTACTCGCTCGGCATGCGCCAGCGCCTCGGCATCGCCAACGCCCTGCTCGGCGATCCCAAGATCCTGATCCTCGACGAGCCCGCGAACGGCCTCGACCCGGCGGGCATCCACTGGATGCGTGCCCTCCTGCGCGAGTACGCCAACCGCGGCGGGACGGTGCTGCTGTCCTCGCACCTGCTGCACGAGATCGAGGTCATCGCCGACGAGATCATCGTCATCGGGCACGGCAAGATCGTCGCCCAGGGCACCAAGGACGAGCTGCTCAAGACCGCCGGCACGTTCGTGAAGGCCGGCGACATGTCCGGTCTCGCGAACGCGCTGACGGCGGCCGGCATCGAGACCAAGCCGTCCGGCGACGGCGGCCTGCGCACCGAGGCTCCTGCCGAGCTGGTCGGCAAGGCCGCTGCTGCCGGGGGCGTCGCGCTCCTGGAGCTGCGGAAGGCCGAGGGGGCTGGTCTGGAGGAGATGTTCCTCGAGCTCACCAACGACACCCAGCGCGACGTCATCACCCCCGAAGGAGTCCAGTCATGAGCACCGCAGTGGCCACGATCGACACGACGCGGCCGGCGGTCCCGTTCGGTCGCCTCGCCCGGGTCGAGATCCGCAAGATGTTCGACACGAGGTCCGGCTTCTGGCTGATGCTCTCGACCGGCATCCTGCTGGCGCTGACCGTCGGCATCACCCTTCTGGTCGTCGCGCTGGACGACGGCACGAGCATCAGTGCGAGTGACTTCTCGTCGATCCTGACGATCCCGCTGTCGATCCTGCTCCCGGTCTTCGCGATCGTCACGGTCACGAGCGAGTGGGGACAGCGCAGCCACCTGTCCCTCTTCACGCTCGAGCCACGGCGGGGCCGCGTGATCGGCGCCAAGCTGGTCAGCGTCCTGGTGCTCGCGATCGGCACGATCGTGCTGGCGCTGGTCCTGGGCGCGGTCGCCAACGTGGTCGGTGCTGCCATCGGCGGGTACGACGTGATCTGGAACCTGGACGTCAGCAACATCCTGTGGACCGTCGCGCTGCAGCTCGCGTACTTCCTGATGGCGTTCGCGCTGTCGATGGTGTTCCTGAGCTCGCCCGGCACGATCGTGGTGTTCTACGTCTTCGCGCTGCTGCTGCCGTTCATGGTCTACCCGCCGCTGTTCTTCGCCTTCGACTGGGCCAAGGACATCATCCCGTGGATCGACTTCAACTACGCCGCGAACCCGCTCATCTCGGGGGAGGACTTCGCCGGCGATCCCGTCGACGTGGGGGCGCTGCAGTACGCCCAGTTCGCGGTCACGCTCCTGCTGTGGATCGGTGTCCCCGGCGCGATCGGCCTGCGCAGGGTGCTCACGACCGAGGTCAAATAGGCCCCGCGCACGACGTGCGGGAGGATGGCGGCATGCGCAAGCGTGTCGCCATCCTCGGCTCGACCGGCTCGATCGGTACCCAGGCCCTCGAGGTCGTCGCAGCGAACCCCGACCGGTTCGAGGTGGTCGCGCTCGCCGCCGGGGGCAGCAACCCGCGGCTGCTAGCCGAGCAGGCCATCGCCTTCGACGTGCCGCTCGTCGCGGTCGCCCGGGGCAGTGCCGCCGAGGACGTGCAGCTCGCGCTGTACGCCGAGGCGCAGCGGCGCGGGTACGCGCACGGCGACCACCGCGTCCCGCGGCTGGTCGTGGGCCCGGACGCGGCCACCGAGGTCGCCCGCACCCCCTGCGACGTGGTCCTCAACGGGATGACCGGCGCGGTCGGCCTGCTGCCGACGCTCGCCGCGCTCGAGACCGGCGTGACCCTGGCCCTGGCCAACAAGGAGTCGCTCATCATCGGCGGCGAGCTGGTGACCGGGGCAGCGAGCCCCGGCCAGCTCGTGCCGGTCGACTCCGAGCACTCGGCCCTCGCCCAGGCGATGCGCGGCGAGAGGGCCGGCGACGTCCGCAAGCTGATCGTCACCGCGAGCGGCGGACCGTTCCGGGGGCGTACCCGCGCCGAGCTCGCCGACGTCACGCCCGAGCAGGCCATGGCGCACCCCACCTGGGACATGGGCCCGGTCATCACGATCAACTCCGCGACGCTCGTCAACAAGGGTCTCGAGGTCATCGAGGCCCATCTGCTGTTCGACATCGGCTTCGACCGGATCGAGGTCGTGGTCCATCCGCCGTCGATCGTCCACTCGATGGTGGAGTTCGTCGACGGGGCGACCATGGTCCAGGCGTCGCCTCCGGACATGAAGCTGCCGATCGCGCTGGGGCTGGCCTGGCCCGAGCGGGTACCCGACGCCGCCGCGGGCTGCGACTGGACGCGGCCGGCCACGTGGGAGTTCTTCCCACTGGACGACGAGGCGTTCCCCGCCGTGAGCCTGGCCCGCAAGGCCGGGACGTTCGGGCGCACCGGCCCCGCGGTGTTCAACGCCGCCAACGAGGTGTGCGTCGACGCGTTCGTCGGTGGGCACTTGGGCTTCCTCGGCATAGTGGAGACGGTGGGCGCAGTGCTCGAGGAGCACCTGTCCGACCCGGACGCGGCCCGCCAGGAGATGACCCTCGACGGCGTGCTCAGCGCCGACACATGGGCCCGGGAACGGGCGACGGAACTGGTGGAGCGACGATGAATGCACTGATCTACACCATCGGCGTGGTGGTGTTCGTGCTCGGCGTCGTGCTGTCGATCGCACTGCACGAGCTCGGGCACATGTACCCGGCCAAGAAGTTCGGCATCAAGGTCACCCAGTTCTTCGTGGGCTTCGGCAACACCGTCTGGTCGACCAAGCGCGGCGAGACCGAGTTCGGCATCAAGTCGATCCCGCTGGGCGGCTACGTCAAGCTGGTCGGCATGCTCCCGCCCGCCAAGGGCAAGGACCCGCACGAGGTCCGCAAGACCAACACCGGCATGTTCACGCAGCTGATCTCCGACGCCCGCGACGCCGAGTACGAGCACGTCGAGGACAAGGACCTCGACCGGCTGTTCTACCGCAAGCCGTGGTGGCAGAAGCTCATCGTGATGTCGGGCGGCCCGATCGTGAACATCATCATCGCGGTGTTCCTGTTCGCCGTCGTGTTCATGGGCTTCGGCGCGCTGACCCCGACGACGACCGTGCAGGCGGTGTCGGACTGCGCGATCAGCGACGCGGAGGCCGGCCGCACCTGCAAGCCGTCCGATCCCGAGACCCCCGCGAGCAAGGCAGGCCTCCAGCCGGGCGACCGCATCACCGAGTTCAACGGCACCCGCGTCGGCTCGTGGGAGACGCTGTCGAAGCTCATCCGGGCCAACGGCTCGGGCAGCGCGACGATCGACTGGGTCCGCGACGGGCGCGACATGTCCGCCACGGTCAGCACCTCGGTGCTGGCGCGCGTGGACCAGGAGGATCCCACCAAGACCGTCGAGGTCGGCTTCCTCGGCGTCTCACCGACCGAGCACATGGAGCGCCAGGGTCCGGGCTACGTCGCGGACGTCATGGGTGACTACGTGGTGGGCACCGCCAAGGCGATCTGGCACCTCCCGTCCCGCATGGTCGACGTGACGAAGGCCGCGTTCGGTGCCGAGCGCGACGCCAACGGGCCGATCAGCGTGGTCGGCGCGAGCCGGGTCGCCGGCGAGTCGTTCACGGTGGACGACCCGACGTGGGCCGAGCGCGCGCAGCGCGTGCTGGTCCTGCTGGCCGGGCTGAACCTGTTCCTGGCGATGTTCAACTTCATCCCGCTGCTCCCGCTCGACGGCGGCCACATCGCCGGTGCCCTCTGGGAGGCGGTCCGCCGCGGCATCGCGAAGCTGCGCGGTCGCCCTGATCCGGGCTACGTGGACGTCGCCAAGATGCTGCCCGTCGCGTACGGTGTGGGCGCCCTCCTTATGCTGATGAGCGTGATCCTGATCTACGCCGACATCGTCAACCCGGTATCTCTCTCATGACGGACCTCGGACTCCCCGCCATGCCGCCGCCGGTCCTCGCACCGCGCCGCAAGTCGCGCAAGATCAAGGTCGGCAGCGTCGACGTCGGCGGCGACGCCCCCGTCTCGGTGCAGTCCATGACCACGACGCTGACGTCCGACGTCAACACGACGCTGCAGCAGATCGCCGAGCTCACCGCCGCGGGCTGCGACATCGTCCGCGTCGCGTGCCCGAGCCAGGACGACGCCGACGCGCTGCCGGAGATCGCCCGTCACTCCAACATCCCGGTGATCGCCGACATCCACTTCCAGCCCAAGTACGTGTTCGCCGCGATCGACGCGGGTTGTGCCGCGGTGCGGGTCAACCCGGGCAACATCCGCAAGTTCGACGACCAGGTCGGCGCGATCGCCCGCGCGGCCAAGGACGCGGGCGTCTCCATCCGCATCGGCGTCAACGCCGGCTCGCTGGACAAGCGCATCTTCGACAAGTACGGCCGGGCCACCCCCGAGGCGCTCGTCGAGTCCGCGGTCTGGGAGGCGTCCTTGTTCGAGGAGCACGACTTCCACGACTTCAAGATCTCGGTCAAGCACAACGACCCCGTGATCATGGCGCAGGCGTACGAGATGCTGGCCGAGCGCGGCGACTGGCCCCTGCACCTCGGTGTCACCGAGGCCGGCCCCGCGTTCCAGGGCACGATCAAGAGCGCCACGGCGTTCGGCTACCTGCTCGGCAAGGGCATCGGTGACACGATCCGGGTCTCCCTCTCGGCGCCCCCCGTCGAGGAGGTCAAGGTCGGCATCCAGATCCTGCAGTCGCTCAACCTGCGCGAGCGCAAGCTCGAGATCGTGTCGTGCCCCTCGTGCGGGCGCGCCCAGGTGGACGTCTACACGCTCGCCGAGCAGGTGACCGCGGGGCTGGAGGGCCTCGAGGTGCCGCTGCGCGTCGCGGTCATGGGATGCGTCGTGAACGGTCCCGGCGAGGCGCGCGAGGCCGACCTGGGGGTCGCGAGCGGCAACGGCAAGGGCCAGATCTTCGTCAAGGGTGAGGTCATCAAGACCGTGCCGGAGTCCAAGATCGTCGAGACGCTGATCGAGGAGGCCATGCGCCTCGCCGAGGGCATGGAGCCGGTCGAGGGCGGCTCCCCGGCCGTCAGCATCAGCTGACGACCAGAGGTTCCCTCCTCGACCGCGTCAGCACGCCTTCGCGTCCGCGGCCTCGGGATCGGAGACGATCCATCGCCCGTCCCTGCGCACCAGGCCGAAGGAGATCCTCGTCGACGGCAACGGCTTCGCTTCGGCGTCCGGCGCGGTCCGGCCCTTCGCGACCATGAAGGCCTCGGAGCTGTCCTGGCACCCCTTCACGAGGGCCTTGTCGCCCGTGATCGTGACGCTCGACGGCTTGATCGTGACCTGCCCGACGTACTGGAGTCCCGCATCCTCGAGGGCCTTCGTGTCGGCCGGCACGATGAAGTCGTAGACCTCCTTCGTCACCAGGTCCTTGATGACGGGCCCGAGCGGCTGGGCGCCCCGACCGACGATCGCGTCGGTGTACGCCTCCGCCGCGTCCACCACCTCGCGCTGCTCGGGGGTGAGCCCGTCGGGATCGGCCGCGGCCGAGGTGGGCGTGCCGGACGTCGACGCCGCCGACGGCTCGTCCGAGCCGCAACCCCCGAGCAGCAGGAGCGTCAGCGCGGTCGTCACGCACCATCCTGTGTGCCGCTTGCCCCTCATGGCTCCCCGCTCGTCGTGCGTCCTGGCGTGCTGCTTGAGGGGACCCTACCGGTGGACGCGGGATTCGCCCGGCACGACGAGGCGCCGGTCGTGCTGGGGACCGGCGCTCGTCGTAGGCTGGTTCCACCACCATGGGAGGCGCAGTGCTGAGGACGACGACACAGGTTCGCGCTCTGACGCCCGACGACCTGCCGGAGCTGCGAGCGCTGCTGGACCGCGACCGGCTGGTCAACCTCTTCGTCCGCAACCGCATCGACGCGACCGGACTGCAGACCCGGTGGCTCGGTGGCCAGGTGTGGGGCTACTTCGAGGACGGCACGCTCGTCTCGGCCTGTCACGCGGGCACCAACCTCGTGCCCGTCGAGGCCACCCCGGCGGCGATCGAGGCGTTCGCCGAGCGGGTCCTGGCCGACAACATCCGTCCCTCGTCGGTCGTCGGCCTGCGGTCGACCGTGCTCCCGCTGTGGGAGCTGCTCGAGCCGCGCTGGGGACCGGCTCGGTCGCCGCGTCTCGACCAGCCCTTCATGGTGATCGACCACGACAGCAAGCTGCGTCCCGACCCGCGGGTGCGCCAGGTCGTCATGGACGAGTTCGACACGATCTACCCCGCGTGCGTCGCGATGTTCACCGAGGAGGTGGGCGTCGACCCCGAGGTGGGCAACCGCAGCGGCTACCGGGCCCGGGTCTCCCAGCTGATCTCGCACGGGTGGTCGTTCGCGATCATCGAGGACGGCCAGGTCGTGTTCAAGACCGAGGTGGGGGCCGCGACGCCGTACGCGTGCCAGCTCCAGGGCGTCTACGTCCACCCCGACCTGAGGGGCCGCGGCATCGCCGGGCCGGCGATCGCGGCGGTCGTCGAGCAGGTGCGCCGGACCATCGCCCCGGTGGTCACGCTGTACGTCAACGACCACAACACCGCGGCCCGGCGGGCGTACGAGCGGGCGGGGTTCCAGCAGACCACGACCTTCGCCTCGATCCTGCTCTAGCCGCCGTCGGCGGGGGAGTCGCCGGACCGCGACCCGTGCCGTGGGTACGCTTCGCGCATGAGTCGCGACATCTCGGTCATGGCCGGCGCGTTCGTCGGCATCGGGGTCCTGCACTTCGTCAGGCCGCGGCCGTTCGAGAGGATCGTGCCCAAGCCGCTGCCGCGCAAGAAGGAGCTCGTGCTCGCCTCCGGGGCGGCGGAGATCGTCCTCGGCGCGATGATGCTGCACCCCGGCACGCGCCGCGTCGGCGGGCTCGGCGCGGTGGGCCTGCTCGCGGCCGTCTTCCCGGCGAACGTCCAGATGACCCTGGACGTGCTGCGCAGCCGGAAGGCTCCGGCGTACCTCAAGCTCGGGACCGTCCTGCGGCTGCCGCTGCAGGCCCCCATGATCCGCATCGCGCTGAAGGCCGCCAGGTCCTAGAACGATAGGCTCGGGACATGCGTATGTCCCGGCTCTTCCTGCGAACACTCCGTGACGATCCTGCGGATGCGGAGGTCCCGAGCCACAAGCTCCTGGTGCGGGCCGGCTACATCCGGCGCGTCGCCCCGGGCATCTACTCCTGGCTCCCGCTGGGGCTGAAGGTGCTGGCGAAGGTCGAGCGCATCGTCCGCGAGGAGATGGACGCGATCGGCGCCCAGGAGGTGCGCTTCCCGTCGCTGCTGCCCCGTGAGCCGTACGAGGCGAGCAACCGCTGGACCGAGTACGGCCCCAACCTGTTCCGCCTCAAGGACCGCAAGGGCAACGACATGCTCCTCGGCCCGACGCACGAGGAGATGTTCACGCTCCTGGTCAAGGACCTGTACTCCTCGTACAAGGACCTGCCGCTGAGCATCTACCAGATCCAGACCAAGTACCGCGACGAGGCGCGTCCGCGCGCGGGCATCCTGCGCGGCCGCGAGTTCATCATGAAGGACTCGTACTCGTTCGACATCGACGACGCCGGGCTCGAGGCGTCGTACCAGGCGCACCGCGCGGCGTACGTCCGCATCTTCGACCGGCTCGGCTTCGAGTACGCGATCGTCCACGCCGACTCCGGCGCGATGGGCGGCTCGGCCAGCGAGGAGTTCCTCGCGGTGTCGCCGACCGGCGAGGACACGTTCGTCCGCTCGCCGGGCGGCTACGCGGCCAACGTCGAGGCCGTCACGACGGTCGCGCCGGACCCGCTGCCGTACGACGACGCACCCGCGGCGCACGCCGAGCAGACGCCGGACACCCCGACGATCGCGTCGCTCGTCGACCACCTCAACGAGGCGTTCCCGCGGGAGGACCGCCCGTGGGAGGCCGCCGACACGCTCAAGAACGTCCTGGTGATGCTGCGTCACCCCGACGGCGCGCGCGAGCCGCTGGCCATCGGGCTGCCCGGTGACCGCGAGGTCGACGCGAAGCGCCTCGAGGCGCAGGTGTCGCCGGCCGAGGTCGAGCCGTTCGGCGACGCGGAGTTCGCCGCGCACCCCGGCCTGGTCAAGGGCTACATCGGCCCCGAGGCGCTCGGCACCGAGAGCGACACCGGCATCCGCTACCTGACCGATCCCCGCGTCGTCGAGGGCACCCGCTGGGTCACCGGCGCCAACGTCGCGGGCTCGCACGTCATCGATCTCGTGGCCGGACGTGACTTCACGTCCGATGGCACGATCGAGGCCGCCGAGGTGCGCGCCGGCGATCCTGCCCCCGACGGCTCCGGCCCGCTGGAGCTCGCGCGCGGCATCGAGATGGGCCACATCTTCCAGCTCGGCCGCAAGTACGCCGAGGTGCTCGACCTCAAGGTCCTCGACGAGAACGGCAAGCTCGTCACGGTCACGATGGGCTCGTACGGCGTGGGTGTCTCGCGCGCGGTCGCGGCGGTCGCGGAGTACGCGCACGACGACGCCGGCCTGATCTGGCCCAAGGAGCTCGCGCCCTTCGACGTGCACCTGATCGTGGCAGGCAAGGACGAGACCGTCGTCGCCGGTGCCGAGCAGGTCTACGCCGACCTGACCGGCGAGGGCTTCGACGTGCTGTTCGACGACCGGCTCGGCAAGGTCTCGCCGGGCGTCAAGTTCAAGGACGCCGAGCTGATCGGCGTCCCGGTGATCGTGGTCGTCGGCAAGGGCTTCGTGGACGGGGTCGTCGAGGTCAAGGACCGGGCGACGGGGGAGCGCACCGACGTCGCGCTGGCCGACCTGGTCGCCCACCTGCGCGGCTGAGCCCCACCCAGATTTGCGGGCTTCTGCACCGAGGGCGCGAGCCGAGAACGTGCAGGACCCCGCACTTCTGGGCTAGGGGAGACCGGGGAAGGCCTGGGGCCTCGCGCCCCAGGTCAGCTCGGCCAGCGCCGCCCGGTTGAGGTTCCGGACCGCGTACGCCCGCAGGTCGCCCTCGGCGGCGCCGGCCAGCGTCAGGCAGACTGCGCTGATCTGCGCCTCGAGGCGGCGGGCGGCCCGCAGTGCGCGCTTCTCGGTGTCGAGAGGCCCCACGTCATACGTCAGACGGTTCGCCACCGGGTCCTCGCCCGCCGCGCGGATGCGGCGCTCCAGCGCGTCGCGGGTGTCCCGGTGCGTCCGGAACGCGGTGGAGGCACGGGGACGCAGACCGGCGAAGCGCGCACCGACGACCGGGTACAGCCACACCGCCTCGTGCTCGAGCGCGAGCCAGGCCTGCAAGGCCTCGGTGGGGGTCATCGCAGCTCGCCGACCTGCCGGGCGCCCTGCGCGAGGCCGGCGGACATCGAGGCCAGCACGCGGGTGAGGTCGGGGGAGAACGATCGCAGCGCGTCGGCTGCCCGCGCCCTCGACGCGGCGCGGAAGGCCCGCGCGAGCTGGTCGGCGGCCTCGGCCGGGGTGCGGGGCGTCCGGACGTCGGTGGCGTCCCCCGACCCGCCGCCGACCGCGGCCAGCTGCTCGCGCACGAGCGCCTCGAGGGGCTGCAGCGGGAGCGAGCCGTGGGCGGCCGCTGCTGCCTCCACGGTCGCCAGCAGCGACGCCGCCTCGGTCGCGGCGCGGCGCACCAGCCGGTCGTCCTCGGGGTCCGGCTCGGGCTTGGGATCCAGCCCGACGAGCTCGGCCGCGTCGTCCAGCACGTGCGTGACATGCGCGACACCCACGGCGGCCGCTCCGGCCGCGACGGCGGCTCCCGTCCCCAGAAGGACGCGTCGGCTGATCACCATGGCAGGTTAACGTCCGCCCCGCGCCGGGCTCCGCAGGACGTGCCCGTCGTCGGATGGCGGGAGCACCCGCCGCGGTTCGGTAAGGTGGTGCTGACACTGCACACGGTGCCCACAACAGAAGACGGAGGACGATCCATGACGGACAGTCTGGAGACCCTCGTCGAGACCACCGTGTCGTCGCTCGGCCTCGATCTCGAGGCAGTGGAGCTGACGCCGGCCGGCAGGAAGCGCGTCCTCCGCATCGCGGTGGACCGGGACGGCGGTGTGGGCATCGACCACATCACCGACGCGACCCGCGCCCTCTCGGAGGTCCTCGACGCCAGTGACGTGATGGGGCAGGAGCCCTACACGCTCGAGGTGACGTCCCGCGGCGTCGACCGCCCGCTCACGCTGCCACGCCACTGGCGTCGCAACGAGGGGCGCCTGGTCCGCCTGCGGCTCGCGGACGACTCCTCGGTCGACGGACGCATCGGTGCGTCCGACGACGACGGCGTGGAGATCGTCGGCAGGACGACCACGCGGTACCCCTACGACCAGATCACCTCAGCGCTCGTGCAGATCGAGCTCAACCCGAAGGACGCCTGATGGACATCGACATGGCCGCGCTCCGCGCTCTCGAGCGCGAGAAGGAGATCCCTTTCGAGGCGATCTGCGAGGCGATCGAGACTGCCCTGCTCTCGGCGTACCAGAAGACCGGCGCCGCCCACCCGCACGCCCGGGTCGAGCTCGACCGCAAGAACGGACACGTGACCGTCTGGGCCAAGGAGCGGCTCGAGACGCCGCCGGCGCCCGAGCCCGAGGAGGGCCAGGAGCCCGTGCGTCCGGAGACCAAGTTCTCCGCCGAGTTCGACGACACCCCGGCGGACTTCGGCCGCTTCGCCGCCACGATCGCCCGCCAGCTCATCATGCAGCGCATCCGCGACGCCGAGGACGAGTCGAAGTTCGGTGAGTTCGCCGGCAAAGTCGGCGACATCGTCTCCGGTGTCATCCAGCAGGGCCGCAACCCGAACGACGTGATGCTCGACCTCGGTCGCGTCGAGGCGATCCTCACCAGCACCGAGCGGGTCCCCGAGGAGAAGTACGCGCACGGCGAACGGCTCAAGGCGTACGTCTACGACGTCGAGAAGGGCCTGCGCGGCCCGCGGGTCAAGGTCTCGCGCACGCACCCCAACCTGGTCAAGCTGCTGTTCGCCCTCGAGGCGCCCGAGATCGCCGACGGCTCGGTCGAGATCGTCGCGATCGCCCGCGAGGCGGGTCACCGCACCAAGATCGCGGTCCGTGCCACCGCGCCCGGCATCAACGCGAAGGGCGCCTGCATCGGCCCGATGGGCTCGCGCGTCCGCAACGTGATGCACGAGCTGCACGGCGAGAAGATCGACATCGTCGACTACAGCGACGACCCGGCCGACTTCATCGCGCACGCGCTGTCCCCGTCGCAGGTCAAGAGCGTCACGATCGTGGACGGCGCGACACGCTCGGCCCGCGTGGTCGTCCCCGACTTCCAGCTGTCGCTCGCGATCGGCAAGGAGGGCCAGAACGCCCGTCTTGCCGCGAAGCTCACCGGCTGGCGCATCGACATCCGCTCGGACACCGAGGTGCCCTCGCAGTCGGGCTCGTGACCGATGGCGCGAGCGCTTCACGAAACGGGTAGACTGGTGAAGGTCGTCCGGACGTGCATCGGTTGCAGGCAACGTGCGGACAAGGCCGCTCTGGTGCGGATCGTCGCAGCTCAGGAGTCCACGACAGTCGTCGTGACACCGGATCTGCGCGGGACGTTGCCGGGGAGAGGGGCGCACCTGCACCCCACGACCCGGTGCCTGGAGCTCGCGACACGCCGCAAGGCGTTCGGCCGGGCCCTTCGAGTAGAAGGCCCCCTGGACCTGAGCGCACTGACGGCCGTCGTCGAGGAAAGATGAAAACCAGCTCGACCACCCGGGTCGTCGCACCCGCGACGTTCCCATGACACGAAATCGGAGCCCGCTCATGACCACACAGATCGGCACCAGCCGATGAGTACTGCGCGATGAGTACTGCGCAATGAGCACGTTCGTCAACTAGTGGTCTGATCCTCCTTCGGGGTCGGACCCCCCTGAAGGAGAAAAGTGGCTGTAAGAGTCCACGAGCTCGCCAAAGAGTTCGGCGTCGAGAGCAAGGTCGTCCTCAACACCCTGAAAGACATGGGTGAGTACGTGAAGTCGGCCTCCTCGACCGTAGAAGCACCTGTCGTCCGGCGCCTCAACGAGGAGCACGGCGAGGCCCTGCGTGCGCAGGGCGCCAAGAAGTCCGGTCGCAAGGCTCCGGCCCAGGCCGAAGCCGCCCCTGCGGCTGCACCGACCCAGGCCGCTGCGCCTGCGGCACCTGCCGCTCCGGCCGCGCCGACCCCCGGTCCGGCCGCACCCGCAGCACCGGCACGGACGCCCGGCCCGGTCCCCGGACCGCGCAAGGCCCCCGAGCCGGCACCTGTCGCGAAGAAGGCACCGGCCGCACCTGCGGCTCCGGCTGCTCCCGCGGCTGCTGCCACCCCGGCGCCCGAGGCACCCACACGCACCCCGGGCCCCACGCCCGGTCCGCGTCCGTCCGCCGGTGGCGCTCGCCCCGGCAACAACCCGTTCTCGTCGACGCAGGGCATGCAGCGCAACACGCCGCGTCCGCCCGCCGCCCGTGAGGGTGGCAGCGGCTCCGGCGCAGCGCCGACCCCCGGCGGCATGCCTCGCCCCAACCCGGCCATGATGCCGCGCCAGTCGGGCCTCCCGGGCCCGTCGGCCGGTCGTGGCGCACCCGGACGCCCCGGCGCTCCGGGCCGTGGTGGCCCCGGTGGGGCTCCCGGTCGCGGTGGACCCGGCGGCGGTGGCGGCGGCTTCGCCGGTCGTCCCGGTGGCGGCGGCGCTCCGGGTCGTCCCGGTGGCGGCGGCTTCAGCGGCCCGCCCCGTACGGGCGGTCCTGCGGGTCGCAACACCCGTGGCGGCACCCAGGGCGCGTTCGGTCGCGCCGGTGGTCCCGTCCGTCGTGGACGCAAGAGCAAGCGCGCGAAGCGTCAGGAATTCGACCAGATGCAGGCGCCCGCCATCGGCGGCGTCCGCGTCCGCAAGGGCAACGGCGAGACCGTGCGTCTCACCCGTGGCTCGTCCCTGGCGGACTTCGCCGACAAGATCGGCGCGGACTCGGCATCGCTCGTCGAGGTGCTGTTCCACCTGGGCGAGATCGTCACGGCGACGCAGTCGGCCAACGACGAGACGTTGCTGCTCCTCGGTGAGGAGCTCAACTACAACGTCGAGGTCATCTCGCCCGAGGATGAGGACCGCGAGCTGCTCGAGTCGTTCGACATCGAGTTCGGCGAGGACGAGGGTGCCGAGGAAGATCTCGCACCGCGTCCGCCGGTCGTCACCGTCATGGGTCACGTCGACCACGGCAAGACCAAGCTCCTCGACGCGCTGCGCAGCAGCAACGTCGTGGACAAGGAGGCCGGTGGCATCACGCAGACCATCGGTGCCTACCAGGTCGCGACCGACGTCGACGGCACCGAGCGTCGCATCACCCTGATCGACACCCCCGGTCACGAGGCGTTCACCGCCATGCGTGCCCGTGGTGCCCAGGCGACCGACATCGCGATCCTCGTGGTCGCGGCGGACGACGGCGTCATGCCGCAGACGGTCGAGGCGCTCAACCACGCCAAGGCCGCCGGCGTCCCGATCGTCGTCGCGGTCAACAAGATCGACAAGCCCGACGCGGACCCGACCAAGGTTCGTGGCCAGCTCACCGAGTACGGACTCGTGCCCGAGGAGTACGGCGGAGACACGATGTTCGTCGACGTCTCGGCCAAGGCGGGCACCGGTCTGGACGCGCTGCTCGAGGCAGTCATCCTGACGGCCGACGCATCGCTGGACCTGCGTGCCAACCCGCACCAGAACGCCGAGGGTCTCGTCATCGAGGCTCACCTCGACCGTGGCCGCGGCCCGGTCGCGACGGTGCTGGTCCACCGAGGAACGCTCAAGGTGGGCGACTCGATCGTCGCCGGTCCGGCGTTCGGTCGTGTGCGCGCCATGCTCGACGAGTACGGCAACAACATCGAGGAGGCGACCCCGTCGCGTCCGGCACTTGTGCTCGGCCTGACGGCCGTCCCCGGTGCGGGCGACAACTTCATGGTCGTCGCCGATGACCGTCTGGCCCGCCAGATCGCCGAGAAGCGCGAGGCGCGCGAGCGCAACGCCCTCCTGGCGCAGCGCACGGGTCGCCGGACCCTCGAGGACTTCATGTCCTCGATGGAGAAGGGCGAGACCGACGAGCTGCTCCTCATCCTCAAGGGTGACGGTTCGGGCTCGGTCGAGGCGCTCGAGGACGCACTGGCCAAGATCGACGTCGGCGACGAGGTCGCGCTGCGGGTCATCGACCGCGGTGTCGGTGCGATCACCGAGACCAACGTCATGCTGGCCGCGGCGTCCAACGCCGTGATCATCGGCTTCAACGTCCGGCCCCAGGGCAAGGCGACGGAGCTGGCCGACCGCGAGGGTGTCGAGATCAAGTACTACTCGATCATCTACAACGCGATCGAGGAGATCGAGGCGTCGCTGAAGGGCCTGCTCAAGCCGGAGTTCGAGGAGGCGCAGCTCGGTACCGCCGAGATCCGCGACATCTTCCGCTCCAGCAAGATCGGCAACATCGCCGGTTGCATGGTCACCAGCGGCACGATCCGACGCAACTCCAAGGCACGCCTGCTGCGCGACGGCTCGGTCGTCGCGGACAACCTGGACTTCTCGAGCCTGCGGCGCGAGAAGGACGATGTGTCCGAGGTCCGCGAAGGCTTCGAGTGCGGTCTCGTGCTCAGGGGCTTCAACGACATCAAGGTCGGCGACGTCATCGAGACGTTCGAGATGCGCGAGAAGCCTCGCGCGTAACAGTCACCACCCGGGACGTCATCCCGTGCGAGCCCTCCGGGGCCCGTACGGGATGACGTCCCACTGATTTGGGAGATGGAACATGGCGGGACCGCGTAACGCGAAGGTCGGCGACCGCATCAAGGTCGTCGTGGCGCAGATGCTCGAGCGCCGGGTCAAGGACCCGCGACTGGGCTTCGTCACGATCACGGACGTCCGCATGACCGGTGACGGTCAGCAGGCATCGGTGTTCTACACCGTCATGGGCGACGAGGCGCAGCGCGCCGACACCGCCGCGGCGCTCAAGAGCGCCACGGGCCTCATCCGCTCCGAGGTCGGCAAGCAGCTCGGCACCCGCATCACCCCCTCGATCACGTTCTACCTCGACGCCGTCCCCGAGACGGCCAAGGAGATCGAGGACCTGCTGGCCAAGGTCAAGGCCTCCGACGAGGAGGTCGCGTCGCGCTCCGCCGGCGCCCAGTACGCCGGCGACGCCGACCCGTACAAGAAGCCCGTGGCCGATGAGGACGAGGACGACGACGCGTGACGGACCAGCAGTCGGGGCTCGTCATCGTCGACAAGCCCGCAGGCTGGACGTCCCACGACGTCGTCGGGCGCATGCGCCGGCTGGCCGGGACGAAGAAGGTCGGCCACGCCGGCACGCTGGACCCGATGGCGACCGGCGTGCTGGTGCTCGGCATCAACCGCGCCACGCGCCTGCTCGGCCACCTGACGATGGCCGACAAGGAGTACGTCGGCACGATCCGGCTCGGCCAGTCGACCGTCACCGACGACGCGGAGGGCGAGGTCACCTCCTCGACGTCCGCGGCACACGTGGACGAGGCCGCGGTGCGGGCGATCCTGCCCGCCTACACCGGTCGCATCATGCAGGTGCCGTCGTCGGTGTCCGCGATCAAGGTCGACGGCGTGCGCTCGTACGCCAAGGTCCGCTCCGGCGAGGAGGTCGAGCTCAAGGCCCGGCCCGTGGAGGTCTCGACGTTCGAGGTCGACGAGGTGCGCCACGAGGGCGACGTCGTGGACGTCGACGTCCGTGTCGTCTGCTCCAGCGGGACGTACATCCGAGCCCTCGCGCGTGACCTCGGTGCCGACCTCGGCGTCGGCGGTCACCTGACGATGCTGCGCCGCACCCGCGTCGGGAGCTTCGGCCTGTCGATCGCCCGCACGCTGGAGCAGCTGGAGTCCGAGCTGATCGTGGTCGGGCTCGACGACGTGGCCCGTGCCAGCTTCGCCTCGTACGACCTGGCCGAGCGCGAGGCCGCTGACGTGCGGTTCGGCCGCGCGCTCACCGGGATCCAGCTCGGAGCGCCCGGACCGGTCGCCGTGTTCGACCCGGCGGGGGAGTTCCTTGCGCTCTACGAGCAGCGTGGTGGCGTGGCCAAGCCTGTGGCCGTGTTCGTCTGATCGGTAAGGTCCTCGCATGAGCCTGAGCCGGAGCACCCGTCGTCTGGTCCGGCAGGGACTGCTGGCGACCCTCGTGGCGCAGGTCACGGCGGTCGCGACCCTGATGGGTGCCGACCGCGTCCGTCGCCTCATGCGCGGCCGCAGGGTGCCCGATCTGCCTCCGGCCGTGCCGGTGTCGCACCCGATCGGCGACGGCAGCGTCGCCACGACGTACACCTACGGCGACGCGCTGTTCGACGACATGCTGGCCGCGATCGCGGGTGCCGAACGGCGGATCCTGCTCGAGACGTACATCATCAAGGGCGACGAGACCGGTCGCCGGTTCAAGCAGGCCTTGATCGACGCGGCCCACCGGGGCGTGGACGTCTACGTGATCTACGACCAGTTCGCCAACCTCGTGGTCAAGCGCAGCTTCCTGACGTTCCCGCCGGTGGTCAACGTGCTGGTGTACCCGGTCGTGTCGTCGTGGAAGCTCCTCAGTCCCCGCCACGTCGGTCGTGACCACCGCAAGATCCTGGTGGTCGACGACAAGGTCGCGTACGTGGGCGGCTACAACATCGGCTCGGCGTACGCGACCGAGTGGCGCGACACGCACCTGCGGATCGACGGGCCCGCGGTGTGGGACCTCGACAACGCGTTCGTGGACTTCTGGAACACGCACCCGCGGCGCAACACCCCGATGATCGAGCAGATCCCGCCGACCGGGTGGCGCCCGGAGATCCGGGCGCACCGCAACGTGCCCCGCCAGCTGATGTATCCCATCCGTGGGATGTACCTCGAGGCGATCGACCGGGCGCACCTGACCATCGACATCACCGCGGCGTACTTCATCCCCGACCGCGACATCCTGGCCGCGCTGCTGGACGCGCGTCGGCGCGGCGTGCGGGTGCGGATCATCGTCCCGCGCGTGTCGAACCACGTGGTGACCGACTGGCTGTCCCGCGGCTTCTACGGGCGCCTGCTGCGGGCGGGAGTCGAGATCCACCGGTACCGCGACCACATGGTGCACGCCAAGACCGCCACGATCGACGGCGAGTGGACCACGATCGGCACCGCGAACATCGACCGGCTGAGCCTCCTCGGCAACTACGAGATCAACCTCGAGATCCTCGACCGCGGCCTGGCCCGTGGCATGCAGCAGGTGTTCGCCGACGACTGCGAGAAGTGCGAGCAGCTGACCCTCGAGCAGTGGATGTCCCGGCCGCTCCTGGCCCGGGTCTACGAGGCCATCCTGCGCCCGCTCGCGCCCCTGCTCTGACCGTCGGCGTGGCCCCGGCCGGCGGGTGAGAACCCTCTCACGCGCGGCTCACCCCTGACTCACGTGCGGCCGCGAGTCTCGACTCATCAGCAAACCTGACCGAGGAGAGATCATGGACAAGCTCGTACGCACCGGCATCGTGGCCCTGGCCGGCACGGTCGCCTTCGGGACTGCCGGCTTCGCGGTGGCGGCCGCCCACGCCGAGCCAGGCGGAGGAAGCAGCACCAAGGACGTCGTCGTGAAGCGCGAGGACACGTCGAGCTCGTGGATCCAGTCGACCCAGCTGGACGACGACCCGGACGACCACGGCGGCGACGACCGCGTGAACCGGGCGTCCGACTCGCCGACCAGCCACACCGTCAACACCTCACCGACCAAGAACACCCGGAACACGAAGAACACCAAGAACACGGGGAACACGACGGCGTCGAAGAACACGAAGCACAGCACGCCGACCCGCAACACGGCGAAGACCGTCAACACCTCGCCGACCAAGAACACCACCCGCACCAGCGGCCGTCACAGCTGATGTCGGACACGTGGGGCCTGGCCGGGGGCGACCAGATCGCCCCCGGCCTCACGGCCGTCAGGCCCGTCGGCGGCGGCGACGTGTACGAGGCGTGGCTGGCCTTCGACGAGCGGCTGTACGCGCCGGTCGTCGCGAAGGTCGTCCGGCCGGGCCACGTCGACGCCGGGTCGTCACGGGCCGCGCTGGTCCGTGAGGTCGAGATGCTGTCCCGGGTCAGCCACCCGGGCATCGCACGACTGTTCTCGTACGACGACGAGGGGCCCCGGCCGTACCTCGTGCTCGAGAACGTGGACGGCCCGACCCTGTCGTCCCTCATCTCGACCCACGGCTACCTGCCGCTGCACCAGCTGCTGCCGCTGGGGCTCGAGCTGTGCTCGGCGCTGCACTACCTGCGCCAGCAGGACGTCTGCCACCTCGACCTCAAGCCGAGCAACGTCATCATGGGTGCCCCGGCCAAGCTCATCGACTTCAGCGTGGCGATGGACGCCCAGGAGGCCGCCGGGCTCACCGACCCGGTCGGCAGCGACGAGTACATGGCCCCGGAGCAGTGCCGGCCCGGAGTCCTCGGGACGGTCGGCCACGCGAGCGACATGTGGGCGTTCGGCGCCACGATGTTCCGCGCGGCGGCGGGCTACCGGGCGTACGACCGCGAGCCCCGGTGGGCCCAGCTGGACCAGACCCCGTTCGACCTGCCGCACGTCGTCCCGACAGTGCTCGGCGATCTCATCGTGTCCTGCCTCGCCCCGGACGCCGCCGACCGTCCCGGGCCGGCCGCGGTGGCCGAGGCGCTGGAGCCCCTCCTGGCCCGCCTCCCGCAGGCCCGGCTGTCGGGCTTCAAGGTGAGGCTCTGACCGGACGACCGCATCGCGCGCCCTCGGCGTCCCCGTCAGTCGACGCGGTAGCCGAGGCCGCGCACCGTGGTGATCAGGCGGGCACCCAGCTTCTTGCGCAGGTAGCCGATGTAGACGTCCACCACGTTCGAGCCCGGGTCGAAGTCGTAGCCCCAGACCTGCGACAGCAGCTGCTCGCGCGACAGGACGAGCCCGCGATTGCGGATCAGCACCTCAGCGAGGGTGAGCTCTCGCGCGGACAGCTCGACCTCCCGCTCACCGACGTACGCCCGGCGGCGTCTCAGGTCGATCCGGACCGGACCGACCGAGAGGTCCTCCTGCGGCGCGGCGTCGCCGGGGGAGCGCAGGCGCAGGCGCACCCGGGCGAGCAGCTCGCCGAACTTGAAGGGCTTGGACATGTAGTCGGCGGCGCCGCCCTCGAGCGCGGCGACCGTGTCGGTGACCGAGTCCCGCGCCGTCAGGACGATCACCGGCAGCGTCGGGCGGTCCGCGCTGACCCGCTCCAGGATGCGGAAGCCGTCCAACCCGGGCAGGCCGATGTCCAGCACCATCAGGTCGAACTCGCCGGTGAGGGCGTAGTCCAGTCCCGTGACGCCGTCGGTCACCACCGTGGGCGTGAAGCCCTCCGCCTTGAGCCCCTTGGCCAGGAACGAGGAGATCCGGTCCTCGTCCTCCACGATCAGGATCCGGGACATGTCGCACCTTCCATGGGCAGTCGGACGCGGAACGTGGCGCCCGTGTCCGTGTCGTCCAGCACGACGTCACCGCCGTGCGCCTCCGCGATCGCGCTCACGATCGAGAGGCCGAGGCCGAAGCCCTCGCGAGCATCCTCTCCCTGGGCGAAGCGCTGGAAGATCGCGGGGGCGATGGCCGGGTCCACACCCGGGCCGGAGTCCCGGACCCACAGCTCGAGCCGGCCCTCGTGGGTCCGTGACCCGATGCCGATCTCGTCGCCGACCTCGGTGTGCCGGGCCGCGTTCTCCGACAGCTGCAGCAACGCCTGGGTGATGCGCTGGCCGTCGACCGGGGCGGTCGTCCGCGCGACCGCGTCGAGCACCCACCTGCGGTCGGCCAGCGCCCGCGCCCGCTCGAGCGCGCCGAGGGTCAGCGACTCGACGTCGACTGGCCGCGGCCGGACGAAGTCGGGGCGTCGTGCCTTGGCCAGCATGAGCAGGTCGTCGACCAGGCGCGACATGCGGTCGATCTCGTCCAGTAGCAGCGCCCGTGTCGCGGCGACGTCCTCGGGGTCGTCGACGTCCAGCACCTCGAGGTGCCCGCGCAGGACGGTCAGCGGCGTGCGCAGCTCGTGCCCCGCGTCGTCGAGCAGCTGACGCTGGGCCGCGAACGCCGCCTCGAGCCGGTCGAGCATCGCGTTGAACGTCCGCTGCAGGTCCGACAGGTCGTCGTGGCCCGTCACCTCGATCCGTCCGCCCAGGTCCCCGTCGGTGATGCCCTGCGCCGTCTCCCGTAGCCGCCGCACGGGGCTCAGCAGCCGTCCGGCGCTCCACGACGCGACGCCTGCGACGACGATGACCGACAACGCGGCCAGCAGCACGTACGTGACGATCAGGTCGCGGAGCGGGGCGCGGCTGGCCGCCACGTCGTGGACGACCACGAACGACGAGGTGGACGAGCCGACCGCGATCGGCTGCACGGCGACCCGGTACTCGTGGCCGTCGATGGTCAGCGTCTCGGCGCCGCCGGTCGTGCTGAGCCGCTCGACCAGCGCCGGGAACTGCGTCGACCGCTGCAGCCGGGCGTCGTACTCGCCCTGGTAGCTGGGGCGTCCGTCGGCCGGGAACGCGAAGAGCTGCTCGTCGGGGTCGGGGAGGTTCCGCTCCAGGAACACCTCGAGGAGGCGCTCCGCGGTGGTGAACGGCTTGCCGGTGGCCGGGTCGTCCTGAGCTCGCAGGGTGCGGAACTCGCCGATCTCCTGGCTGATCGTGGAGTCGACGCTGCGGTCGATGCGGCGCGCCTCCAGCACGTAGAGGGTGCCGCCCACCGCCAGCAGGGCGACGGACGTCAACAGGGCGATCGTCGCGGTGAGACGCTGCCGTACCGTCAGGCGCGACCAGGTGGGACGAGTCATCGAGGCTCAGTCGTCTTCGGCGTGGTCGCGGCCTCGGTGGTCGTCGTCGTCATCGTCGTCGTAGTCCCGCGGCTTCGGGTACGACTTGTCGTAGTCGTCGTCATCGTCGTCATCGGTCTCGCGCGGCGACGGCGTGGTCCGCGTGGGTGACGGGCTGGGCGTCGGCGGCGCGGAGGTGGTGGGGGCGATCTCGAGCGGGGAGGTGTCCTGCGGGGCCGGGTCGGCGCCGGCCGACACGCGGATGCCGATGACCACCAGCAGGGCGACCGCGACGACCGACAGGAGCACTGCGGGCAGTCGCCGGGTCACGTTCATGGGTCAACCCTGCCCGATGCGGGGGACCGGGTCGATGAGGTGACGGTGAGAGTGTTCTTAGGTTCGGCTCGCCGCGGCCACGAGCGCGGCGTGTGGCACAGTTTCCTCGTGACGATCTGGCGAGACTTCCCGGGGGCTTCGACCGCGCCGCGGGCCGAGCCGGCCGCTGTGACCGTGGGCAACTTCGACGGTGTGCACCGCGGGCACCAGCACGTCATCGCCCGTACGCGAGAGCTGGCCGACGGCCTGCCCGTCATCGCGATCACCTTTGAGCCGCACCCGCTCGCGGTCGTCGCGCCCGAGCGTGCGCCCAAGCGGCTGACGACGATGCGCCGCCGGGTCGAGCTCCTGCACGCCGCCGGCGTCGACGAGGTCCGCATCCTCGACTTCACCCGCGAGATGGCGGGCTGGACGCCGCAGGAGTTCGTCGACCGGGTGCTGCTCGACCAGCTGCGCACCACGCTCGTGGCCGTCGGCGACAACTTCCGCTTCGGCCACCGCGCGAGCGGCGACACGACGTTCCTGCGGGAGGCCGGCGCGCGTGCCGGCTTCGCGGTCGACGGCCTGGGCCTCGACGGCGGGACCGAGCCGTTCTCGTCCACCCTCGTGCGCCGCTACGTCGCCGAGGGCCGGTTGCCCGAGGCGGCCGAGGTCCTGGGGCGTCCGCACGAGATCTCCGGCGTGGTCCGCAAGGGCGACCAGCGTGGCCGCGAGCTCGGCTTCCCGACCGCCAACGTCCCCGTCGACGAGGCGTACGCGGTGCCGCCGGACGGCGTGTACGCCGGCTGGGTCGTGCGCGCCCACGGCAACCGGCTGCCCGCGGCGATCTCGGTCGGCACCAACCCGACGTTCGACGGCGTGGAGCGGCGGGTGGAGTCGTACGTCCTGGACCGCACCGACCTGGAGCTGTACGGCGAGGAGATCCGCGTGGAGCTCGTGGAGCGCCTGCGCGGCATGGTCCGGTACGACGGCATCGAGCCGCTGATCGCGCAGATGGACGACGACGTCGTCCACACACGCGCCGTGCTCGGCCTCTGACCCGCGGTCAGGACGCGGCGACGACCTTCTCGACCGCGGAGGCGACTGCCGCCATGCCGGTGCCCCGCGGGTGGAGCACCGCGCCGTCGCCGAGGGCGGGGGAGAGGCCGTTGGTCCAGGCGTCGTCGCCCGCGCAGGCGTCGTGGCCCTTCGAGGCGGCGTTCATCGACACGTAGGTCGCTCCCGCGGCCTTCGCGGCGGCCGCCATCGTGCTGTCGATGCTCCGCTCGCCGGCCGAGACGCCCGCCGTGTCGAGCGCGTCCCCGCCCAGCGCGTCGCAGCCGCGGTCCTCGGGGGTCACGCCGAGGTAGCCGACGAGGACGACCCGTGCGTCGGGTGCCCGGTCCTTCACGGCCTCCAGGACCGTGGTGATCCGCTTGCCGGTGCTGCGCAGGATGCCGGGCACCTTGTCGTCGAGGTAGTCCTCGCACGCGGTGCCGGGCCGGGTGCACGCCGCGGAGAGGCTCGAGAACAGGGCGGAGTCGTTGCCGCCGATGCCGACCGTGACGAGCTGCGTGTCCTTCTTCACCGCGTCGATCTGGGCCGGCACCGGGTCGCCACCGCTCAAGGTGGGTGCGGCCTCGAGCACGTTGTCCGTCGTGGCGCCCGAGCAGCTCGCATCGGTGAACGAGGCGGCGTCGATCGCCTTGGCGACGAGGTGCGCGTAGTTCTTGGTCGAGCGCAGGCAGGCACCCGAGGAGCTGTCCGTCGGGTTGAGCTGCGGACCCGCGGTGTACGAGTCGCCGAGCGCGACGTACCGGGGGCCCTTGGCCGCCGAGGTGGCCGAGCCGGTGGAACCGCCGGGGTCCGACGGCGCGGAGCCGCCGGACGAGCTGCAGGCGGCCGTGGCGGCGACGAGCGCGAGGACGGCGAGGAGCGGGCGTGTGCGGACCATGGTGTGGCAGATTACCTGTCGGGGTGTCATCGATTTCCGGCCGGACGTCCCGCGCTGATAGTCTGGACGTTGCCGTGTGATCGGCCACGGATAGAGAGTGCCCCGGTGGATGTGCCCGGGCGCGCCGTGCAACGGAACCCCAGGAGAAAAAGTGTCGAAGAAGACTGCTGCGCCCACAGTTGCGGGCGTCGCCAAGGAAGACATCATCAAGCAGTACGCACTCAGCGACGGCGACACCGGATCCCCCGAGGTCCAGATCGCGCTGCTGACCGCTCGTATCGCACACCTGACCGGCCACCTGCAGGAGCACAAGCACGACCACCACAGCCGTCGTGGCCTGCTGCTCCTCGTCGGCCAGCGTCGTCGCCTGCTGAACTACCTGCAGAACAACGACATCGAGCGCTACCGTTCGCTGATCGAGCGTCTCGGCCTGCGCCGCTAGCTCGCCGGGGCGGCCACTTCACACGAGGTGGCCGCCCCGCCCCTTAGGGGGCAGCCAGCACCACCCCACAACTGCATAACCGCAACACACCAGACGAGAACCCCCCGGTCACGACGCGCTCGGTCCTCGGTAGTGGCCCTCGGGAGCGCCTCGCAGCCTCCCGCGGGCCTCGATCGAAGACCGGCATGGTTTCACCGCCCGAGTGGTTCTCGTCCCTACAGGCAGACACACGTCTGCGGAAGGGACATCTATGTCCGAACTCCACTCCGTCGAGACAGTCATCGACAACGGTGCCTTCGGCACCCGCACCATCCGCTTCGAGACCGGCGTCCTCGCCCAGCAGGCGGCCGGCTCGGTCGCCGCGTTCCTCGACGACGACACGATGCTCCTGTCGGCCACCACGGCCGGCAAGCACCCCAAGGACCACTTCGACTTCTTCCCCTGACGATCGACGTCGAGGAGCGGATGTACGCCGCCGGTCGCATCCCGGGATCGTTCTTCCGTCGTGAGGGCCGCCCCAGCGAGGACGCGATCCTCACCTGCCGCCTGATCGACCGCCCGCTGCGCCCGACCTTCAAGAAGGGTCTGCGCAACGAGGTCCAGGTCGTCATCACGGTCCTGGCGCTCAACCCCGACACCCCGTACGACGTGCTCGCGATCAACGCGGCGTCCGCGTCGACGCAGATCTCCGGCCTGCCGTTCAGCGGTCCGGTCGGCGCCACCCGCGTCGCCCTGATCGACGGCCAGTGGGTCGGCTTCCCGACGCACAGCCAGCTCGAGAACGCGGTCTTCGACATGGTCGTCGCCGGCCGTGTCGCCGGTGACGACGTCGCGATCATGATGGTCGAGGCCGAGTCCACCGAGTCCACGTGGGACCTCGTCCAGAGCGGCGTCCAGGCGCCGACCGAGGAGATCGTCGCCGGTGGCCTCGACGCCGCCAAGGTGTTCATCAAGCAGCTGTGCGAGGCCCAGGCCGAGCTCGCCGCGACCGCCGCCAAGCCGGTCCGCGACTTCCCGATCTTCCTCGACTACGAGGACGACGTCTACGCCGCGGTCGAGGCCGCTGCCAAGGACGACCTCGCCCAGGCGCTGACGATCGTCAGCAAGGCCGACCGCGAGGAGCGCGAGTCCGAGATCAAGGCCGACGTCGTCGACAAGCTCGGCGCCGACTTCGAGGGCCGCGAGAAGGAGATCGGTGCGGCCATCCGCGCGGTCACCAAGACCGTCGTCCGCGAGCGCGTCCTGCGCGACAAGGTCCGCATCGACGGCCGTGGCCTCGAGGACATCCGTGCCCTCAGCGCCGAGGTCGGCATCGTGCCCCGCGTCCACGGCTCGGCACTGTTCCAGCGCGGCGAGACCCAGATCCTGGGCATCACGACGCTGAACATGCTCGGCCTGGAGCAGAAGCTCGACACGCTCTCGCCCGAGACGTCGCGCCGCTACATGCACAACTACAACTTCCCGCCCTACTCGACCGGTGAGACCGGCCGGGTCGGTTCGCCGAAGCGTCGCGAGATCGGTCACGGCGCCCTCGCGGGCCGTGCGCTGCTGCCCGTGCTGCCGACGCGCGAGGAGTTCCCCTACGCGATCCGTCAGGTCTCGGAGGCGCTGAGCTCGAACGGCTCGACGTCGATGGGCTCGGTCTGCGCCTCGACGCTGGGTCTGCTCAACGCGGGTGTCCCGCTGCGCGCGCCGGTCGCCGGCATCGCGATGGGCCTCATCTCCGGTGAGGTCGACGGCGAGCAGAAGTTCGTCACGCTGACCGACATCCTCGGTGCTGAGGACGCGTTCGGCGACATGGACTTCAAGGTCGCCGGAACGCGCGAGTTCGTCACCGCGCTGCAGCTCGACACCAAGCTCGACGGCATCCCCGCCGACGTGCTGGCCGGTGCGCTGCAGCAGGCGTACGGCGCTCGCGTCGCGATCCTCGACGTCATGGCCGAGGCCATCGACGAGCCCGACGAGATGAGCCCCTACGCCCCGCGGATCATCACGATCAAGATCCCCGTGGACAAGATCGGTGAGGTCATCGGCCCGAAGGGCAAGATCATCAACCAGATCCAGGATGACACGGGCGCGAACATCTCGCTCGAGGACGACGGCACGGTCTACGTCGGTGCGGAGAACGGCGAGGCTGCCGAGGCTGCGCGCGACGCGATCAACGCGATCGCCAACCCGACGATGCCCGAGGTCGGCGAGCGCTACCTCGGCACCGTCGTCAAGACGGTCGACTTCGGTGCGTTCGTCTCGCTGTCCCCGGGCCGCGACGGCCTGCTGCACATCAGCAAGCTCCGTGACCTCAACGGTGGCCAGCGCGTCAACAACGTCGAGGACGTCGTCTCGGTCGGTCAGAAGATCCAGGTCGAGATCGCCGAGCTCGGCGACCGCGGCAAGCTCTCGCTGATCCCGGTCATCGAGGACAAGGGCGAGGGCGACGCAGCCCCCGCCGAGGAGCCGGCTGACGCCGACGCCTGATCCGCACGTCCCGAAGGGCCCCAGCCGCATCACGCGGCTGGGGCCCTTCGCCGTCCCCACCCCCCGCCCACGAGTCACGCACGGACGCCGACGAGTCGCGCACGGACGCCCACGAGTCACGTACGGACGCCGAGGAGTCGCGTACGGAGGCCGACGAGTCACGCACGGATACTCGGTCCTCCGTACGTGACTCGTCGCTTGCCGTACGTGACTCGTCAGCGTTCGTGCGCGACGGGGGCCCGGGCAGCATCGCCCGCCCGGGCCCCGGTCGTGAGAGCATCGCCCGGTGCCTGTTTCCCCCGCTGACCTCGATGGCGCCGACCGCCTGAGCGCCTTCCGTGACCGGTTCGTGATCGACGACGACCTGGTCGCGTACCTCGACGGCAACTCGTTGGGCCGGCTGCCGAAGGCGACGCAGGAACGCCTCGCTGCGTTCGTCCGGGAGGAGTGGGGAGGCCGGCTCATCCGTGGCTGGTCCGAGAGCTGGGTCGACCTGCCCGTCGCGGTGGGTGACGAGCTGGGAGCGGCGCTGCTGGGCGCGGCGTCCGGGCAGACGGTCATCGCCGACTCGACCTCGGTCAACCTCTACAAGCTGCTGCACGCGGCCGCCGGTGTCCGCCCGGGCCGCGACGAGATCGTCATCGACGTCACCAACTTCCCGACCGATCGCTACCTGGTCGAGTCGGTCGCGTCCGCCCGCGGCATGACCGTGCGGTGGCTGGAGCCGGACCTGGTCGAGAACGTGACGCCCGACGTCCTGGCGACGGCGCTGGGGGAGCGGACGGCGGTCGTGGTGCTGAGCCACGTCGACTACCGGTCCGGGACGCTGCTGGACCTGCCGGGCCTCACCGATGCCGTCCACGCGGCCGGAGGGGTCGTGGTGTGGGACCTGTGCCACTCGGCGGGCGTCGTCCCGATCGCCTTGGACGCAGCCGCCGTCGACTTCGCGGTCGGCTGCACCTACAAGTACGTCAACGCCGGCCCGGGAGCGCCGGCCTTCGCGTACGTCGCGGCGCGGCACCTGGCCGATGCGCGACAGCCGATCGCCGGGTGGTGGAGCGCGGCCGACCTGTTCGCGATGTCCGACACCTACGAGACCTCGCCGACGATCCGGCGGATGCTCAGCGGCACGCCGTCGGTCAGCGGCATCCTGGCGGTCCAGGAGGGTGTGCGCCTGATCGCCGAGGCGGGCGTGGACGCGATCCGTGCGAAGTCCGAGGCGCTCACGGCGTACGCGATCGAGCTGCTCGACGCGGCGGGGCTGGAGATCGTGACACCGCGCGAGCCCGGGCTGCGCGGGAGCCACGTCACCGTCCGGCATGCGGAGGCCCGCGAGGTGGCAGCGGGGATGATCGAGCGCGGCGTCGTCCCGGACTTCCGGGAGCCCGACCTGATCCGGCTGGGCCTGTCCCCGCTCTCGACGTCGTACGCGGAGGTGGCGGCGGGTGTCGCGGTGCTGGTCGACTGCGCCGCACGCTGAGCCTCAGCCCGGGGGTCGCAGGGTGCGGATCTCCCGCTGGTACCTGCGGCGGCCGACGAGCCGGTAGAGCACCCGCCCCGGCGCCGGGACGTCCGCGAGGATCTGCTTGCGCTCGTCCGGGCCGGCGTCCTCGAGGATGTAGCCCAGCTGCACCAGCAGGCGGTTCCTCGGGATGCTCGCCATCCCGGCCTCGCGGAGCCGGTCCCACTCCGCCTGGGTGAAGGACGTCGCCGCGACCGGGAGGATCTCGGTCTCCTCCTGGCCCAGGTGGTCGTCGAGCCGCGCGGAGATGTCGTCGAGCAGCGCCGCCAGCCGCTCGCGGGACCGCTCGTCGGCACCGCCGGTCGTCCACGCTCGGCCGAGACCCTCGACCTCGTCGAGCAGCGTCGACACCGCAGCGTGCTGCTGCCGCATCTGGTCGACGTGCAACGCGCACGCGGGTGCCCGGTCGACCATGGTGTCCCAGAGCAGCCGGTCCTCGTTCTGGTGGTGATGGTGCAGAGCGGTGACGATCTCGTCGAGGTAGGTCGTCACCCGTCGTGCCTGTGCGGTGTCGCCGGGGGCGACGTGACGCACCATCGACGGCGCGAGCCCGAACTCACGGCGGAACACCTGGTGGATCATCTTCATGTCGTCGGTCTGACAGCCGAGCCGTCGGACGTCATCGGTCATGCCACAGCCTCTCGTCCTGTCGCCCCGATCCGTCGAGGGTAGGACGGAGCGCCGTCCGGGGGAAGGGGTCCGTCTCGTACGATCGTGGCCATGACACGGGTGGCAGTGCTGGGCGCCAAGGGGCGCATGGGTTCGGAGTCGGTGCGCGCGATCAACGCGGCCGAGGGGCTGGAGGTGGTGGCGGAGATCGACCTCGGCGACTCGCTCGAGCAGATCACCGCGGCGGGGGCCGAGGTCGCGCTGGACTTCACCCAGCCGCACGTCGCGCTCGACAACGTCACGTGGTGCATCGAGCACGGCGTGGACGTCGTGGTGGGCACCTCGGGATTCGACGACGAGCGCATCGCGGCCGTGCGGTCGGCTCTTGGTGACGACCCGTCGACGGGCGTGCTGGTCGTGCCCAACTTCTCGATCGGCGCGATCCTCATGATGCGGTTCGCCGCGACGGCCGCGCCGTTCTTCGAGTCGGTCGAGGTCATCGAGATGCACCACCCCGACAAGGTCGACGCGCCGTCGGGCACCGCGGTGCGGACCGCCGAGCTGATCGCCGAGGCGCGCCGGGCGGCCGGGTCCGCCGACCTGCCAGACGCCACCACGACCGATCCCGACGGGGCCCGCGGCGCCAAGGTCGAGGGCATCCCGGTGCACTCGGTCCGCGCGCGCGGTTTCGTGGCGTCCCAGCAGGTGCTCCTCGGCGGCGTCGGCGAGGAGTTCACGATCCGGCACGACTCGCACGACCGCACGTCCTTCATGCCCGGCGTGGTGGCCGCCGTCCGCGGCGTCGGCAGCCGTCCCGGCGTGACCGTCGGCCTGGACGACATCCTCGGGCTGTGACGGTTTCCCACGATCTCCTGGGAAACCGTCACCCACCTCGCGGTTCCGCGCTCCCCGTGGGTCTTCGTCACCCCCCTCGGGTTGAGACGCGCGGGGAGTGATCAAACCCCACGGTCCCGTGGGAAACCGACCGCAGTTTCCCAGGTTCCCGTGGGAAACCGACACCGCCGCGTCAGAGCTGGCGGACGAGGGCGGCGACGACGGCTGCGGCGACGACCATCGGCAGGAACGGGACGCGCAGGGCCAGCAGCACGGCCGCGACGCCCAGGGCCAGCAGGCGCGCGTCGACCTGCACCGACGAGCCGTCGGCGAAGACCTGCACCGCGATGAGGGCCCCGAGGAGCCCGGCCGGGATGAGTTCGACGGCCCGTACCGTCAGGGGGTGCTGCAGCACCCGCTCGGGCACGGACAGCCCGGCGTACTTCAGGGCGAAGCAGCCCACCGTCATGACGACGATGCCGCCCCACAGGGCCGTCACGACCTCCCTCCGGGCCGCCACAGCATGCCGAGCAGGACGGCCGTCCCGCCGCCCAGGATGATCGGCAGCCCCGCGCTGGTCACGGGCACGAGCCCGAGCGCTACCGCGGCACCCACCAGCGCGACCAGGCGCCCCTGCACGGACGAGAGCCGCGGCCACAGCAGGCCGAGGAACGCCGCCCCCACCGCGGCGTCGAGGCCGTACGTCCGCGGGTCGCCGATCGCGTTGCCCGCCCACGCACCCGCCGCGGTGGAGAGGTTCCAGAGCACGAAGATCGAGATGCCGGTCCAGTAGAACCCCAGCCGGGCCTGGCGCCGCGACGTCCGGGTGACGCCCATCGCGGTCGACTCGTCGATCACGAAGTGCGCCGTGGCCAGCCGTTGCGCGGGGTCCAGGTCGAGCTTCGGCGCCATGCTGACCCCGTAGAACAGGTTGCGGCTGCCGAGCAGGATCGCGGTCAGGGCACCCGTCAGCGGGTTGCCGCCCGACGCGATGATGCCGACGAACGCGAACTGCGACGCCCCCGTGAAGACCAGCAGCGAGATGAGGCAGGTCTGCAGCACGCTGAGGCCGGACGCCGTCGAGATCGCACCGAACGAGACGCCGTACGCCCCGGTGGCGAGGCCGACCCCGAGCGAGTCGACGATGATCGACCGGTCGGTCGTCATGCCAGCGTGGTGTGGAGCCGGATCTGCTTGACGGTGCCCCCGCTATCGCCGGCGAGCTCACGGTGGGCGCCGTCGGGCTCCCAGCCGGACTCGGTCACGAACGCCCGCAGCGCGTCATCGGTCGTGCCCACCCACCAGCGGCCCCGGGTGAACTTGTCGGCGACCAGGGTGTCGACGGCCGCCTGCAGCAGGCGTGAGCCGTGCCCCGCCCGCTGGTGGGCGGGGTCGACGACGAGCTCGCCGATCTCGCCATCGGTCACCTGGTCGCTGTCCGGGTCGTACGACGGGTGCACCAGCGCGAAGCCGCGGACGTCGGCCCGCTCCAGCCCCACCAGGACCCGCAGACGGGCGTCCTGGGGCGCGGTGATGAGCGTGGCCCACCGCTCGGCGAGCTCCGCCGGGTCGAGGGCGTCGACCTCCTGCTCCGGGACGACGCCGTTCGCCCGCCACGACGCGAGCTGCACCCGGACGATCGCGGGGGCGTCGTCGGGCCAGGCGAGGCGGGCGCTGACGTCGGCGGTGGTCATGCGGTCGGACGTTCGATGAAGCTCTCCACAAGGCGGGAGTCGGCGCCCTGGGCGTCGAGCACCGCCGCGGTCAGCGAGGTGTTGCGCAGCGTGGGCCAGATCTCCCAGACGAGGACGAGCAGCCCGGGGAAGCCGGCGATCACGAGCGGCCAGCCCCCGTGGTCGACGACGAACGTGACCAGGACCGCGATCAGCAGCGGCGCCTCGCAGTACATGAGCTTGCGGACGGTCTGCGTGGCGAACGTGCCGACGGCGAGCCTCTGCTGCTCGGCGGGGTCGAGGTCCGGGGACAGGGGAGAGGTCGACAGCCAGACCCGCTCGGCGAGGAAGGCGCCGATGCCGACCAGGACGACCAGCGCGACCGCCAGCCACACCGGCGGGTAGTCCGCGTCGGAGCCGCCGAGCATGAAGAACAGCAGCACGAAGAACCCGGCGGTCAGACCGACCTGCAGCAGGGCGAAGTTCCGCACCTCGGAGGGTGTGGCGTCGAACTCGTCACGCGGCATGGACAGAGTTTCGCACACGATCGGTGGGTCCGGATTGATAGTCTGCGTGCATGCGGGCCTACCTCGATCTCGTCCAGCGCATCCTCGACGAGGGGGTCGCCAAGGGCGACCGCACGGGCACCGGCACCCGCAGCGTGTTCGGCCACCAGATGCGGTTCGACCTGTCCGAGGGCTTCCCCCTGGTCACGACCAAGAAGATCCACGTCAAGTCCGTCGTCGGCGAGCTGTTGTGGTTCGTCAAGGGCGACACCAACGTGCAGTACCTCCACGACCTCGGGGTGTCGATCTGGGACGAGTGGGCGGACGACAACGGCGATCTCGGCCCGGTCTACGGCTACCAGTGGCGGTCCTGGCCCGCCCCGGACGGACGGCACATCGACCAGCTCGCGCAGGTCATCGAGCAGATCAGGACCAACCCCGACTCCCGCCGCCACGTCGTCAGTGCGTGGAACGTCGCCGACCTCGACGCCATGGCACTCATGCCGTGCCACGCGTTCTTCCAGTTCTACGTCGCCGACGGCAAGCTGTCGTGCCAGATGTACCAGCGGTCCGCCGACGTGTTCCTCGGTGTGCCGTTCAACATCGCGTCCTACGCGCTGCTGACCCACATGGTCGCCCAGGTCACGGGGCTGGAGGTCGGCGACTTCGTCCACACGATCGGCGACGCGCACCTGTACGTGAACCACCTCGACCAGGCGCGTGAGCAGCTGACGCGCGAGCCGCGAGCGCTGCCCGAGCTGTGGCTGGACCCGTCCGTCACCTCGATCGACGGCTTCACGCCCGAGTCGATCAAGATCACCGGCTACGACCCGCACCCGCTCATCAAGGCCCCGATCGCCGTATGACCGTCACGATCGTCGTCGCGATCGGCCGCAACGGGGTCATCGGACGCGACGGTGACCTGCCGTGGCCGCCGACCGGGGACCTCGCCCAGTTCAAGGCCCTCACGATGGGCCACCCGATGGTCATGGGACGCACGACGTACGAGTCGATCGGCCGGCCCCTGCCGGGCCGCACGTCGATCGTGCTGACCCGCGACCCGCAGTGGGCTGCTGACGGCGTCGAGGTCGCCGACGGCCTGCCGTCCGCGCTGGCCCAGGCCGAGAAGCTCGACGATGACGTGTTCCTCATCGGCGGGTCCCAGGTGTACGCCGCCGCGATCGAGGCCGGCGTCGTCGACCGCATGGTCGTCACGCACGTGCACCTGGCGCCCGACGGCGATGCCTGGTTCCCCGAGGTCGACTGGTCGCAGTGGCGCGAGACCGACCGGCAGCCCTACGACGGCTACGACATCGCGACGTACGACCGCGTCGCGCCCTAGCGCAGGCGGCCGGACGAGCCGATCTGCCAGATCGACACCCCGTGCAGCCGGTGGGACCGGGCGATCTTCTCGCGGGCCCGCAGGGAACGCCGGTCCGACCACCAGATCTTCCGGCCGCCGGAGAGCCGCGCGGACCACTCGCCCTGCTCGGCGCGCCAGCGGGCCTTGCCGCCTGCGCGCTTGCGGGCCTGGGCGACCGAGAGGGTGCCGCTCCCGCGTCCCCACTGGTAGCCGTACGCGGCCACGCCGAGGTCGATCTTGCGGTTGGGCAGGACCTTCGTGAAGTAGCGTAGCTCGCGCCGCACCCATGACAGGGACCCGATCGGCCCGGGACCGGACCACCCCGGCCCGTGCTGGTCGTACGCCATGAGGACCAGCCGGTCGAGGTGCGGCGCGAGGGCCTTCAGGTCGTACCCCCGGGCCAGGTAGCCGCGCCGGTCGGTGGAGGCCATGAACGCCATCGACACCGACCGGCCGGGCAGCGCCGCCTTGACCTCGCGGGTGAAGGCGACGAGCCCGGCCACGTCGCGGGCCTTCAAGGACTCCAGGTCGATCTGGACGCCGTCGAACCCGCGCGCGGCCCGGGTGAGCGACCGCACGACGGACGCACGCGCCGGCGCAGAGGTCAGCATGCGGTGGGCGAGGGGTTCGTCGAAGTCCCCGAGGCGGTCGCTGAAGTTGCTGAGCAGCAGGACGGCCTTGCGGCCGTGCCGGTGTGCGGCGCGGCGCAGCCGAGTGACGTCCGCGCTGACGGACGAGACGCGGGTCGGCCCGTCGAGCGCGACACCGGAGATCGCGATCGTGCGCAGGTAGCGGCCGTCGCGGGTCACGTCGGACGGCGAGGCCGAGCCCTGGAGCGCGTAGCCGGTCGCGTGGACGGGTGCCTGTGCCGAGGCCGGGACGGTGGTGCCGCCGGCCGCGAGGGCCAGCGCGGTGAACGCGACCAGGCCGCTGCGGCGGGCCGAGGTGGAGACGCTCATTCGCGGGGGTTGCCTTCCTCGTCGACCGCCGGCTGCTGGCCGGTGAGCCGGGCGGCGCGGTCGTCGCCCTGCTGGTCGCCGCTGAACAGGCCGGTGGCCTCCTCCTCGCTCGGACGGCGCGGGGCGGTCCGCTTGACGGACTCGACGCGGAACCGCGGCAGGCCGCCCTCGTCGGCACCCTGCAGCCAGTCGATCATCCGCTCGCGCACGAAGCACCGCAGGTCGAACAGGGTGGGTGCGTCCTTGGCGGTGACGAGGATGCGGATCCGGACCCAGCCGTTGACGGCGTCGGTCACCTGCAGCACCTTGGTCCGCCCGTCCCACAGCTCGGTGGTCGGCAGGATGCGGTCCAGCTCGGCGCGCATGCCGTCGGGGCTGACCCGCCAGTCCAGGTCGAACTCGACCGAGCCGAGCAGCTCGGATGTCTTGCGTGTCCAGTTCTGGAACGGCGTCGTGGTGAAGTACGTGGCCGGCAGGACCATGTTGCGGTCGTCCCAGAGCCGCACGACGACGTAGCTGAGCGTGATCTCGTCGACCCAGCCCCACTCGTTCTCCACGATCACGGCGTCGCCGTAGCGGATCGAGCCGCTGAAGGCGATCTGCAGGCCCGCGATCAGGTTGCTGAGCGTCGACTGGGCGGCGACCGCGGCGATGACCGAGATGATGCCCGCCGACGCGAGCACGCTGGCGCCGGCGGCGCTGACGCCCGGGAAGCTCAGCAGCACGGCGCCCGCGGCGAGGGCGACGATCGCCACGAGGGTGATGCGCCGGATGACCGCGGTCTGGGTCCGGGCGCGGCGGGCGAGCAGGTTGTCGGCCGCGTCGAGGCGGTAGTGGCGCAGCGCCGTGTCCTCCAGCGACAGCACGATCGCGCCGACCAGCCACGCGGCCGTGACGATGATCCCGATGTGCATCGCGAGCTCGACCCACCGGCCGAGCTCCTCGCGCTCGGACCACGGCGCGTCGCGGGAGATGGCCACCGCGCACGCGATGACGAGCAGCAGCAGCCGGAACGGGGTCGCGGCGGTGCGGCTGAGGTACCGCGCCATGGGGTAGCGGCGGCCGACCCGCCGGGTGACCAGCGCGACGACGGCGGCCACGACCAGGGCATTCACCAGCGCGATCCCCAACGTGGGGGCGAAGTCCCGCCAGGAGTCACTCATGGACCCATGGTCGCAAGCCCGGACCGATCGTGCGCACGGCGCGCCGCGATCGGTCCGGCGCGCCTCACCAGCTGAGCTCGATCTCGATCTCGTTCTCGTCGCCGAGCTCGACCTCGAGGGAGAAGCTCACCTCGTCGGGGACGTCCACCGTGACCCGGTTCCCACCCCGCTCGAGCTCGATCGAGTTGTGCCGTGAGAGGGCGTCGGCCAGTGCGCGCAGCCGGTCGGCGGCGGCCTCGCGGGACAGGCGCTCGGTGCTTTCGGTCTCGAACAGGTTCATGGGGTCTCCTTCGTCGGGGCAGGTGTGACCACGCTAGTGGGCTCCCGGTCGACCGCCCGGTCTCAGAGCAGGATGCCGAGCTGGCGGCTCTGCGCCACGAGGTTGCCGTCCTCGTCCCACAGCTCGCAGTCCTCCTCGTGGAAGCCGTTGACCACGTGGCGGGTCGTCAGCCGGGTCGCGACCCAGCCCGGGCAGGGCCGCCGGTGCAGGTGCACCGTGAGCTGGACCGTCATCGAGTTGAACCCCTCACCGAGCTCGACGACGGGCGGGACGAACGAGTCGCAGAGGAGCGCGAGCGCGGGGAAGTCGATCTCCCGGCCGTCGCGGAGCCGCTGCCACGCCGTCATCGTCGGGTCCCCGCTGGGCTTCCCGACGAAGAACCCGGGCACCTGGTCGATCCGGTAGTCGACGCGGTCGAAGAGCCCTCCGCCCGGTGCCCCGTGCTCGCGCGGGTCGATGCACCCGGCCGGCGGTCGCAGCGCCGGTGGGCTGCCCAGCTCCCGGGTCTCGCCGCCCGCGCGGTCACCGAAGCTCGCGGTCATCTCCGCGACGTGCCGCTCGCCCTCCCACAGCGACGCGGTGCCGGTCTGCACGCGTCGTCCCATCCGCAGGGAACGGGTCCGCAGCTCCGCCGCCCCGGTCTCCGGGGACGCGAGATAGCTGATCGACGCGACCAGGGGGTCACCGCCGCCGAGCTCCTCGCCGAGACCCCGCAGCATCGTGGCCAGGATGTAGCCGCCGTTGGGCTTGCCGAGCGGCGTGTTCCACCGATCGGTCAGCGTCAGGTCGCGGATCCCGTCGCCTCGTGGCACCGAGGCGGTGTCGATGTCGTAGACGTCCTCGTTGCTCTCGTTCACGCAGCCATCCTGCCGGTCGTCGGCGGCGGGCCGGCAAGCGGTAGCCTCGGAGGCATGACGTCGCCGCTCGCCACCGAGGCTGCGCCCTTCGGGCGTGTGCTGACCGCCATGGTCACGCCGTTCACCCGCGAGGGTGAGCTCGATCTCGACGCGGCCCAGAAGGTCGCGTCGTACCTCGTCGACCACGGCAACGACGGGCTCGTCATCAGCGGCACCACCGGTGAGTCGCCCACGACGACCGTCGCGGAGGACGGCCGCCTGCTGACTGCCGTGCTCGAGGCCGTCGGCGACCGCGCGACGGTCGTGGCGGGGGTCGGCACCAACGACACGCGCCACTCGGTCGAGCTGGCGCAGCAGGCCAAGAAGGCCGGTGCGCACGGCACGCTCGTCGTGACCCCGTACTACAGCAAGCCGCCGCAGTCCGGCCTCCTGTCGCACTTCACCCAGGTCGCCCGCGCCGGTGACGACCTGCCCGTGATGCTCTACGACATCCCCGGTCGCAGCGGCGTCAAGATCGCGGACGAGACCTACCTCGCGATGGCCGACGACCCGCAGATCATCGCGATGAAGGACGCCGTCGGCGACCTCAACCGCGGCTCCTGGCTCATGAACGAGACCGGGCTCAAGATCTACTCCGGCGACGACCCGCTCAACCTGCCGTGGCTCGCGATGGGCGCCAGCGGCATCGTCAGCGTCGTCGCCCACGCCGCGTCGCGTCAGTACGCCGACATGGTCGCTGCCGTCGACGCCGGCGACCTGCCCACCGCCCGCGCGATCAACCACCACCTGCTTCCCGCCGTCTCGGCGATGATGAATCACACGCAAGGCGCGATCACGGCGAAGGCTGCCCTGCAGCTCCTCGGCGTGCTCGAGCACCGCACGATGCGTGATCCGCTCCCCGAAGCCACTGAGGACGAGGTCGCGATCGTTCGCGACGGCCTCATGGCATCGGGCCTTCTCGAAAGCTAGGCCACATGAGCCACATGCACCTGGAGCTCGGCGCTCCGCCCGCACTGCCCGAAGGCGCCCTGCGCGTCATCCCCCTCGGCGGACTCGGAGAGATCGGTCGCAACATGACCGTCTTCGAGTACGACGGCAAGCTGCTGATCGTCGACTGCGGCGTCCTCTTCCCCGAGGAGCACCAGCCCGGCGTCGACCTGATCCTGCCCGACTTCGGACCCATCCGGGACCGCCTGAAGGACGTCGTCGGCATCGTCCTGACGCACGGGCACGAGGACCACATCGGCGGCGTCCCGTACCTGCTGCGCGAGCGGGGCAACATCCCCGTCATCGGCTCCAAGCTGACCCTCGCCTTCCTGGACCCCAAGCTCAAGGAGCACCGGCTCAAGGACGCCCCGAAGCACGTCGTCTCCGAGGGCGACGTCGAGTCGTTCGGCCCCTTCGAGCTCGAGTTCGTCGCGGTCAACCACTCGATCCCCGACGCCCTGGCCGTCGCGATCAAGACGCCGGCCGGCGTCGCGCTGCACACCGGCGACTTCAAGATGGACCAGCTGCCGCTCGACGGCCGCATCACCGACCTACGCGCGTTCGCCCGGCTCGGCGAGGAGGGGGTCGACCTCTTCCTGACCGACTCCACCAACGCCGAGGTCCCCGGCTTCACGACGTCCGAGCGCAACATCACGCCCGCGATCGACGCGGTCTTCGCGTCGAGCCAGAAGCGCATCATCGTCGCGTCGTTCGCCTCGCACATCCACCGCGTCCAGCAGGTCATCGACGCCGCGGTCAAGCACGACCGCAAGGTCGCGTACGTCGGACGCTCGATGGTGCGCAACATGCAGATCGCCCGCGAGCTGGGCTACCTCCACGTGCCGGACGGCGTCGTCGTGGACAAGATCGACGCCGCACCGCCGCACAAGATGGTCCTCATGTCGACCGGCTCGCAGGGCGAGCCGATGGCGGCGCTGTCGCGCATGGCCAACAACAGCCACCAGCAGGTCAGCCTCGAGCCGGGCGACACCGTGCTCATGGCGTCGTCGCTGATCCCGGGCAACGAGAACGCGATCTACCGCGTGATCGACGGGCTGACCAAGCTCGGCGCCAACGTCGTCCACAAGGGCAACGCGCTGGTGCACGTCTCGGGCCACGCATCGGCCGGCGAGCTGCTCTACTGCTACAACATCGTCCAGCCGAGCAACGTCCTGCCGGTGCACGGCGAGATCCGTCACCTGCACGCGAACGCCAAGCTCGCGTCGGCGACCGGCGTGCCCAACGTGCTGCTGGCCGAGGACGGCTACGTCATCGACCTCGTCGACGGGCACGCGTCCATCACGGGCGCCGTCGAGTGCGGCTACGTGTACGTCGACGGCTCGTCCGTGGGCAGCCTGACCGACTCCGAGCTCAAGGACCGCCGGGTGCTGGGCGAGGAGGGCTTCATCTCGGTCGTCGTGGTCGTCGACTCGGCCACCGGCAAGATCGTCTCCGGCCCGGAGATCCACGCCCGCGGCATCGCGGAGGAGGACTCGGCGTTCGACGAGATCATGCCGAAGATCATCGCCGCGCTGGAGGAGTCCATCGCCGACGGCACCCGCGACTCCGGACAGCTGCAGCAGGTCATCCGTCGCGTCCTGGGCTCGTTCGTGGGACGTCGCCTGCGTCGCCGTCCGATGATCCTGCCGGTCGTCATCCAGGCCTGAGGGCTCCGTGCCCAGCCGCCCGCCCGCCGTCGCGCACGACGCGATCGTGCTGGCGGGTGGCCGGTCGAGCCGCATGCCGGGGGTCGACAAGGTCGGGCTCGTGGTCGGCGGCCGACCGCTCCTGGCCCACGCCTGCGCGGCAGTGGAGGCCGCGCGCCGGCTCGTCGTCGTCGGCCCCGAGGGCCTGGCCGGCACACCGGCCGCAGCCACGGTCGTCCGTGAGGACCCGCCGTTCGCGGGTCCGGCCGCGGCCATCGGCGCCGGGATGGCCGCGCTGCAGACCGATCCGTCGCCGTTCGTGGCCGTCCTGGCCGCCGACGTGCCGCGTGCCGCCGAGGCGGTGCCGGTGCTGCTCGCCGCCGCGGCCGGCACCGACGCCGACGGGGTCGTCGCGCGATCGTCCGACGGGCACCGGCAGCCGCTGCTGGCGGTCTACCGCTCCGCGGCCCTCCGCGACGCGCTGGACGCGCACGCCCCGTTGACCGATCGGGGCGTGGGACAGGTCACGCGGGGTATGCACCTGGTGGAGGTGGACGTGCCGGACGACGTCCTGGCCGACATCGACTCGCCGACCGACCTGGAACGCCTGACCGAGGAGGGCACGTGATGGAGGAGAAACCACTGCCGCGGTGGGCGGAGGGGCTCGCGCGCGACCTGGGCATCGAGCAGGTCCTCGGGGTCGACGAGATCCTCGACCTGGCGGCCGACGCCGCGCACGGCGTCATGCGTCCGGCAGCACCGCTCACGACGTACCTCGTCGGCGTGGCCGTCGGCCAGGCCGACGGCGACCCGGCGCGCGTCGCCGAGGTGCTCGAACGCGTCCGCGCCGCGATCGCCGGGTGGGACGAGGGGCCGTGACCCCGCTCGTCCGCGGCCACTGGCACGAGGTCCGCGCCGTGGCGCGCGGGCTGGCCAAGCCGGTCGCGAGCGAGCTGGTGGACCTCACGCACGCGGCCGGCCGGGTGCTCGCGGACGACTTGCGGTCACTCGTCGACCTGCCGTCGGCCGACGTCACTGCGATGGACGGCTGGGCCGTGGCGGGTCCCGGCCCATGGACCCTTCGCGAGCGCATCGTCAACGGGCGACCGCCGGGCGGTCCGCTGCTGCCGGGGGACGCGCGTGGCATCGGCACCGGGGCGGTGGTGCCCGAGGGGATGACCGCTCTCGTGCGCCGCGAGCACGGCACGGTTCGCGAGGGCGTCCTGCACTGGACGCCACCCGACGACGTGCGGCTGTCCCGCCGTGACGTCCGTCCGAGGGGCGAGGAGCTGCGCGCGGGCGACGTCGTGCTGTCTGCGGGCACACGACTGGACCCGGTCTCGCTCGCGGTGAGCGCCTCCTGCGGGCACGACGCCGTCGAGGTGGCCCGTGTCCCGGTGGTCGACCTGCTCGTCACGGGGGATGAGGTCGTCCCGCGCGGTGTGCCAGCCCCGGGCACGATCCGCGACTCGATCAGCCCGCTGCTGACCGGCATGACCCGGGCCGCGGGCGCCGCCCCAGGGGAGGTGACGCTCGTCGGCGACGACCTGCCCGAGCTCGTGCGCCTGCTCAGGTCGTCGACCGCGGCCGTCGTGGTCACCACCGGCGGGACGGCGGTGGGGGAGGCCGACCACCTGCGCGAGGCGCTCGGGATCGTCGGCGCCACCGTGGCGGTCGACACGATCGCGGTGCGCCCCGGCGGTCCGACGGTGCTCGCGGTGCTGCCCGACGGCCGTCTGGTCGCGTGCCTCCCGGGCAATCCGCTCGCCGCGGTCGTGGGTTTCCTCGCCGTGGTGCACCCGGCTCTCGCGGAGATGACCGGTCGCCGCGTCGGGGCGCCGCCGTCGGAGGTGCTCGGGGTCGCCCTCGAGCCGTTCGCGCGGGCCACCCGCATCCTGCCGTTCACGCGGGTCGCCGGTGCCGCCGTTCCCACCGGGTGGGACGCGTCGTCGATGCTGCGGGGCCTCTCGGCGTCCGACGGGCTGCTCGTCGCCCCCCGTGAGGGCTCGCGGGAGGGCGAGGCGCTGGAGGTGCTCGAGCCCCTGTGGCGCATGCCGGGCTGAGGCGGACCACGCCTGTACGGCCACTTGTAACCAAACCCCGCACTCGCGTTAACCGCCGCGAAACAGCCGTCGCCCAACCTGAAGGTGCTGACGGGGAGACCCTGATCCGGCGATCGAAGGGGTGGCACATGCTCGACGGTGGCACCGCAACGGCGACGGTTCCCCGCCGGCACGCTGTGCCCGCGACGCCCTCGACCGTTCACGCATCGGTCCGTCGGGTCTCGGGCGACAGCACCGTCAGGGAGGTGCGAGCTGCCGGCGGAGCCGTCGGGGACGTTCCGGCGGCAGCTCGCCACCCGTCTCGACCTACCGCGGACATCTCGGGTTCCGCGGTCGGCAGACCTGGGAGGTCCGGATGAACCGCACGCTGATCCTGTGCGCCCACGGGTCCACGGTGCCCCGTGGGCGCGCCGCGTTCTCGGGGCTGGTGAACGCCGTGCGCCGCGAGGCGCAGGACCTCGACGTGGTCGATGCGTTCGTGGACGAGCAGCTGCCGCTCGTCGGCGAGGTCGTGCTGGAGACCGCCGGCCCGCGCGCGGTGGTGCCGTTGATGCTGGCGTACGACCGGCCCGTCAGCGTCGACATCGTGCGCGCCTCGCACCGTGACCCGGCCGTCACGGTCACCGCGCCGCTCGGCCCGGACTGGGTGCTGGCGGAGATCGGCGTGCAGCGGCTCGTCGAGGCCGGGGCCCGGTCCGACGACACGATCGTCCTGGCGGCCGCCTCCGCGAGCGACGACCGGGCGGTGGCGGACGTGGGCAAGGCCGCACGCCTGCTCAGCGCCGTCTGGGGCGGACGGGTCCACGTCGGCACGCTCGGTGGGCCGGACACGCCCCTGGCCGACGCGGTCGACGTCGCGCGGGCGTACGGCCGGCGGGTGGTCGTCTCGACCTACCTCCTCACGACCGGCGCCGCCCACGAGACCATGCTCGCGGCGGGCGCCGACGTGGTGACCAGACCGTTTCTCGACGGCGGTCCGCCCGACCCGCGGCTCGTCTCGCTCGTCCTGGACCGCGCGCGCTCCCGCGGCGGCTCGAGCACGCCCGGCCGGGACCCCGGCACCCACCTGACCGCGCACTGACGCCGCGGGCGGAGCCCGGCGCGGTGCTTCCGCCACCGTATGAGCGGGGCGCGGTGCTTCCGCCACCGTATGGGCCGGGTGCGGTGCTTCCGCCACCGTATGGGCCCGAAATCGGCCCCATACGGTGGCGCATCCACCGCCCCCGCGGGAGGCGGTGGCCCGCAACACCCCTTCATTCCCGCCCAACCTTCGAGTCGTGCTTTACCCTTTGACCATGGCGACCCGAACGACTTCCCCGCCGCGCAAGCGGCCGTCCGGCAGCCAGGCCCGCAAGAAGCCCGCCGCGAACAAGCGCAAGCCACAGGCCCGCAAGCCTGCAGCGCGCAAGCCCGCGGCCAGCAGAACCGGACCTGGCCCCCTTGCTGTTGTGCTGGGCGCGGTCCTGCGCGCCTCGACCGCCCTGTGGCTCGGCCTGGCCGGCATCGTGGGCGCGGTCGCCCGCAGCATCGGGCACAGCGCCCGCGACCTGGACCCGGAGCAACGCCGCGACGGCGTCGGCTTCGCGATCCTCGGCCTCGGCATCGTGGTCGCCGGATCGGTCTGGTCCGACATGCCCGGAGCGGTCGGCAACGCGGTCCGCGACGTGACCGCCGGCGCGGTCGGCCTGCTGGCGTGGGCGGTCCCGATCGTCCTGGTCGTCATCGCCTGGCGCACGCTGCGCCACCCCGACCAGAACGGTCCCGCGGGCCGTCAGGTCATCGGCTGGGCCGCGATCTGCGGCGGCGTCCTGGGCCTGGTCCACATCGCCCACGACGTCCCGCGCCCCAGCGATCCCGACCCCGACGCGATGAGCGAGGCCGGGGGAGCGATCGGCTTCCTGTTCTCCGCGATCCCCATGGACCTGCTCAACAGCGCGTACGTGGTCTGCCCGATCCTCGTCCTGATCGTGGCGTTCGGTGTCCTGGTCGTCACCAACACGCCCGTGTACGCCGTGCCCGACCGCTTCCGCGAGCTCCGCGACACGGCTCTCGGGCGCAAGCCCGCGGCCGAGCCGGAGCCCGAGGAGGCCTCCGCCGAGCCCAAGAAGCGCCGGCACCCCAGGACGACGGTCGTCACCGACGACGAGCCGTTCGAGAACCCCCTGGTCGACGGTCCCGACGAGGACCGCCAGGTCCCGGCCCGCGTGTTCGAGCCCGAGCCCGAGCCCGAGGACGAGCCGGACCCGCACGACGCCAACGCGGAGCTGCCGCCCATGGAGCCGATCCCGGCCCGTGCCGAGCAGCTCGCCCTCTCGGGGGACGTCGTCTACTCGCTGCCCGACAGCACGATGCTGCGCGAGGGCTCCCCGCACAAGGCGCGCTCGAAGGCGTCCGACGAGGTCGTCGAGCGGCTCACCGAGGTGCTCGAGCAGTTCCAGATCGACGCGGCCGTCACCGGCTACACGCGCGGACCGACCGTGACCCGCTACGAGGTCGAGCTCGGCCCCGCCGTGAAGGTCGAGAAGGTCACCGCGCTGTCCAAGAACATCTCGTACGCCGTGGCGTCCAACGAGGTCCGCATCCTCAGCCCGATCCCGGGCAAGTCCGCGATCGGCGTCGAGATCCCCAACGTCGACAAGGAGATGGTCTCCCTCGGTGACGTCCTGCGGTCGGCCAAGGCGCGCAGTGACCACCACCCGATGGTGATCGGCCTCGGCAAGGACGTCGAGGGCGGCTACGTCGTCGCGAACCTCGCGAAGATGCCGCACCTGCTGGTCGCGGGCGCGACCGGCTCGGGCAAGTCCTCGTTCGTGAACTCGATGATCTCCTCGCTGCTCATGCGGTCGACACCCGAGGAGGTCCGCATGATCATGGTCGACCCCAAGCGGGTCGAGCTCACCGCGTACGAGGGCGTGCCGCACCTGATCACGCCGATCATCACCAACCCCAAGAAGGCCGCCGAGGCGCTGCAGTGGGTCGTGCGCGAGATGGACATGCGCTACGACGACCTGGCCAACTTCGGCTACCGCCACATCGACGACTTCAACAAGGCCGTCAAGGCCGGCAAGGTCAAGCTGCCCCCGGGCAGCGAGCGCGTGCTCGCGCCGTACCCGTACCTCCTGGTCGTGGTGGACGAGCTCGCCGACCTGATGATGGTGGCACCGCGCGACGTGGAGGACTCGATCGTCCGCATCACGCAGCTCGCCCGTGCCGCCGGCATCCACCTGGTCCTGGCGACGCAGCGGCCCTCGGTCGACGTCGTGACCGGTCTGATCAAGGCCAACGTGCCGAGCCGCCTGGCGTTCGCGACCTCGTCGCTCGCCGACAGCCGCGTGATCCTCGACCAGCCGGGAGCCGAGAAGCTCGTGGGCCAGGGCGACGGGCTGTTCCTCCCGATGGGGCAGAACAAGGCGATGCGCATGCAGGGCGCCTGGATCACCGAGGCCGAGATCCAGACGATCGTCGAGCACTGCAAGACGCAGCTGCAGCCGACGTACCGCGAGGACGTCACGGCGGTCGCCGCGGCCAAGCGCGAGATCGACGACGACATCGGCGACGACCTCGACCTGGTGCTGCAGGCGATCGAGCTGTGCGTCACCACCCAGTTCGGCTCGACGTCGATGCTGCAGCGCAAGCTGCGGGTGGGCTTCGCCAAGGCTGGTCGTCTGATGGACATCCTCGAGAGCCGTGGCATCGTCGGGCCGAGCGAGGGCTCCAAGGCACGTGACGTGCTGGTCAAGCCCGACGAGCTCGACCAGGTCCTCGCCACGATCCAGGCCGGGTAGTCATGGACGACGCGTTCGAGGTGCGCCGGCGCACGGGGATGTTCACCCTGCTCGCCGTCCTCTGCCTCGCCCTGGCCGCCGGTTTCGGCTGGCTCGCCTACGACCGCGAGGAGTACGTCCTCGCGGTCCCCGCGATCCTGCTGGCCGGGGTCGGGCTCAGCCACCTGCGCGGCGTCGGCGACTGGCGCACGCCGTTGTTCGTCGCGGACGACCACGGCATCCGGCTGCGCGCCGAGCAGGGCTGGGTCGGGCTGCTGTGGAGCGAGCTCGGGGAGATCCGGGTGGAGCGCCGCGAGGGACTGATCCACGACCCCAGGATCAAGGTCGTCAGCTCCGACGGCCAGCGGTTCTACACCTCGCCGCTCGGGTTTGCGACGAACGTCTCGCCCGGTGAGGCGGAGGTTCAGTTGGCGCAGCGCCGACCGGCTGCCGCATACTGAGGAGTCGTTCCGCCCCCACCGAGAGGGACCCATGAACACGGCCACCCCGCCGAGCAACCTCAACATCGCGAACGTCCTCACGGTCGTACGGATCGTGGGCGTGCCCTTCTTCGGCTGGCTCCTCCTCGCCGACGACGGTCAGTCGATCGGCCTGCGGGTCGCCGCGTGGGTCGCGTTCGCCCTGCTGATGATCACCGACCGCATCGACGGCGACCTCGCCCGGCGGTACGACCTGGTCACAGACTTCGGCAAGCTGGCCGACCCGATCGCCGACAAGGCGCTGACCGGCATGGCCTTCGTCGGCCTGGCGATCATCTATGACAACTGGCTGTTCTGGACCGTCACGATCGTGGTCCTGGTGCGCGAGTGGGGCATCACCGCGATGCGCTTCGTGGTGAAGAAGTACGGCGTCATGCCCGCTGGTCAGGGCGGCAAGATCAAGACCGCCCTGCAGGCGTTCGCGCTCGGCGGGTACATCCTGCCGTTCGAGCTGTGGGACAACGTCCCCTGCGACATCCTGCGGTGGATCACCCACCTGCTCATGGCCGGCGCGGTCGCGATCACGCTGTCCACCGGCGTCCAGTACGTGCGCGACGCGATCGCGCTGCGCCGCGCGGCGAAGGCGTCGGCGAAGGCGTGAGCGTCGCGGCCGAGGCGATCGATGGCCTGCGGGCCGCGGGAGCCACGGTGGCCACCGCCGAGTCGCTGACCGGCGGCCTGGTGTGCGCGACGCTCGTGACCGTCCCCGGCGCCTCCGCCGTCGTCCGCGGGGGAGTCGTGGCGTACGCGGCTGACCTGAAGACCGAGCTGCTCGGCGTCGATGCCGACCTGATCGACCGCGTCGGCACCGTCGACGCAGGCGTCGCCTCGAGCATGGCGCAGGGCGTCCGCGAACGGCTCGGTGCGACGTACGGGCTGTCCACCACCGGCGTCGCCGGACCGGGCCCGAACGAGGGCAAGCCCGCCGGGACCGTGCACGTGGCCGTGGCCGGGCCGCGCGGCGTCGAGACAGCCCTGCTGGAGCTGCACGGCGACCGCGAATCGATCCGCACGGGGACGGTCGATGCGCTGTTGTCGTTGCTGGTCGCTAGGCTGGGGGAAGAATCCCGGTCCGATCGGGGTTGAGACTTTCATGACAGCAATTGACGGAGGTGCCCGATGACCGCGATGCGTCAGCTCGTCGGTGAGGTGCTCCGCGCTCGCCGCATGGCCCAGGGCCTCACGCTGCGTGACGTCTCGGGCAAGGCCCGGGTCAGCCTGGGCTACATCTCCGAGGTCGAGCGGGGCCAGAAGGAAGCCAGCTCCGAGCTGCTCGCGGCCCTGGCCGCCGCCCTCGACGTGCCGCTGTCCAAGGTCCTGATGGACGTCAGCGCGATGCTCGAGATCGAGGAGGCGTCGGTCGACCAGATCGCCAGCATCTCGTCGATCTCGCCCGGCGACGTCTCGGTATCGGCCGCCTGAGCTTGCCTGACACCGAGCACGACCGATGAGGCACAGCGAGTTCTGGGACCGCATGGACCGGCACCTGGGCGCAGGCTACTCCCGCGTCTGGGCCGAGAGCCACGTCATGAGCATCCTTGGTGGGCGCACCGTGACCGAGGCCCTCGAGGCGGGGGAGGACCCCAAGACGGTCTGGCGGGCCGTCCACGCGACCCGCAACCTGCCCGCCTCCGAGCGCTAGCTGATCCGGCGTCCCGTCGCGGTCTCGAACACGTGGATCGATGTGTCGTCCACCGGTGCGACGTTGACCGTCTCGCCCTTGGCCGGCGGGTTGCGCCAGTCGACGCGGGCCACGATGGTCTGCTGGCTGCCGCCGACGTCGGTGCGTCCGTAGACGTACGCGTCCGCGCCGAGCTCCTCGACCACGTCGACCTCCAGCTTGAGCCCGGCGTCACCGATCGCGAGGTTCTCGGGGCGTACGCCGAGGGTCACGGTCGGTGCGTTGGCGTCCGCGAGGGTGTCCCGGGCGACCCGCACGACCCGGTCGCCGAACTGGACGCCGCCGTCCAGGACCGGTAGCTCCATCAGGTTCATGCCGGGGGAGCCCAGGAAGCCGGCGACGAACAGGTTCGCGGGCCGGTCGTACATCTCGCGGGGCGCGGCGCACTGCTGCAGGACCCCGTCCTTGAGCACCGCCACGCGGTCGCCCATCGTCATGGCCTCGACCTGGTCGTGGGTGACGTAGACGGTGGTCGCGTTGAGCCGGCGCTGCAGCTGCGCGATCTGGGTCCGGGTCTGGACGCGCAACTTCGCGTCCAGGTTGGACAACGGCTCGTCCATGAGGAAGACCCGCGGCTGGCGCACGATCGCGCGTCCCATCGCGACCCGCTGGCGCTGACCGCCGGACAGGGCCTTGGGCTTGCGCTGGAGGAACGGCTCGATGTCGAGCAGGACGGCCGCCTCCCTGACCCGGGCCGCGATCTCGCTCTTGGGCGTGCCGGCGATCTTGAGGGCGAAGCCCATGTTCTCCGCGACGCTCATGTGCGGGTAGAGGGCGTAGTTCTGGAACACCATCGCGATGTCGCGCGCCTTCGGCGGCAGGGCGGTGACGTCCTCGTCGCCGATGAGGATGCGGCCGTCGTCGACCTCCTCGAGCCCGGCAAGCATCCGCAGGGACGTGGACTTGCCGCAGCCGGACGGGCCGACCAGGACGAGGAACTCACCGTCCTGGATCTCCAGCTCGAGCTGGTCGACGGCGGGGACCTCCTGCCCGGGGTAGATCCGGGTGGCGCGGTCGAACGTGACGGTTGACATGGGTGAGCGTCCCTTCACCGGCAGGTACGTGCCGGACGATCCAGGTGATGGTGGTCACACCGTACGGCCCCGATCGAGCCGTGTCGAGACCATTAGTGACTTCGAACAACAAATTTGGGAACGCTCCCAAAAAAGTGTTGACGAGCCGATGTGACCTGGCTCATACTCCGATGGAAGCGCTCCCACCGGGGGAGTCGGAGGAAGGTACGACGTGAATCGCACAAAGCGCATCGCCGCCGCTGCGGTCTCATCCCTCGTGGTGGGAGTGCTCGCAGCCGGCTGTGGAGGATCGAGTGATGACGGGTCCGGCGGATCGGTCACCTTGCGGGTCAACCTGTTCGGCCAGTTCGGATACAAGGACCTCTACAAGCAGTACGAGTCCGAGCACCCCGGGGTCAAGATCGTGGAGAGCGCGGAGGGCGACCTCGGCAAGTACAACACCAAGCTCAGCCAGCAGATCGCGGCCAACGCGGCCGCCGGAGACGTGGTCGCGATCGAGGAGGGCCAGACGGTCAACTTCCTGCAGAGCGCCGACAAGTTCGTCAACCTGCAGGAGCACGGCTTCGCCGAGATCAAGGACGACTACCTGCCGTTCGTCGCCAGCGCGGCGACCACGGCCGACGGCAAGACGACGATCGGCCTCGGGACGGACGTCGGCGGCCTGGCCATGTGCTACCGGCGCGACCTGTTCGAGAAGGCGGGCCTGCCGACCGACCGCGAGGAGGTCGCCAAGCTGTGGCCCACGTGGGAGGACTTCATCGCGACCGGCGAGAAGTTCCAGGCCGGCATCGGTGACGACAAGATCCACTTCGTCGACGCAGCCACCAACACGTACAACTCGATCCTCATGCAGGGCGGCGACGAGACCTACTTCGACCGCGACAACAAGCTGGTCGTCGAGTCCAACCCGGCCGTCATGAACGCCTGGGGCCTGGCCAACGACATGATCGAGGCCAAGCTCACGGCCAAGCTCGTGGCCTTCTCCGACGAGTGGAACGCCGGCTTCAAGAACGGCTCGTTCGCGACCGTGGCCTGCCCCGCGTGGATGACCGGCTACATCAAGGGCCAGGCCGGCGACGGCTTCGCCGGCAAGTGGGACATCGCGACCGTGCCCGGCGGCGGTGGCAGCTGGGGTGGCTCGTGGCTGTCGGTGCCGAAGTCGAGCAAGCACCAGAAGGAGGCGATCGAGCTGATCAAGTTCCTCTCGAGCAAGACCGGACAGCTCGGCGCGTTCAAGTCCGAGGGACGGCTGCCGTCGCTCCCGGCGCTCTACGACACGCCTGAGCTGAAGGACGCCAAGAACGACTACTTCAACAACGCCCCGACGGGCCAGCTGTTCGTGGCCGGTGCCAAGAACCTGCAGCCGGTCTACCTCGGCGCGAAGAACGTCCCCGTCCGCGACGCGTTCGAGAACGTCCTCCGCAGCGTCGAGAACGGTCAGCGGTCCGCGTCCGACGGATGGGGGGAAGCCGTGAAGGCCGCCCAGAAGGCCGCCAAGTAATCCATCCGTCCCATCACAGTGCCCCGGTGCCTGCACTCGTCCTCCAGCGGGTGCAGGCACCGGACCGACCAGGAGTGATCAGGTGAGGATCCGCGATCGGTTCATCAAGACCGAGGCCCGCGTCGCCCCGTACGCCTTCGTTTCCCCGTTCTTCATCGTCTTTGCGATCTTCGGGCTGTTCCCGCTGCTCTACACGCTGTGGGTCTCCCTGCACGACTGGAGCCTGCTCGCCGGCGACCAGGGCTACGTGGGGTTCGCCAACTACCGGGAGCTGATGCAGGACCCGGACTTCTGGCGGGCACTGACCAACACGATCGGCATCTTCGTGCTGGCCACGGTCCCGCAGCTGATCCTGGCCACGGTGCTCGCGCAGGTGCTCAACGGCAAGCTCCGCGGCCGGACGTTCTGGCGCATGGGAGTGCTGCTGCCGAACGTCACCTCGGTCGCCGCGGTCGGCATCATCTTCGGCCTCATCTTCGCCCGCGACTACGGCATCGTGAACTGGGCCCTCGGGCACGTCGGCGTCGAGCCGATCGACTGGCAGGGACACCGCTGGTCGTCCTGGCTGGCCATCTCGGTCATGGTCGACTGGCGCTGGACCGGCTACAACGCCCTCATCCTGCTCGCGTCGCTGCAGGCGGTGCCGAAGGAGCTCTACGAGGCGGCCCGCATCGACGGCGCGTCCGCCTGGCGACAGTTCTGGTCGATCACGGTGCCGATGCTGCGCCCCACGATCATCTTCGTCTCGATCGTCGCGACGATCGGCGGCGTCCAGCTGTTCACCGAACCGCTGCTGTTCGGCTCGGGTGTCAACGCGATCGCGGGCGGCTCGACCGGCCAGTTCCAGACCGTCGCGATGTACCTCGTGCAGCAGGCCTTCACCGGCCAGCGGTTCGGGTACGCCTCCACGGTCGCGTGGGTCCTGTTCCTCCTCATCGCGATCTTCGCGGTGATCAACGTGGCGCTGCTGCGCCGGATCAAGTCGGTGGACTGACATGAGGACGACCAAGAGCCCCCTGCTGTACGTCGGCCTCGTGGCGGTCGTGCTGCTGTCGATCGGACCGCTGTACTTCATGCTCGTGATGGCGTCGCGGACCACCGACGAGATCGTCTCGCTGCCGCCGCCGCTGAGCCTCGGCGGCAACCTGTTCGGCAACCTCGACCGGGTCTTCGAGAACCCCGACGTGCTGTTCGGCCAGGCGCTGGTCAACAGCCTGCTGGTCGCGACGGTCGCGACGGTGTGCGTCGTGGTCAGCTCGTCGCTGGCCGGCTTCGCGTTCGCCAAGCTGAAGTTCAAGGGCCGCAACGCGCTGCTGCTGTTCGTGATCGGCACGATGATGGTGCCGGTCCAGCTGGGACTGATCCCGCTCTACATGCTGATGACCAAGCTGGGGCTCAGCGGCGGACTGCCGTCGGTGACGCTGCCGTTCGTCGTGGCCGGGTTCGGCGTGTTCATGATGCGTCAGTTCGCCGAGCAGGCGATCCCCGACGAGATGATCGAGGCCGCGCGGGTCGACGGCGCCTCGACGTTCCGCATCTTCTTCAGCATCGTCTTCCCGGCCCTGCGACCCGCCGCAGCCGTCCTGGGGCTCCTGACGTTCATGGAGCGCTGGAACGACTTCCTGTGGCCCTACCTGACGCTCGACGCCGACCATCCCACGGTGCAGGTCGCGCTGTCCCGGTTGTCGAGCGGCTACTACTCCGACCAGTCACTCATCATGGCCGGCACGTTCATCGGCACCCTGCCGCTCGTGGTGGTCTTCATCGTTTTCGGTCGCCAGATCATCGGCGGCATCATGGAAGGTGGGCTCAAGGCATGACACTCGACATCTCGGGACTTCCCGCGGACTTCTGCTGGGGCGCGGCGACCTCGTCGTACCAGATCGAGGGCGCGGTGGATGAGGACGGACGGACGCCGTCGATCTGGGACACCTTCGCCGCGACCCCGGGTCGGGTCGCGGGCGGCGACGACGGTGCGGTCGCGATCGACCACTACCACCGCTGGCGCGAGGACCTGGACCTGATGACCGGGCTCGGGCTCAACGCCTACCGGTTCTCCGTCGCGTGGCCGCGGGTCCAGCCCGACGGCTCCGGCACCGGCAACGCCCCGGGCATCGCCTTCTACGACCGGCTGGTGGACGGGCTGCTCGAGCGCGGGATCGTCCCGTGGGTCACGCTCTACCACTGGGACCTGCCGGAAGCCCTGGAGCAGGCCGGGGGATGGCCGCTGCGCGAGACGGCCGACCGGTTCGCGGACTACACCGCGATCGTCGCCGAGGCGCTCGGTGACCGGGTCAAGCACTGGATCACGCTCAACGAGCCCTGGTGCGCCGCGTTCCTCGGCTACGCCAGCGGCATCCACGCCCCGGGCCGCACGGACCCGGCCGAGGCTGTCGCCGCGTCCCACCACCTCCTCCTGGGCCATGGCCTCGCGGTGCAGCGTCTGCGCGAGATCGTGCCGGACGCGCAGGTCGGCGTCACGGTCAACCTCTACCCGGTGACCCCCGTGGACGACTCGGGACGGCACGACGACGCTGTCCGCCGCATCGACGGGCTGATGAACCGCTGGTTCCTCGACCCGCTGCTCAAGGGCAGCTACCCCAAGGACGTCCTCGCGGACCTCGCGCCGGTCACCGACGCGGAGTTCATCCTCGAGGGCGACACCGGGACCATCGCGCAGCCGCTGGACTTCCTCGGCGTCAACTACTACACCCGACACGTCGTCGGCGCGGGGCTGTGGCCGGGCAGCGCCGCGGTGCGCTTCCAGCTCGAGAACGGCCTGCCGCGGACCGCGACCGGGTGGGACGTGGACCCGGCAGGTCTCGTGGACATCCTGAGCCAGGTGCAGCGGGACTACCCGGCGATCCCGGTCTACCTGACCGAGAACGGGGCGGCGTTCGACGACGAGCTCGTCGACGGCGTCGTGCGCGACGCGGACCGCATCGCGTACATCGAGAGCCACCTCGCGTCGCTGGTCGCGGTGCGCGAGCAAGGAGTGGACGTCCGGGGGTACTTCGCGTGGTCGCTCATGGACAACTTCGAGTGGGCCGAGGGGTACGACAAGCGGTTCGGCATCGTGCACGTGGACTACGAGACGCAGGTGCGGACGCCGAAGGACAGTGCTCGCTGGTACGCCGATCTCATCCGGCAGCACGGCGCCGGGATACTGGGCTCGTGAACCCGATGGAGATGGCGGCATGAGCGTGGAGGAGGCGCGCGGGCAGCAGCCGACCCTCGAGATGGTGGCGGCGCTCGCGGGCGTCGGGCGCGGCACCGCGTCGCGGGTCATCAACGGCTCGCCGCAGGTCAGCGAGCGCACCCGCGAGGTGGTCATGCAGGCCGTCCAGGAGCTCGGCTACGTCCCCAACCAGGCCGCGCGGACCCTCGTGACCCGGCGCACCGACACCGTCGCGCTGGTCATCGCGGAGTCCGAGGAACGCATCTTCGGCGAGCCGTTCTTCGCCGGTGTGGTGCGCGGGATCTCGTCGGCGCTCAACGAGGCGTCCCGGCAGCTCGTGCTCTCCCTCGTGCACGACACCGACCAGGCCGCGCGGCTCGGCGGCTACCTGACGCGGCAGCACGTCGACGGCGTCCTGCTGCTGTCCCTGCACGACGACGAGGCGTTCCCGGTCGACCTCGACGCCCGCGGTCTGCCGGTCGTCGTCGGTGGCCGGGCCGCGCAGTGGGGCGGCTCGTTCGTGGACGTCGACAACGTCGACGGCGCCCGGGAGGCCGTCGCGCACCTGGCCGACACCGGGCGACGCACGATCGCGACGATCTCCGGCCCGCGGGCGATGGCCTCGGGGCGTGACCGCCTCGACGGCTACACGGCCGCGATCCGGGCGGCCGGCCTGGCGTACGACGAGCAGCTCGTGGTCGAGGGCGACTTCAGCGAGCAGAGCGGCTGGGCCGGCATGGAGGAGCTGCTGGCCCGCCGCCCCGACATCGACGGCGTGTTCGCGGCTAGCGACCTGATGGCGATGGGGGCGATGAGGTCGCTGCGCTCGCACGGTCGACGCGTGCCGCAGGACGTCGGCGTCATCGGCTTCGACGGCACCACCGCGGCCGAGACGTCCGACCCGCCGCTGTCCACGGTGCGCCAGCCGCTGATCGAGCTCGGCCGGGGCATGGCCGAGATGCTGCTGCGGCACGTGGACGCCGGCGACCCGGCACCCGAGCGGCTCGTCCTTCCGGTGGAGCTGATCGTCCGCGCCAGCACGTCCCGGGCGCCGGAGTGACGCTGCGCATCGGGGTCCTCGGTGCCGCCCGCATCGCCGGGACCGCCCTGATCGAGCCGGCCGCGCAGACCGGGCACCGCGTCGTGGCGGTGGGGTCGCGCGACCTGGACCGCGCCCGGGCGTTCGCGAGCCGGCACGGCGTCCAGCGGGCGTACGGGTCGTACGACGAGGTGCTCGCCGACCCCGAGGTCGACGTGGTCTACAACGCGTTGGTCAACAGCCAGCACGCGCCGTGGAACCTGCGGGCCGTCCGCGCCGGCAAGCACGTGCTGAGCGAGAAGCCGTTCGCCGCGAACGGCACGCTGGCGCGGGTCGTGGCCGACGCGGCCCGCGCCTCCGACCGGGTCGTGATGGAGGCCTTCCACTACGCGATGCACCCGATGATGCGCCGGATCCGTGACATCGCGTTGAGCGGCGAGATCGGCGACGTGCGGCACGTCGAGGTCACGATGATGATCCCGGCACCCGCGGACGACGACCCACGCTGGTCGCTCGAGCTCGCCGGGGGAGCGCTGATGGACCTCGGTTGCTACGGGCTGCACGCGTTCGGCCAGGTGGCCGGTTGGCTCGGCGGGCGACCGGTGATGCGCTCGGCGAGGGCGGGCGAACGTGCGGGCCGGCCCGGCGTCGACGAGTGGGCACAGGCCGAGCTGGACCTGCCGGGTGGCGCGACCGCGTCGCTGCTGACCCACATGGCCGCGCCGGAGACGCTCCTGCGGCTCGTCCTGATCGGCTCCCGCGGACAGGTCGAGGCGCCGTCGTTCGTGCTGCCGCAGCTCGACGACCGCCTGCGGGTCATGACCGGCACCGTCGAGCGCCGGGAGTGGGTCAGGGGACCGTCGTCGTACGCGTGCCAGCTCACGGCGTTCGACGCCGCGGTGCGGGGGAGGGCGGCAGCACCGCTCGGCCTCGACGACGCGGTGGCCACGATGGACCTGGTGGACGCGACCTACCGGGCAGCCGGGATGGAGCCCCGGCCGGGCATCCTCTGACGGCTCGGCGTGTCGCTCGCTCTCGAACACGTGTTCGTATACGCTGGGTGCACAGGTTGGACGTGAGAAGGACGGCATCCACAGGCGGGTCGACGAGGCCCATATATGTCTGAGGGTCCTTCTAGCGTCGTCGATGACCGGCCACCCACGAGCAGAAACGGATCCACCATGGCACAGCCCAACAGCTCCCTCGCGACGAGCAAGGACAAAGGCAAGTCCCTCGAGAACGCGATGGCTCAGATCGATCGTGCCCACGGCAAGGGTGCCGTCATGCGACTGGGCGACCAGGCCCGCGCGCCGATCGAGGTCATCCCCACCGGCGCCACCACCTTGGACATCGCGCTGGGCATCGGCGGTCTGCCGCGCGGTCGCGTGGTGGAGATCTACGGTCCGGAGTCCTCGGGAAAGACGACCGTGGCGCTGCACGCGGTGGCCAACGCGCAGCGCGCGGGCGGCGTCGCGGCGTTCATCGACGCCGAGCACGCGCTCGACCCTGACTACGCCCGCAAGCTCGGGGTCGACACCGACGCCCTGCTGATCTCGCAGCCCGACAGCGGCGAGCAGGCGCTCGAGATCGCCGACATGCTGATCCGCTCCGGCGCGCTCGACATCATCGTGATCGACTCCGTGGCGGCCCTGGTGCCCCGCGCCGAGATCGACGGCGAGATGGGCGACAGCCACGTCGGCCTCCAGGCCCGCCTCATGAGCCAGGCGCTGCGCAAGATGACCGGTGCCATCAACGGCTCGGGCACGACCGCGATCTTCATCAACCAGCTGCGCGAGAAGATCGGCGTCATGTTCGGCTCGCCCGAGACCACCACGGGCGGCAAGGCGCTGAAGTTCTACGCCTCGGTCCGCCTCGACGTGCGTCGCATCGAGACGCTCAAGGACGGCACCGACATGGTCGGCAACCGCACCCGCGTCAAGGTCGTCAAGAACAAGCTCGCCCCGCCGTTCAAGCAGGCCGAGTTCGACATCATGTACGGCCAGGGCATCAGCCGTGAGGGCAGCCTGATCGACGTGGGCGTCGACATCGGCCTGGTCCGCAAGGCCGGCGCCTGGTACACCTACGACGGCGATCAGCTCGGCCAGGGCAAGGAGAAGTCCCGCCAGTTCCTCAAGGACAACCCTGACCTCGCCGAGGAGCTCGAGAAGCGGATCATGGAGGCCAAGGGCATCGGCCCGCAGGCCGACAAGCCGGCCGCGGCGGAGCCGGACCTGCCCGCCACCGAGTTCTGATCGCCATGTCGTCGGACGAGGACGACACGGGGGACTACGACGTCGCCGAGCAGATGTCCCGGGCCCGGCAGATCGTCTACGACCGGCTCGCCGTCACGGCGCGCAGCCGGGCCGACCTCGAGCAGGCGCTTGCCAAGAAGCAGGTGCCGGCCGAGGTGGCCCGGGCGATCCTCGACAAGTTCGAGGACGCCGGGCTGGTCGACGACGCGGAGTTCGCCCGGTCCTGGGTGCAGTCGCGCCAGCGCAGCAAGGGCCTGTCCTCGCGGGTGCTCGCGATGGAGCTGCGGCGCAAGGGTGTCGACGAGGAGATCGCCCGCGAGGCGCTGGGCGAGCTCGACCCCGAGGCCGAGGTCGAGGCGGCGCACCGTCTCGTCCAGGCCAAGCTCCGCACGATGAGCTCTCTCGACGAGACGACCAAGGTCCGCCGGCTGACCGGGCTGCTCGCACGCAAGGGCTACTCGCCGCAGGTCGCGTTCGACGTCGTGCGCCAGGAGCTGGGCGCCGAGCCCGCCCCTCTCGACAGCCTGTGACCCCCGGGACGTCATCCCGAGCGTGGCGCACGAAGCGCACGTGGGATGACGTCCGGACGCCGACGGCCTCCGGACACTATGGTGCTGAGGCATGGGTGCCCTCGGTTTCCGCCGGCTCGTCGACGCCGACCTCGACGACCTCGTGCGGTGGATGGCCGCAGATCACGCCAAGCCGTGGTTCGACGACGAGCCCCGTTCGGTCGAGGGTGCCCGCCGCCTGTACGCCGCTGAGCTGGCCGGCACGAGCGCGACCCGCAAGTGGGTGGTGGAGCTGGCGGGCCTGGCGATCGGCTACGTCCAGGACTACCCGGTCGTGGCCTACGACGACTACGCCGTGCGGGTCAACGACCCGGACGCGATCGCCTTCGACTACCTGATCGGCGACCCGATGTTCGTCGGCAAGGGCGTCGGCACGCGGATGATCCGGGCGTTCTGCGCCGAGGTGCTGTGTCGTGACTACCCGTACGCCCCGCGGTTCGTCGCCAGCCCGGACGTCCGCAACGGCCGGTCGATCCGGGTGCTGGAGAAGTGCGGGTTCGTCCAGGGGCTCTGGATCCACCCGGAGTCGGTCAGCCACCCCGAGGTCGTCTGCACAGCCCGGCGCGAGCTGTTCGAGTGAGCGGTCAGAGCTTCGTGCGGAGCTTGTCGACGATCTCGCGCTCGGAGTCGTAGTAGGCCAGTCCCCACTCGGCCACGTGGGCCGGGAACGCCAGCGCCTCGTTGTCGCCGAGCATCTCGCGCACCGTCTCGAGCTCGCGGCGTCGCTCGGCCAGCGCCACCTCGTACGCGTCCAGCATCGAGGCCACCTCGCCGGGTCCCATGAGGCTGCCCATCAGCAGGCGCAGGGCGATCGGGTGCTTGAGGACGGGGAAGTCCTGCTCGGACGTGTGCAGCCAGGTGGTGAGCGCGGAGCGGCCGCTGTCGGTGATGACGAACCGCCGCGTGGTGCGCCGCCCCGACGTGTCGTCGACCGCCTCGACGTATCCCTCACGTCGCAAGCGGTCGAGCTCGGTGTAGATCTGGCTCATCGCGGGCGAGACCCAGTAGAAGCGCAGCGTGCGATCGGCGCGCTGCTTGAGCTCGTAGCCGGTCAGGCCGTCCTCGGAGGTGGCGCGGTCGAACACCAGCAGACCGAGAAGGGCGTACGAGGTCGTTGACAAGGAAGCGGGCACGCTCCTAGCGTACTATTCCTGTTAGGAACATGACGGAGGTGATGTTCATGTCCGAGGCGATCTTGCTGGCCGGCACCCGCAAGGGGCTCTTCACCGGTCGGTCCGACGCCGCCCGGGAGGCGTGGGCGTGGGACGAGCCGGCCTTCCCGATGGAGGAGGTCTACGCAATCGCGATCGACCCGCGTGAGGACGACCCCCTCGTGCTCGTCGGTTCGACGCACGTCGTCTTCGGACCTGCGGTCTACCGGTCGGTCGACGGCGGGCGGACGTTCGACCTCGGCGACCCGGCACCCGTCCGGTTCCCCGAAGGTCTCGGCGCGAGCGTCGAACGGGTCTGGCAGCTCTGCCCGTCGCCGAGCGAGCCGGACGTCGTCTGGGCCGGCACACAGCCCTCGGCGCTGTTCCGCTCGGCGGACCGCGGTCGCACGTTCGAGCTGGTGCGCAGCCTGTGGGACCACCCGCACCGCCCCGAGTGGGAGGCCGGCTACGGCGGGCAGGCGATCCACACGATCGTCCCGCACCCGACCGATCCGGACGTCGTGACGGTGGCGATGTCCACCGGTGGTGTCTACCGCTCAGAGGACGGCGGCGCGACCTGGACCCCGCACAACCGCGGGATCCGCACCGACTTCCTGCCCGGCGAGGAGCCCGAGTTCGGCCAGTGCGTGCACAAGGTCGCGGTCGACGCCGGTGATCCCGACCGGATGTACGCCCAGAACCACGGCGGCGTCTTCCGCAGCGACGACGCCGGGCGCTCGTGGACCTCGATCGCCGACGGCCTCCCGGCCGACTTCGGCTTCCCGATCGTCGCGCACCCGCACCGGCCGGGCACGATCTACGTCTTCCCGCTGACCGCGGACATCAAGCGGTTCCCGCCCGATGGCAAGCCCGCGGTGTGGCGATCCGACGACGCGGGGGAGACCTGGCACGAGACCGGTCCGGGGCTCCCGCCGGAGGCGTGGACCGTGGTGCTGCGCGACGCGTTCGCCACCGACACGGCCGACCCGGCAGGCCTCTACGTGGGCACCCGGCACGGCGCACTCTGGGTCAGCAACGACGAGGGCGGCGCGTGGGCCGAGGTGCGCACCGGCCTGCCCGACGTCTGCACCGTGCGCGCCGCGGCGCTCTGACCTCCTGCTCCTGCTGACACATTCGGTTACCAGCCGGTAACATGACGGCATGTCATCGACTCTCGACCTGTACCGCCGGGTCACCGCCCTGCCGCAGGGCAAGCGGCTCTTCTCGGTCCTCTACGGGCAGAAGGCGCCGTACTTCGCCTCGATCCACATGAGCGTGGAGAAGATGCGGCCGCACCTGGGTCAGGTCGTCATCCCGAAGCGGCGGTCGGTCAAGAACCACATCGGGACCGTGCACGCGATCGCTGCCTGCAACGGCCTCGAGGCCGCGATGGGCCTGCTGGCCGAGGCGACGTGCCCGCCGGACATGCGCTGGCTGCCCAAGGGGATGGACGTGCGGTACCTCGCGAAGTCGACGACGTCGCTGACCTGCGTCGCCGAGACGACCGAGGCCGACTGGGCCGCGGCGCCCGACGTCCCGGTGCGGGTCAAGGCCGTCACGACCGACGGCACCGTCACCGTCGAGGGCGCCATCCACCTTTGGGTCGTCCCCAAGAGGCCCTGACCCCCCGATCCGCGACTGGCGCAAGATGAAGGAAGTGGGACGGCGTGTCGTCCATTTCTGCGCCACTCGCGGGACGGTGTGCGCCACTCGCGGGACGGTGTGCGCCACTCGAGGGACGGGAAGGGGCGGGGGAGAGACAGGTCGGGGCTTCGTGGGACATCCTTGAGCATGAGCTCCTTCACGGTACGCACGGCGCTGGTGGTGCTGGTCCTGGCCGTGTCCGCGTGCTCCGGGTCGGACGACGACCGGTCGGACGCGCCGACGGCGACGGCGACGGCGACGACCAGCGTGACCGCCGCGGCACCCACGCCGTCCCGCAGCTCCAAGCCTCCGAGCGTCGCGCCCGTCGACATCCCGCCGTGCGACTCGCTGGCCGTCCCGGTGCCCAAGGGTCAGAAGGGCGCGGGCACCCCGCTTGACGCGATCCGCAGCTGGGGGGCGACGTCCCCGGAGAATGCGCCGCCGGTGCCGAACGACGGCTGGGAACGGCTTCCCGCCGACAACAAGAGTCTTGCGACGATGACCAACCCGACGGCCCCGGTCTGGATGGTCGAGGTCAGCCGTGCGCGCTCAGGTGGCTGGGCGGTCACCCGCGCCTCGTGGGGCCTGTGCCACTGACCGCTACTTCTGCGGGATGACGACCGAGCTCGCGGCGCCACCCGGCCAGCAGCTGAAGCCGATCGGGATGGCCTGGCCCTCCTTCACCATCTCGCTGAAGGTGTCGAGGCACTGGCTGACCAGGACGTTCGGGTTGTTGCTGACCGACGACTTGAGTTTCTCGTTGGCCCGGGCCTGCGCCGTCGCGGTCTTCTCACGCTGCTGCGCGATGCGGGTGTTCGCGACCTCGGCCTGGTACAGGTTGATCTTGCCCTGGGTCGGCTTGTCGAAGTGGATCAACGGGATGATGACGTTCTTGACGTCGATCTGGTCGCCGACCTGCGCCCGGAGCCTGTCCGCCACCTGACGGGAGAACTCGTTGAGGTTGGGCCCGGCGGGGTTCTCGGTGTCGTCCTGGATCTGGCTCAGCGGGTTGTAGTCCGACAGCACCTCGTTGAGCGCGGCGGTCAGCTCCCGGGTCACCAACGAGCGTCGGATGTTGTCCATGTCGCGGTAGTCCTGGTAGAGCGTCTCGCCGGCCTCGAGCTTGATCCGCCAGCGGATCGAGTTGTCGACGCAGGCGGTGGACTCGTTGCCGATGCGGATCTCCGTGCACCCGTCGCTGTTGCGCTCCAGGTACGAGTCGGTCTGGATCGCGCCGTCGAGGGTCTTGACCTTCTCCCACGGCAGCTTCGCGTGGATGCCGTTGTCGAGGTTGCCGACCGGCTTGCCGAAGCTGGTGACGATGCCGATGTCACGCGTCGGCACGACCGTGAACGTCGAGAGCACCAGGCAGATGGCGGTCAGGGCGAACGCGCCGAACGCGGCCAGCCTCAGCGCGCGCTTCACCGTCGGCTGGACTGCGCCGCTCGCGACGAGGAGGCCGAGGGCGACGACGAGGAACAACAGGGTGAGGACGAACGTGCCGGACATGGGTCTCCTGTGGTCGGTGGCGGCACGAGACTACGAGACAGGGAGTCCGACCGCACGCGCGGAACGCTCCCCCTCGTGTTTGGCCCTGTGCCGCAGGGGGTATCTCGCCAGCCCGTCCCAAACTCAGGAGAACCATGACTCGCAACACCATCTCGCGCTCACTGCACGACGTCGGTCTCTCGGCCTGGTTCGGCGGAACCCTCGCCAACGCGGTGGCCCTCAACTCCGCTGCCGCCACGGCGAAGGACGACAGCGACACCGGAGCGGTCGCCAACGTCGGCTGGGACCGCTGGACGCCGGTCAACGCCGTCGCGATCGGTGCGCACCTGGTCGGCAGCCTCGGTCAGATCAGGGGCAACAAGATGCGCATCAAGGACCAGCAGGGTGTCGGTCAGATGATGCTGGTCAAGACCGGCCTGACCGCGGCGGCGCTCGGCGTCACCGCGTACAGCCGCGTGCTGGGGCGCAAGGTCGCCGAGCAGCAGCGGGTGCCCGCGGACTCCGGCACCCGGCCGGCCCCGTCGACCCCGCCCGAGGTGGCTGCCGCGCAGAAGCAGCTGAGGCTGCTGCAGTGGGCCGTTCCTGCCCTCACGGGTGCGCTCGTGGTCGTCAGCTCGTTCGCAGGGGAGCAGGAACGGCCGACCGAGGTCAAGAAGGGCCTCGCGAAGCGCATCGTGGGCTGAGGTGCTCTTCTTCAGCAATCGTCTGGGATGCATGGGATCGCTCGCGGTGACCGTCATCGGCACTGCGGTGATCGTGGCGTTGTTCTGGCGCTGACAGCGGCGTCCGAACAGCCGGGTGGACCTGGTGCGCGCGGCGGGAGGTGGCCGTCTCGACGCGCCAGGTCCACTTCAGCATGCCCCGAAGCCGAACGTCACCAAATTGTAACCATGCGTTCGAGGGGGTCCGGACCCCTGCGGGGTGCCGGTTCGCCGTGGCGCTACGGGGGTCTCGAGGCATCAGCCGGCCGTTCACACCACTGGTTGCAGTTAGCAATCAAAGTGGGACAACAAAAGATCTGGTGCGGCAGGACTGGCGTCTGCCAAGGTGAGTCAACCTGTCCACTATCTGAAGAAGAGGACCCTGTGAACCATAGACGTCTCCTCCGCAGCTCGCTCGTGGTAGTAGCCACGACGACGCTCAGTCTGGGGTTGTTGTCGCCGGCCATGGCCGACCCCAACATCCCCGAGCCCAACGAGCTCTCCAAGCGCCTCGGTGAGGGTAGCAACGCCACCAAGGTCGCACCGGAAGAAGAAACCCCGGGCAACCTCGCTCCCGGCACCAAGGTTCCGTACGTCCCGCTGGACGTGAACTACGAGCGGCTCACCGAGGTGGACGAGGAGGAGTCGACTCCGAACCTGCAGAAGGTGGCCTCCCTGCCCGCCGCCAGCACCCCCGGCATGGCGACGCGGAGCAACCTCGCCTTCAAGGGTGACTACGTCTACCAGGGCAGCTACAACGGCCTGGCCGTGTACGACATCAGCAACCCGGAGGACCCCAAGGTCGTCCGTGAGGTCGTGTGCCCCGGCTACCAGGGTGACCTCTCCATCGCCGGCGACCTCCTCTTCTTCTCCGTCGATCAGCCGCGCAACGGCGAGGCGTGCGGCGCGCCGGCCGTCGCCTCCTCGAGCCGGGACGCTTGGGAGGGCATTCGCATCTTCGACATCAGCGACCCGACCAACCCCGAGTACGTGAAGGCCGTCAAGACTCGCTGCGGATCGCACACGCACACGCTGGTCAACAGCAGTGACGACGAGAACCGGGTGTACCTGTACAACGGCTCGTACGACACGTCGAACACGGCTGCGTACTGCACCAACCCGCACCAGCAGATCGAGATCATCGAGGTCGACGTCACTGACCCGAGCACGGCGCGCGTCGCCAAGGAGGTCAAGCTCTGGGACGCCGAGAACCCGGCGATGACCGCTGCTGATCGTCCGAACGGTGGCGCTGCCACCTCGGCGACGACCGGCTGCCACGACCTGACGGCGTACCCGGCGAAGGGCCTCATGGCCGCCGCGTGCATGGGCGACGGACTGATCATCGACATCAGCCAGCCGCTCGCACCGAAGGTCAAGGAGCGCGTGCGTGACGAGAACTACGCGTTCTGGCACACCGCTCAGTTCAACAACGACGCCTCGACGGTCGTCTTCCAGGACGAGCTGGGCGGTGGAAGCTCGGCGACCTGCGTCCCCGGCACCCCGCAGTACCGCGGCGCCAACGCGATCTTCGATCTCGCCGGCACCGACCTGACGCTGAAGAGCTACTACAAGATCCCGCGTCGTCAGGGCACGACCGAGAACTGCGTCGGGCACGAGGGCAACATCGTCCAGGTCGACGACAAGGACGTCATGGTCCAGGCCTGGTACCAGGGCGGCGCCTCGCTGATCGACTTCAGCAACACGTCCAAGGCCAAGGAGATCGGCTACTTCGATCGCGGTCCGATCAGCAACACCTCGCTCGTCACCGGTGGCTACTGGGCGGTCTACTCCCACAACGGCTACGTCTACGGCAGCGAGATCGCTCGTGGCCTCGACGTGTTCAAGCTCGTGGGCGACGAGTTCGCCGACGCGAACCGTCACCGCCAGGACGTCCGCAACCCCGCCACCCAGGAAGTCATCACCTGGCCGTGGAAGAAGGCCCCGCAGGTCAGCGGCGACCTCGAGACGCTTCCGGCGACGCCGGCCAGCACCACCGCGGGACAGCCCGCGGTGATCACGGTCAACGCCCCGGCCGGCACGTTCGGCAAGGGTGAGTACGTCGAGATCTGGTCGACCGGCGACGACGCGAAGGCGATCGTCAACGGTCAGGCTGACGCGGACGGCAGCATCCAGCTGTCGTTCGAGCAGGCCGAGGGCCTCGCGCCGGGCGTCGACTCCTACGTCGTCCGTGGCGACACCAAGCTGGACGAGAAGCTCTACAGCGTCTCGGTCGACGTCGTGGGGATCGCCACCACGACGAGTCTGACCGCCAGCGCTGCGAAGCAGACGTACGGCACGTCGTCGGTCACGCTCACCGCGAAGGTTGCGGCCGAGGGTGACGTCGCAGGCACCGTCACGTTCAAGGACGGCGCATCGACGCTCGCCAAGGGTGTCGCCCTCAAGGGCAACACCGCGACGGTCAAGCTGCCTGCAGGCCTCAAGGCCGGTGCGCACAGCCTGACGGCGCAGTTCGTCCCGAGCGGCACCGCCGTGCTCGGCTCGACGTCGGCGGCCACGAAGGTGACCGTCGCGAAGGTCGCCTCGAAGGTCAGCCGCCGGTTCACGACCCAGATCAAGGCTTCGAAGAAGCCGACGGTCACGGTCACGGTCACGGCAAAGAACGTCACGCCCACCGGCAAGGTGACGGTCAAGATCGGTTCGCGGTCGTACACGCGCTCCTTGGCCAACGGCAAGGTCAAGGTGACCTTCCCGAAGTTCAAGAAGGGCAAGTACACGGTCCGGGTCTCCTACCCCGGCACCGCGAACATCGCGTCGAGCAAGAGCGCGAACGCCACCCTCACGGTGGTCAAGTGACATCTGCTCGACCCCGGGTGCTGGGCGCGATCATCGCTTCTGCGGTGATCGCGCTCGGCGCCTGTTCCGGCGGGGACGACGACGCGAAGGACTCAGGCGTCTCGGTCCGGGCCGGCGCCCCGGGGGAACCCAACAAGAAGATCGACAAGTCGGACGTCCCGAGCGATGAGAAGAGCTTCAACGACGCCGACAAGGAATTCGTCGAGATGATGGTGCCGCACCACCAGCAGGCGGTCGAGATGGCTGCGCTCGCGAAGAAGTACGCCAAGGACGAGCGAGTCGGCGAGTTCGCTGCGCGGATCGGCGACGCCCAGCGGGGCGAGATCGATGCCATGCAGGCCTGGCTCGAGGCACGCGACCTCCCGAAGGCTCCGCTGAAGGCGACCGGTCACCATGCGATGCACATGCAGGGCATGCTGACGGACGCCGACTTCGCGAAGCTGGGCACACTGCGCGGCAAGGCCTTCGACCGGTTCTACGTCAAGAAGATGATCGGTCACCACGAAGGCGCGCTGGCGATGGCGGACACCGCGCTGAACGAGGGCACCGACGCGGTCAACCGCACGTTCGCGGCCGACGTGGCCACGACGCAGACCGTCGAGATCAGCCGTCTGAAGGACATCCTCAAGCGACTGTGAGGGCGAGCAGCCGCGCCCGCCTCCCATCGGGGGTGGGCGCGGCTGTCTGTCTGCGACGCGGCGAGACCTCGGGGGTCGCCGTTGCCTACGGAAGGATCGTGGGATGCGTCCGGGCACAGGCCGTGCAGCTGATCCGCCAGGGCTCGCTCGTCCGAGGCGGGGGACCCGCACGAGGCGTGTCCTGGGGAGTGAGCTCGTCCTGCCAGGGCGAGCCCGGCCGGAACTGGGGGATGGGCAGGGCCTCAGGTGTGCCGACCTCCGGCATCGGCACGGCAAGACTGCGTGGCGCGGGAGCGGGCGTTTCCTGTGCGGGCACGGGCTTCGGCGCGACGACCGCGTGGGCCCGGGCGGCGCCCGGCGCGAACAGGACCGACTGCGCGATGGCCGTGGGTGCCAGCAGGACGAGAGCTGCTGCGCGTGCCTTGCGAGACGTGCTGATCACGGGATCGGGCCTCCTGCGACGGGTGAGCCGAGTATCCGTCGCGGGAAAGGGCCGGTCAACCGATCGGCGGCGTCTCGCGGCCGGAAGCCTGCTCGTGGCGCTGACCCGTCACCTCTTCTCGCAGGCGATGCCGTCCTTGTCCCGGTCGGACTTCTTGTTCTTCTTGTAGATCGCTGAGCTGCGCTTGAAGTTCGTGACCGGCTTGCCGGAGGTCTTGTCCTTCGCGCCAGGCTTTCCCACCCCGTGCTTGTAGGCCTTGTTGAGCGCCTTGCAGTTCTTGTACTCCTTGTTCGCCGCTTCGGCGGGCGACGTGACCGCGAGGACGCCTCCGGTGGTGAGCGCGACGGTGCAGACGACGGTGGTGAGCTGGCGAAGCATGATTCTCCCGATGGTTCGAGGCTGAGCCCTCCATGCTCGCCGAGCCGGGCGTCAATGTCCGACGAACACGAGAATGGCAGCGATACTGGGGCATGACGTCGCGCGCCGGTCCCATCGTCGGGCGGGTCCTGGTGGCCGCCGGAGTCCTGGCCCTGACGGCCGGGTGCGGTCCCGTCCCGGTCGGCACCTTGGCGGTCTCGCAGCGGGACGGTCACCTGTTGATCGCGGTGCTTCGCTGCGACGACACCGCGCTCCGAGGTGCCGAGATCAGGCACGGCGGTCCGCTGCGGACCGACGTGCCACGCAAGCGGATCGACGACGCACGGTGGACCACCGATCTGCACGACGAGGACGTCATCATCCTCGACGCCGCCGATCCCGGCGCTGAGTGGGAGACCGTGCGTGCTCTCGGAGATCTCGATCCGCAGGTGTCGTACACGGCGTCCGCGGGCGGGGACGCCGACCACCCGATGGGCGTGGTCGCCTTCACGACCGGTGAGCTCGACGCCCTCGGCGAGGGGGAGTGGCTGACCGAGGATGCCCAGCCGCTGGCTGGGGGCGGACGCCCCACCACCGCTGACCTGGACGCCCTGCGCTCGGAGTTCTGCGACCATTGACCTCCGCCGGTGACCATCCTCGAGCCGGCGCGGATCCGCCCGGCGGCATGGATCGACATCGCTCGGCCCGCCACCACCGCTGACGATGGAGGCCCGCCCGCCGGACTGCGGCACGTACCATGGACCAGTCATGACGAAGACCTACGAAGTGCGCACCTACGGCTGCCAGATGAACGTCCACGACAGCGAACGCCTCGGCGGGCTGCTGGAGACCGACGGCTACGTCCGCGCCGAGGAGGGCTCGACGCCCGACCTGGTCGTGTTCAACACGTGCGCCGTGCGGGAGAACGCCGACAACAAGCTCTACGGCAACCTCGGCCACATCGCGTCGGTCAAGGAGAAGAACCCCGGCATGCAGATCGCCGTCGGCGGTTGCCTGGCGCAGAAGGACCGCGACACGATCACCAAGAAGGCGCCCTTCGTCGACGTCGTCTTCGGCACCCACAACATCGGCTCGCTGCCGGTGCTGCTCGAGCGCGCCCGCATCGCCGAGGAGTCCCAGGTCGAGATCCTCGAGTCGCTCGAGGTGTTCCCCTCGACGCTGCCGACCAAGCGCGACTCGGTGTTCGCTGCCTGGGTCTCGATCAGCGTGGGCTGCAACAACACCTGCACGTTCTGCATCGTCCCCGCCCTGCGCGGCAAGGAGAAGGACCGTCGCCCCGGCGACATCCTCGCCGAGGTGCAGGCCCTGGTGGACGACGGCGTCGTCGAGGTGACCCTGCTGGGCCAGAACGTCAACGCGTACGGCGTGGAGTTCGGCGACCGCCAGGCGTTCGCCAAGCTGCTGCGCGCGTGCGGCGAGATCGAGGGGCTCGAGCGCGTCCGGTTCACCAGCCCCCATCCCAAGGACTTCACCGACGACGTGATCGCCGCGATGGCCGAGACCCCCAACGTCATGCCGCAGCTGCACATGCCGTTGCAGTCCGGCTCGGACCGGGTCCTGAAGGCGATGCGCCGGTCGTACCGCCAGGAGAAGTTCCTCGGCATCATCGACCGGGTCCGCGCGGCGATGCCGGATGCCGCGATCACGACCGACATCATCGTCGGCTTCCCCGGCGAGACCGAGGAGGACTTCCTCGAGACGATCGAGGTGGTCCGTAAGGCACGGTTCACCAGCGCCTTCACGTTCCAGTACTCCCAGCGCCCCGGCACCCCGGCGGCCACCTTGCCGGACCAGCTGCCCAAGGCCGTCGTGCAGGAACGCTACGAGCGCCTGATCAAGGTCGTCGACGAGGTCGCGTGGGACGAGGCGAAGAAGCAGGAGGGCCGGATCGTCGAGCTGCTCGTCGCCGACCACGAGGGCAAGAAGGACGGCGCGACGCACCGGCTCACCGGCCGAGCCCGCGACAACCGGCTCGTCCACTTCGTCCCGGGGGAGCACGAGGTGCGCCCGGGCGACATGGTGCGGGTCCTCATCACGTACGCCGCCCCGCACCACCTGGTCAGCGACGAGCCACCCATCTCGTTCCGCCGCACGAAGGCCGGCGATGCGTGGGAGTCCCGCCAGGGCCGCACCGAGGTCCGCTCCGTCGGGCTCGGCATGCCGTCCCTGGGCGTCCCGGCGCCCCTGCCGCCGGCGCCCGTCTGCGCGGTCTGACCCGTCAGTCGCTGAGCGCTCGCCGCCCGATCAGCTCGAGGGTCGCCTCGGGCGGGAGCGGGTGGAACGGGCCGCCGCGGACGTCGCGGTACGCGCGCTCGAGCGGCGACGAGCGGAAGAACGCTCCACCGCCGGCCACCTCGAGGGCGGTGTCGACGATCGTGCGCCGCTCAGCGTCCTCTACCAGGTGTGGGAGGGCCTGCTCGACCTGGGCACCGCGGCGCGGGACGGTCTCGTCCGCCTCTCGGGCCGCCGCGACGTCCTGCTGGTGCTGCCCGAGGCGCTGCGGTTCTCGCCCGTGGCGCCCTTCGTCCGCAGTGCCCAGGCGCTCCCACGCTGAGCGTCACGACGGCACGGGCGACGACCCGCTAGACCACCAGCGTGGGGTGCAGGCGTGCGATGGTCACCGTCTGCTTCCTGCGGGCCGCCACGACGGTGACCGACAGTGCCAGCACGGTGAACAGGCCGAGGACGATGAAGTCCCGGAGCACCCCGTCGCTGCCTCCCGCCAGTGCCGCGCGCAGGCCGTGCACGGCGTACGTCATGGGCAGCAGGTCGTGCATCAGGTTGAAGAACGGCGGTGACGTCTCGATCGGGTACGTGCCGCCGGCCGAGGTCAGCTGCAGGCTCACGAAGACCAGGGCGGCGAACCGTCCTGCGCCTCCGAAGAGGGCGACGAACATCTGGTTGATCGCGGTGAACACCGCTGCGGTGGCGAGCGCGATGCCGATGAGGAGCCACTGGCTGGCCGGCCTGATCCCGAGGAAGCCCTGCAGCACCGCCAGCAGCAGCGCGACCTGCACGACCGCCACCCCCAGACCGGGCACGTATCCCGCGAGCGCCGTGCGGACGCTGCCGGCGGTCGACGCGATCGCCCGGCCCGAGAACGGCCGCAGCAGCAGGTAGATCGCCATCGCGCCGACCCACAGGGCCAGGGAGATGAAGTACGGCGCGAGCGCTGCGCCGTAGTTCTTGACCTGGTTGACCCGCTGGGCGGCGTCCTCGACCGGGGTCGCGGCGGTCTTCGCGAGCGTCTCGCGCTCGGACTTGTCGTAGTCGGGGACGTCGTCGCTGCCGTCCTGCAGGCCCTTGCCGAGCTTGGTCGCGCCCGCGGCGAGCTCGTCCGCCCCGTCCGAGAGCTGGGCCGTGCCGTCGGCCAGCTGCCCGGCGCCCGTGCTGAGCTGATCCGCACCGCTGCTGAGCTGACCGGTCGCGTCCGCGAGACGGTCCGCGCCGCTGGAGGCCTGGTCGATCGCGTCGACGAGCTGCGGCACGGCGTCCGCGAGCTCGGCGTTGCCGTCCGCGACCTGCCGGGAGCCCTCGGCGAGCTGCTGTGTGCCGGCACTGAGGTCGCGTGCCTGTCCGCGGACCCCGCTGACGAACTGCTTGAGGTCGCCGGAGCGGGTCGCGGCCTGGCGCAGCTGGCTGCAGTCGACGCCCGGGAGCTGCGCCGCCTCGCACTGGTCGGCGAGCGTGCCGAGGTTCTTCGCGAGCTCGTCGATGTCGGAGCCGGCGTCGGTGGTCGCCCCGAGCAGCGCAGTGGTCACGCCCTGCACCGTGTCGTTGAGCTCGGCGTTGCCGTCGGCGACCTGCCGCGCGCCGTCGGCGAGCCGCTGGGTCTGGTCCGGGAGGGCGGAGGTGCGCGAGTCGAGCTGCCCCAGGCCGTCCGCGAGCGTCCGGGCGCCGTCGTCGAGCTGTCCTGCGCCGTCGGCGAGCTCGCCGGCCCCGTCGGCCAGCTGGTTCGCACCGGCGTCGAGGTCGTCCGCGCCACCGGCCAGCTTGTCGGCGCCGTCCGCGAGCTTGTCGGCCCCGTCGGCGGCGTCCTCCAGCGCGCTCTTGACGTCGCCGAAGCTGAGATAGATGTTGTCGAGATAGGTCTCGGTGACCTGCGCGTTGAGGGCGCCCTTCGCTGCGCGCAGGATCGTCTGCGCGATCGTGCCGTTGATGTAGTTGACCGCGTCGTTGGTCTGCAGGTCGAGCTGCCCCTGGACGGCCTTCGCCGGGTCGCCGCTCGTCGAGGTCGCGGCCTTGGAGAGGTTCTCCGGGATGGTCAGGACGGCCTTGTAGGTGCCGTTCGCGAGGCCTCGGCGGGCGTCCTGCGCATCGGTCAGCACCCAGTCGTAGTTGTCGTCGCCGTCGTTGCTGACCAGGTTGCCGGCCAGCTGCCGCCCGATCGCGACGGGCTGCTTCTTGCCGTCGCGCCCGTCGATCTCGATGAGCTTGTCCTCGTTCACCACCGCGGCCTTCACGTGGTTCAGGTGCCCGGTCGGGTCGATGTTCGCCCACACGTACATCGCGCCGTAGAACAGCGGCACCAGCATCACCGCGAGCACGGCGGCCCGCGTCAGCCGGCTGCGCCGGAACCGGGCGAGCTCGAACCAGGGGAGCGTGGGAGAGGGGATCATCAGAGCATCAACTCGTGGAGGGTGCGGGAGGTGTCCAGCTCCAGGTGGTGGAGCCGGTTGGAGGGGGGAGGAGCGGCGGACGGCGACTGGACGCTCGCGACGAGCGTGACGTCGCGGTCCTCGAGGAGCCAGGCGAGCGCGGACCACAGCAGGTCGATGTGCTCGGCGGAGCGGAGATCGTCCGCGTCGTCGACGACCACGATGCGCGAGCGGTCGGTGAGGGCCAGCACGACGCCGAGCAGCTTGCGCTCGAGACGGGACAGGGACGAGACGAGCGCACCGCCCTTGACCTGCTCGTACGGGAGGCCGGCGTCTGCGTGCGCGCGCGTGAGCGCCTGGTTGAGCTCGTCACGGACCGGGGCGATCCGGCGGCGGCTGACCCACAGGCCGAACGACCTGATGGAGAGCCGCTCGGCGATGTGCTGGTCGACCGTCAGGTTCTCCTCGAGGTCGTTGAAGCCGGTCAGCTCCGCGAGCGAGACGCTGCGGCGCACGGCGGAGGACTCCTGGGGGAGCAGGTGCCCGTCGACGCGCAGGCGCCCGCTGTCGAACGCCATGCGTCCGGCGAACGTGAGCAGCAGCGCGGTCTTGCCCGAGCCGTTGGGGCCGTGCACGACGAGCCAGTCACCGGGCTCGACCTCGACCGACACGTCGTTGAAGATCAGCCCTTCCGGCCCGGACGTCGTCAGGGCGGCGGCGGTGATCGCGGCGGTCGAGTCGCGGCGCGGCCAGGCCTGCAGCTCGACCTGCTGGTGCAGGCCCTCGCCCTCGACGTCGATGTGGGGGAGGCGCCGGTCGAGCCAGCCGGGCAGCGTCCAGGCGCGCCGCCCGAACAGCTCGAGCACGGCGGGAGCGAACAGCATCCGGATGAGGAATGCGTCGACGAAGACGCCGATCGCCAGGGCAAAGGCGATGGGCTTGATGTTCGGGTCGCCCTCGGGCACGAATGCCGCGAACACCGCGAGCATGATCACCGCCGCCGCCGTCACGACCCGGGAGCTGCCGACGAAGCCGTCCGCGATCGCGCGGTGCGGGTCGCCGGAGCGGACGTACTCCTCCTTCATGCGGGCCATGAGGAAGACCTCGTAGTCCATCGAGAGCCCGAACAGCACCGCCATGAGGATGATCGGCAGGAAGCTGATCAGCGGGCCGGTCTGGTCCAGGTGCACCAGCTGGCTCAGCCAGCCCCACTGGAAGACCGCGACCACCGCGCCGAACGAGGCGCCGGTCGACAGCAGGAACCCGAGGGTCGCCTTGAGGGGGACGACGATCGAGCGGAACACGATCATCAGCAGCAGGACCGACAGGCCGACCACCACGATGCCGAACGGGAGCAGGGCCTCCTGCAGGCGGTCCGAGACGTCGATGCCGCCCGCGGTCAGGCCGGTCACCGAGACGGGCACGCCGTACTTGTCCTTCCAGCCCGCCTCACGGTCGCGGATCTCGCGGACCAGCTCGGTGGTGCGCTCGTCGGTCGCCCCGGTCGACGGGATCACCTGGACGATCCCGGTGTCGGCCGTGCGGTTCGGGGTCGCCAGACCGATGCCCTGGACGCCGTCGAGCTTCCGCAGGTCGTCCGCGATGCCGTCGACGACGCCGACCGGGTCGGTCGTGGCGATGATGTCGATGCTCACGAGCAGCGGTCCGTTGGAGCCGGGGCCGAAGTGCTCGTCCACCAGGTCGTACGCGACGCGCTGCGTGCTGCCGGCGGGGGCGGTGCCGTTGTCGGGCAGGGCGAGGCGCAGGTCCTTGGACGGGATCGTGAGGATCGCGAGGCCGACCACCACGATGACGATCGCGATGAGGGGGAAGCGGGTGGTGACCTCGACCCAGCGGCGCGAGAAGCCTCCCGGCGCGTGCTCGCCGTCGGGGGTGAGCCGGTCGCCGGCCCGGCCCAGCAGGGCGGGCAGCACGGTGAGCGCCACCGCGACGGCGATGACGACCGACAGCGCCGCGACGACGCCCATGATGGTCAGGAACGGGATGCGGGCGATCGACAGGCCAAGCAGGGCGATGACGACCGTGACCCCGGCGAAGACGACCGCCGAGCCGGCGGTCGCGACCGAGCGCGCGGCCGCCTCCTCCGGGTCGAGCCCGTCGGCCAGCTGCTCGCGGTGTCGCGACACGATGAAGAGCGCGTAGTCGATGCCGACCGCGAGGCCGATCATCAGCGCGAGCAGCGGAGCGGTCGACGAGATCGTGAAGAACCCGGTCGCGGTCATCGTGATGGCCATCGTGACCAGGACGCCGAGCAGCGCGGTCACGATCGGCATGACGGCCGCGCGCAGCGACCGGAACATCAGGAACAGGACGACGAACGCCACGACCACACCGATGACCTCGACGATGGACAGCTGCGGGCCGGTGTTGGTGAACACGTCCCCACCGAACGCGGTCGTGTAGCCGGCCTTCTTCAGCGCGTCCCCCGTGTCGACGAGCTGCTCGCGGTCGTCCGGCGTGACCTGCGTCAGGTCGCGGTCGAACTGCACCTGGACCTGTGCGGCGGCCCGGTCCTTCGAGACGCCGATCTTGTTGGTCTTCGCGTACGGCGAGACGACCTCGGAGACGCCGTCGACCTTCTTCATGCCGGCGATCGCGTCCCCGACGAGCCGGCGCGTGCGGACGTCGTCCACGGTCCGGCCGTCCGGCGCCACGACCACGAGGTACGCCGAGGCGCCGCTGAGCTCGGGGAAGGTGCGCCCGAGCGCGTTGATGGCCTCCTGCGACTCGGTGCCGGGGATGTCGAACTCGTTCTTGGTGCCGCCGCCGAGCCCCAGCGCGGCGACGCCGGCCACGAGCAGGATCACCAGCCAGGCGCCGAGCACACGGCGTGGGTGACAAAAGGCCCAGCGGCCGAGCGCGTACAGGGAAGTCGACACCCCATGACGATACGGATGTGTATCCAATACGTCAATGTATCGAGTAGGCTGGTGCGTCACAGGGAGGAGCTGTCATGACGAAGACCTCGGTCGTCCGGCCACCGGTGCGAAGTCGTGAGGCCACGCGCACGCGGCTGCTCGACGCTGCGCGGACGGTGCTCGCCCGCGAAGGCATCCAGGGTGCCTCGGTCGAGCACATCTGCGACCAGGCCGGTTTCTCCCGGGGCGCGTTCTACTCCAACTTCTCCACCAAGGACGACCTGGTCCTGGCGCTGTTCGACCGCGAGCGCGAGCAGATGTTCGAGGTGCTGCGGGAGGCTGCCGACCCGGCGTCCTTCGAGGGACTGGGGACGCTGGACGCGGTCGGCGTGATCATGGACCGCTTCCTGCTCGCCCAGCAGCACGACCGTGAGTGGTACCTCGTCCACGCCGAGTTCGAGCTGCGCGGCGTGCGCGACGACGCGGTGGGGCGCGAGTTCGTCGCCGCGTCGCGGCGGGTGCGCGCCGACTTCGAGACGTTCATGGCGTCCTCGCTCGAGGCGCTGGGGCTGCGGCTGACGGTGGACGTCTCCCACGCCGCGACGATCCTCATGGGGACTTACGACTCCGCCCTGCGCGAGTCGCTCCTCGAGGACCGGCCGATCGACCTCGAGCTCCTCAAGGTGACCCTGCCGACGCTGCTGCTCGCGGTGACCGAGCCGGCGTCCTAGCCCGGCGGGCTCAGACCTCGGTGGTCTGCAGCTCCGGGTACGGCGACAGCAGGGCCTTGGGCACGGTGCAGGAGCCCTCGCCGACGAAGACGTCGTCCATCCGTTCGGGCAGCGGGTCACCGTCGGGGTCCCGCGGGACCGTGAACCGCGCGGACTCGTCCTCGAGGCCGTCGACGACGTACCGGTTGCGGGCGTCGACGAGGGTGGCCCAGTCGTCGAGCCACTGCCGGGCCGGACGGTCGTCGGCGATGCGGTCGCCGGCCTCCCGCTCGATCGCGGTGACCATCCGGCTCACGGCCCGGTTCTGGTCCACGATCGTCTGGCCCTGCCGCCGAGGGGGTCCCGTCACCGGCATCGACTCGATCGTCGACGTCATCAGGCTGCACTCGCGGTCGATGATCGACACCAGCTCGTCGTCGTCGATGACGCCGGGGGCGTCGCGGCGTCCCAGCTCGACGAGCGCGGTGACCAGGACGATCGCGGTGACCAGGCCGAGGACGGTCGCGGAGACGGCAACCCATCTCCACCGCTTCTGGACCGGGGGCGGCGGGAACTCCCAGGCGTCGCGAGCCGGCGGGTACGGCGGCAGGCCCTCGGTCTCCAACACCGATTCATCGTGTCATGCCGGATGGCCGGCGGCCTGCCAGTATGGGGCCCTCGTCACGAGTCCCGGGGGAGCTGCATGCGACACGTCATCACATTCCTGGCCGTCGCCGCGCTGTCGGTGACGTCGGCCTGCGGGAGCGACGCGGGGGGCGCGGGGGACGCGGCGGGCGAAGACGTCAACGACGCGGGACTCGACGTCTGCGGCCTGGTGTCGGACGACACGGTCGAGCGGCTGCAGGGGGCGTCGGCCGATCCCCAGGGCACGCCGTCGGAGGTCCTCATGCGCGGCGCCGAGATGTTCGTCCAGTGCAGGGTCGTCTCCGGCGTCGAGCTGGGCTTCGCCGTGCGTGCCGCTGAGGGTGGGCCGGGGCTCGAGTCGCTGGCCGCCGACGACGACTCCGAGATGCCGGCCGAACCCCTCGAGGGCGTCGGTGACGAGGCGTTCATCGGCACCAACTCGTACGACGGCGTCCGCATCGTGGCACGCGTGGGCCCGCAGGAGGTCGTCGTGAACAGCAACGCGTACACGGGCGGCGAGATCGGACGCGACGACGTGATCGCCCTCGCCAAGGAGGTCGCGGGCAACCTCGGCGACGAGCTGCCGGGTGCGGTCCGGCTGCCGGAGGACTGCCCGTCGACGGGCGCCGAGGAGGTGCGTGGGGCGGTCGGTGAGACGGTCCTCGCCCGCGGGTCCGCGACGTCCGACGGATCGGTGACCTGCAGCTACGCCAGCGCCGACCGCGTGGCCACCCTGTCCGCGGCCACCGGCGACGAGGGCATGCGCGTGATGGCGCTGGCCGACAGCGAGGAGGGCAGCCGCATCGAGGTCGACGGCGATCAGGGCCTCTACGACGAGCTCGACGGGGTCGTGGTGTTCGCGGACGACGGATGCGTCCTGGGCGCCTCGGCGAAGCCGCTCGACTGGGGTCTGGCCGACCAGCGCTCGGAGTCCGAGCGGCGGGACGAGGCGATCGAGCTGGTCACGTACGTCAAGGAGTCGATCGGCTGCCCTTAGGCCTCGGTCCCGGCATGGGTCGCTCGTCTAGGCTCGCGAGGTGATCATCGCCGCTGCAGTGTGCCCGCACCCGCCGGCCCTGGTCCCGCAGGTCGGCCCCGGTGCCGACGCCGAGCTCGGTCCCGTCCGACGGGCCAGCGACGACGCCGTCCGTGCCCTGCTCGACACGGCACCGGAGCGGGTCGTCGTCCTCGGCGCGGGACCGTCCTGCGACGACCTCGACCAGACCGCAGGCGGAACGCTCGCGCGGTACGGCGTCGACGTCCACGCCGGGGGACCGCGCTCCGTCCTGCCGCTCAGCCTGACGATCGGGGCCTGGCTGCTCGACCGCGCGGGCTGGACCGGCCCGCGGACGTACTCGACGGGACGACCCCCCGTGGACGGCCGGGTCGCGCTCCTCGTGATGGCCGACTGCAGCGCGAAGCGCAGCCTCCAGGCGCCGGGGTTCCTCGACGACCGGGCCGAGGGGTTCGACGCCTCGATCGCGGCGGCGCTCGCCGAGGGCGATTCCGACGCCCTCGCCGCGCTGGATCTCGGTCGCGGCGACGAGCTGGGGGCGGCGGGTGTGCCGCCGCTGCGGACGCTGGGGGAGCTGACCAAGGGTGCGGACGTGACCGCCCGCCTGCGGTACGACGCGGCACCGCTCGGCGTCGGCTACGTCGTGGCGGACTGGCTCCTCGAGCAGACCCCCGCGACCTGAGCCGCTCCCGGGCGCTCGTCGCGGTGCTGCGACAATCCGGGTATGTCCGTGCCTGAACGTGTCGTGGCCGTCGTCGGCCCGACGGCGTCCGGCAAGTCGTCCCTCGCCGTCCAGGTCGCCCGCCGTCTGGGGCGGGCGGAGGTCGTCAACGTCGACTCGATGCAGCTGTACCGCGGCATGGACGTCGGCACGGCGAAGCCGAGCCAGGCCGAGCGCGGCGGGGTCGTGCACCACCTGTTCGACGTGCTGGACGTCTCGGAGACCGCCAGCGTCGCGGAGTTCCAGGGATGGGCACGTGCGGCGATCGCCGACTGCCACGCCCGCGGCGTCACGCCGGTCCTGGTCGGCGGGTCTGCGCTGTACGTCCGCGCGGTGCTCGACCGGCTCGAGTTCCCCGGGACCGACCCGGCCGTGCGCAGCCGCTGGGCGGCGGCCCTGGAGTCCCGGGGGGCCGAGGCGCTGCACGGAGAGCTCGCCCGGCTGGACCCCGCCGCGGCCGAGCAGATCCAGCCCTCCAACGACCGGCGCCTGGTCCGCGCGCTGGAGGTCATCGAGCTGACGGGGGAGCCGTTCCCCGCCACGATGCCCGGCCACGAGTCGATCTACGACGGGCTCGTCATGCTCGGGCTCGACGTGCCCCGTGACGTCCTGGACCGACGCCTCGCGCAGCGGGTCGACGTGATGTGGGCGGACGGATTCGTCGACGAGGTGCGCCGGCTCCTGCCGCTCGGCCTCGCGGAGGGCCGGACCGCGTCGCGCGCCCTGGGGTACCAGCAGATCCTGGCGTTCCTGCGCGGCGAGATGACCGAGGACGAGGCCCGGGAGGCGACCGTCACCGGCACCCGGAAGTTCGCGCGCCGTCAGGACCGGCTGTTCCGCAAGGACCCGCGGATCCACTGGCTGCCGTACGACGCCGAGGACCTGGTCGATCGCGCCATGGAACAGGTGCGAGGCGCGGTCTCCGAGTAGACTGCAGGTCATGTCTTTTCCATGGCTCAAGGGGCACGGCACCGAGAACGACTTCGTGCTGCTCCCGGACCATGACGGAACCGTCCACGGCGAGCTCGACGGGTCCTTCGTGGCCGCGTTGTGCCACCGTCGCCGCGGCATCGGCGCCGACGGCGTCCTCCGGGTGATCCGCACCGCGGCGCTCCGGCGCACCGACCCGGCGGTCGAGTCCGCGGGCGAGTGGTTCATGGACTACCGCAACGCCGACGGCTCGGTCAGCGAGATGTGCGGCAACGGCGTCCGCGTCTTCGGCCTGCACCTGCTGCAGGAGGGACTCGTCGATCCCGCCGCGCCCATCGTCGTCGGCACCCGCGACGGCGACAAGATCGTCACGTTCGACACCGCTGCCGGTCCCGGTGACGCGCTGATCTCGGTCGACATGGGCGTCCCGCACGTCCAGGGCACGTCCAAGGTCAGCGCCGACGGGAACACGTGGGAGGCGCAGGATGTTAGAACCGGTAATCCCCACGCTGTCGCCTTCATCGACCGGCTGGGCGACGCCGGCACGCTGCTGACGGAGCCCGAGTACGACCGGTCGGTCTACCCCGAAGGTGTCAACATCGAGTTCGTCGTCCGCGAGGGCGAGCGCCACGTGGCAATGCGTGTGCACGAGCGAGGCTCGGGGGAGACGCGTTCCTGTGGCACCGGCGCCTGCGCCGTGGCCGTGGCCACCGCGGTGGCCGACGGAGCCGAGCGACCCAGCACGTACCGGGTCGACGTCCCCGGCGGCACCGTGCACGTCACCTGGCGCGCGGATGACCACATCGTTCTCACCGGCCCCGCCGAGATCGTCGCGCGGGGCACCATGGATTGGACTGCATGACAGACACGTCGACCGACTCAGTGAACGGTCCCGGACAGGCGCAGGGCGTCGACGGGCTCGACCTCGAGGAGCGCAACTCGCTGCGGCGAGTGGCCAACCTGCGCACCGAGCTCGAGGACATCACCGAGGTCGAGTACCGCCAGCTGCGCCTCGAGCGCGTCGTCCTCGTCGGTGTGTGGACCGAGGGCACGGCCGAGGACGCGGAGAACTCGATGGCCGAGCTCAAGCTGCTCGCCGAGACCGCCGGCTCCGAGGTGCTCGACGCCCTCATCCAGCGCCGGCAGAAGCCCGACCCGGCCACCTACATCGGCTCGGGCAAGGTCGAGGACCTGCGCGCCGCCGTGGTCGCCACCGGCGCCGACACCATCATCTGTGACGGCGCGCTCGCGCCCAGCCAGCTGCGCAACCTCGAGGACCGCTGCAAGGTCAAGGTCGTCGACCGGACCGCGCTGATCCTCGACATCTTCGCCCAGCACGCCAAGAGCAAGGAGGGCAAGGCCCAGGTCGAGCTCGCCCAGCTGCAGTACCAGACCCAGCGCCTGCGCGGCTGGGGCGGCAACCTCTCGCGCCAGGCCGGTGGCCAGGCCGCGGGCGGCGAGGGCATCGGTGGCCGTGGTCCCGGTGAGACCAAGCTCGAGACCGATCGTCGGCGCATCCAGATGAAGATGACCAAGCTGCGCCGCGAGCTCAAGGAGCTGGGCAAGGCCCGCGAGACCAAGAAGGGCAACCGGCAGCGGCACGAGATCCCGTCCGTCGCGATCGCGGGCTACACCAACGCGGGCAAGTCGAGCCTGCTCAACCGGCTCACCGACGCCGGCGTGCTGGTCGAGAACGCCCTGTTCGCGACGCTCGACCCGACGACGCGGCGTACGCAGACGTCCGACGGCCGCGTCTACACGCTGTCCGACACCGTCGGCCTGGTGCGCAACCTGCCGCACCAGCTGGTGGAGGCGTTCCGCTCGACGCTGGAGGAGGTCGCCGAGTCGGACCTGATCCTGCACGTCGTCGACGGCTCCGACCCCGATCCCGAGGGGCAGATCGCGGCGGTGCGCCAGGTGATCATGGAGGCAGGAGCCGGCGAGCTGCCGGAGATCCTCGTCATCAACAAGGCCGACGCGGCGGACCCGCTGGTCATCAAGCAGCTGCTCGTCCGCGAGCCGCACGCGGTCGTGGTCAGCGCCCGGACGGGCGAGGGCATCGACGAGCTGCTCAGCGCGATCGAGGCCGACCTGCCACAGCCCGCGGTCCAGGTCGACGTGATGCTGCCGTACTCCCGCGGTGACCTGCTCAACCAGATCCACACCGCCGGCGAGATCGACACCCTCGACCACGAGGCCGAGGGCACGCACGTCGTCGCTCGCGTCAACGGCGGCCTTGCTGCCGAGCTGGAGCCCTACGCCCGCTGACCCCCTGGACGTCATCCCGCCTGTGGTCGCTGCGCCACGCGCGGGATGACGTCCTGTCGCTGTGGACGGGATTCTCTGATCCACGGGTCACGCAGATAACCTCGTCCCATGCCCTCCGCCAAGATCCGTGACGTCCTCCACGCCGCGGTCGAGGCGGTCGGAGGCGCCGACCGACCCGGTCAGATCGAGATGGCCGAAGCGGTGAAGAAGGCGCTCGACAGCCGGGAGCACCTGCTGGTCCAGGCCGGCACCGGCACCGGCAAGTCGCTGGGCTACCTCGTGCCCAGCCTCCTGCACGGCAAGCGCGTCATCGTCGCGACCGCGACGCTCAACCTGCAGCACCAGCTCGTCGAGCGCGACATCCCCGCCCTCAAGGAGGCGGCCCGCGCGACCATGGACAAGGTCCCGCACCACGCCGTCGTCAAGGGCCGCAGCAACTACGCGTGCCTGCACCGCGTGCGCGAGGGAGCCCCCGACGACCAGGGCACGCTCATCGACGTCCCGGAGGGATCGCTCGGCGCGGAGGTCCTCGAGCTGCGCGAGTGGGCCGAGGAGCAGGCGACCGGCAGCCACACCGGCGACCGCGACTCCGCTCCCTCGCACACCGAGCGCGCGTGGCGGCAGGTGAGCGTCAACCACCGCGAGTGCCTCGGCGCCTCGCGCTGCGCGCACGCGCTCCAGTGCTTCGCCGAGCTCGCCCGGGAGGACGCCCACAACGCGCAGGTCGTCGTCACGAACCACTCGCTCCTCGCGATCGACGCGATCGACGGGGTGCCGATGCTGCCCGAGTACGACGCAGTGGTCGTCGACGAGGCGCACGAGCTCGCGGCCCGGGTGACCCAGGCGTCCACCGACGAGCTCGATCCGTCGATCGTCGAGCGGGCCGCCCGGCGCGCCCGCGCCCAGGTGGACGGCCACGAGGCCGACGACCTGTCCGACGCGGCCGACGCGCTCGCCGACGTCCTGGCCCGCACGGAGGAGGGGCGCATCGACGTCCCGCCGCAGCCGTTGCAGGAGGTCCTGGCGTTCGTGCGCGACAACGCCCGCGCGTGTCTGTCCGCGTTCCCGAAGGAGAAGGACAAGGGCGAGCCCGACGCCGCCAAGCTGCAGGCCCGCGGCATGGTCGACGACGTCCGCAAGATCGCCGAGCGCATGGCCGCCAAGGGCGAGACCGAGGTGCTCTGGGTGACCGACAACCGTCGGGGCGAGAAGCAGCTGCACATCGCGCCGATCGACGTCTCCTGGGCGCTGCGCGAGAAGCTCTTCGGCGACAAGACCGTGATCCTGACCAGTGCGACGCTCAAGCTCGGCGGCGGCTTCGAGCCCGTCGCCCGCTCGCTGGGCCTTTGGGGGGACGACCCGCCGTGGACCGCGCTCGACGTCGGCTCGCCGTTCGACTACCGCAAGCAGGGCGTCCTCTACGTCGCGCGTGACCTGCCGGCGCCGGGCCGGGACGGTCTCGAGGAGGCCCAGCTGGCCGAGATCACCTCGCTGATCGAGGCCGCCGGCGGTCGTACGCTCGGGCTGTTCTCGTCCCGCCGCGGAGCCGAGAAGGCCGCGGAGGAGGTCCGTGAGCGCCTCCCCGACATCGACATCTGGTGCCAGGGCGACGCGCAGCTCCCCGAGCTCGCCCGGCGGTTCGCCGAGACCCCGAGCACGTGCCTGTTCGGCACGCTGAGCCTGTGGCAGGGCGTCGACCTGCCCGGTGATACGTGCCAGCTCGTCATCATCGACCGCATCCCGTTCCCGCGTCCGGACGACCCGTTGATGAGCGCACGGCAGCGGCTCGTGGAGAAGCGCGGCGGCAACGGGTTCATGACCGTCGCGGCCAACCACGCCGCCCTCCTGCTCGCACAGGGCACCGGGCGCCTGATCCGGCGCTCGACCGACAAGGGGGTCGTCGCGATCCTCGATCCGCGCATCGTGACCGCGCGCTACGGGTCCTTCCTCGCCGCGTCCCTGCCCGACATGTGGCGCACGACCGACCGCGAGGTGGCGCTCGCGGCACTGCGACGCCTCGATGATGCCGCAAACGCCTCGGCGGAGAGCGTCCGCTGATAGCCTTCCCTGGTTGCCCACCTACAGAGTCCCGGGGATTCCATGAAGCACCGCATCGTCCTGCTCGGCCCCGCGCTCGTGACGCTCGTCGCCGGCCTGCTCATCGCCACCCCGGCCGACGCGGCGGGCACCACTGCGACGCTGAAGTCCAAGACCATCGCGATCTCGTCGAAGGGCGACGGCAAGGTCGCGATCGCGTGTCGCAGCAAGCACACCTGCAAGGGCAAGCTGCGTGTGCTGGGCTCGACCAAGGTCACGAGCTACAGCGTCCGGGGCAAGAAGACCGCGTACGCACGGGTGTCGCTCAACGACAGCTCGACCGCGAACCCGTACAACGGCGGCCAGTCGGTCAACGGTGAGTACAAGCGCAAGACCGGCGTGACGCTCCGCATCGCCGAGACGTCCCCGAAGAAGCGCACCCACGACTCCAAGGTCACCACCGAGACGTACAAGCCCAGCCAGCAGATCACCGGCACCGCCAAGGGCGTCGGCGGCAGCAAGGTCAGCCAGCTGCGGGTCGAGCTGCTGACGGTCGTGCGCGGTGGCAACACCCTGGTCAAGAAGTTCGACAACGACCTCAGCGACGGCTACAGCTTCACGATCCCGCTCGGCGCCAACAACTCGCCCTCGGCGACGTACCGCCTGCGCATCACGGGCAAGGACCAGGACGGCATCGCCCGCTCGTGGTTCTGGCGGGGCACGGACGGCAAGTTCACCGGCGGCGGCCGCTACATCAACGAGGCCAGCGCGGTCCAGGCGACCAAGAACAGCGACTTCAACGCCGACTTCCACTTCTCCTCGATCCAGGGCGACGCGCCGACCGGCACGAGCATCACCGCGGTCGGGAACCCCCGCACCTTCGGGGGCGCGAGCGTGCGCCGCGAGCTCGACTACGTCGGCTGCGCGAACGTCTTCGGTGAGACCGCCGCGCGCGACGGCCGCTACCGGATCGACTTCCTGCCCTACGACAAGACGTCGGCGGACAAGCGCTACATGATCTCGGCCCGCAGGGGATCGGTCGACGCCTGGTACGGCAGGACCAGCGAGCGTTTCGGCAGCTGCTTCGACGTGCAGAACTACAAGTACTCCCGCAGCAACCTGATCGCCCTCAACGGCTCCACGCCGACCACGCGCGACGCGAGCGTCGGCGCCAACGGCAACTCGCTGTACGTCGACGGCACGTTCTCGGGGTTCAAGCCGACTGCCCAGGGCGACCGCTGGCTGCGTCTGCGCGAGAAGGTCCCGAACATGCCGATCCTGGACGCCCCGGTCGTGGCCGAGCGCGCCGCCAACGGGGCCGGCAACGGCGTGTTCACCAACGTGGCGCCCGGCACGTACTGGGTCGAGATCGGCCGCCGCACGGGCTGCTCGGACTGGTACCCGAGCCGCTACTCGAACAACCGCGCGTACTTCAAGGGCGGTGACCGCGCGTCGGAGCGGTGGAAGTCCTTCCGCACCCTCGGCTCGCTCCCGGGCGGCAAGAACTCCGGCCTGGAGGGCACCGCCCGCCACGTGCGACCGAACCCGGCCGGCAAGGCGCAGGAGAAGAAGCCGTCCGGTCGCGCCGGCTGGATGTACCGCTCCGTGTGTGGTGCCCGTGGCGCCGGCGCCTACAAGACCGTCAGCATCCGTGGCACCGGCAACGGCCAGAAGCGCGTCGGCATCACGTCCGCCAAGGGCGCGACGGTCCGTGGGCGCATCACGCGCACCGGTGGTCGTACCAACAAGGAGATGATGGTGCGCCTGTCGTCCATCGACGGCAAGCGGGTCATCCGCACCACGATCACCGACGGCAGCGGCCGGTTCTCGGTCGTGGGACTGCCCTCGGGCCGCTGGACCATCGCGGTCAACACCGACTCCTGGCGCGGCATCGGGCGCACCTTCGCGGGCAAGCACGCGGTCTCGGTCAAGCGCGGCAAGTCGTACTCGGTGGGGACGCTGCGCTTCAAGGGCTGATCGTCGGGACCCTGGACCCTTCCGCGAAGTTTGATAGCCTGCGGAGGATCTGTCTGCACGCAACTTGAGTTTCGGGGACCCGAATGAGACTGCGCACACCCGTCATCGCCTCCGCTGCAGTCGCAGTGGTCGCCGCCTTCCTGACAGCCGGGCCGGCCGAAGCAGCGAGCTACAAGCTCTCGGTCAAGTCCACGGGGATCGCGATCTCCTCGAGCGGCACCGGAAGCGTGTCCGTCAAGTGCGCGTCCAAGGCGACCTGCAAGGGCAAGCTGTCGTTCACCGACGACACCGGCAAGCCGCGGGTCCGCAAGTACAAGGTGAAGGGACGGTCGTCGGCGCGTGTCGCGATCGCGATGCACACCAACGCGCGGGTCAACCCGCACAACGCGCCGGCCGTCGCGGGACGTGACTACCGGTCCGTCAGCAACGTGTCGGTCAAGGTCGACGAGGACAAGCCCCGCAACATCACGCACTACTACCGCAAGATCCGCACCGAGACGCTCGTCTCGCGCCAGCAGATCCGCGGCACCGTCACCGGGTACGGCCCGGTGCTCGCGTCGAACTTGCGCGTCGACCTGATCTCGGTGCTGCGCGGCGGCAACACCAAGATCGTCAAGGGCCAGGACATCAGCGGCAACGGCGGGCGCTACTCGCTGAACGTCAGCCTCGGTGCGCGCAACACGGCCAGCGCGCCGTACCGCCTGCGCCTCAGCGGCACGGACCAGGACGGCATCCGGCGTTCCTGGTACTGGCGGGGCTCCAGCGGTCGGCCTGCCGGCGGCGGCGCGCACCTGCGCGATGGCACCGCGGTCAAGGCCACGCGGACCAGCGACTACGTCGCCGACTTCCGCTACGCGTCCGTCTCGGGCACGACCGCGGCGGGTGCGGACGTCACGGTCGCGTCCCCGCCGGCGAGCTTCGGCGGCGGATCCCGGGTGACCCGCGAGTTCGACCTCCCGTACTGCGCGAACATCTTCGGTCGCACCTCGGCATCGAGCAGCGGGGCGTACCGGGTGACGTTCCTGCCGATGACCTCGTCCAGCGCCAACCGCTACATGGTCGGCGCCCGCAACAGCAAGACGCAGGCCTGGTACGGCAAGAGCGGCACCCGCTACGGCAGCTGCTACGACGCCACCAGCTACAAGCGGAGCCGCGCCAACCTCATCACGCTGAGCTCGCCGCTGGCCGGCAAGGCGCTCCCGGCGGGGCAGAGCAACAACACCGTCAAGGTCAAGGCGTCGTTCTCGCCGGCGTACAAGCCCACGGCCCAGGGCGATCGCTGGGTGCGGCTGCGCGAGAAGGTCCCGGGCGTCGGCATCCTCGACGCGCCGGTCGTCGCGGAGGGACAGGCCGACAGCAAGGGCAGCCGGACGTTCACGAACGTGGCGCCGGGCCTGTACTGGGTCGAGGTCGGCCGACGCACGGGTTGCTCGGACTGGTACCCGAGCAAGTTCTCGAACAACAACCTGTACTTCAAGGGGCTGGACCGTCGCTCGGAGACCTGGAAGGCGTTCAAGCGCCTGCGCAACCTGTCCGGCAACGCGAACAGCGGCTTCGAGCGCATCGCCCGCACCGCCCGTCCCAACCCGGCCACCGGCAAGCAGAACTCGATCCCCAGGGGCTTCAAGGGCTGGATGTACCGCGGCTACTGCAAGGCACGTGGCGCTGGCACGATCAACACGCTCGACGTCTCGGGCACCGGCAAGTCGGTGACCAAGAAGACCTCGCGCAACCGCCAGGGCGCTGTCGTCAAGGGACGCGTCACCCGGGCCAAGGGCAAGACGAACAAGGAACTCATGGTCCGGCTGTCCTCGTCGTCCGGCACCCGCGTGATCCGCACCGACGTGACCGACAGCAAGGGCGTCTTCTACATCGCGGGCCTGCCGAGCGGGAAGTGGACGATCTCGGTCAACTCCGACTCGTGGCGCGGCATCGGTCGCACGTTCACCGGCCGGCACTCGGTGAAGGTCAAGGCCGGCAAGGGCTACAACGTCGGGACCCTCCGCTTCAAGGGGTGAGCCGCGACCTGAGAGGGTGGTGACCATGACTGTGCTCGTCACCGGCGGCGCCGGCTACATCGGCTCACACATCGTCCGCGCGTTCCGTCTGGCGGGTCTCGACTGCGTCGTGGTCGACGACTTCTCCAGCGGTCACCGCGAGTTCGTCCCCGACGACGTCGTCCTGATCGACAGCAACATCCTGGACACCGCGGTCGTCGCCAAGGCGATGGTCGAGCACCGGGTCGAGGCCGTCGTGCACCTCGCGGGCTTCAAGTACGCCGGGGTGTCGGTGCAGCGTCCGCTGCACACGTACGAGCAGAACGTGCAGGGAACGGTCAGCCTCCTGCAGGCCATGCACGAGGCGGACGTCGACAAGGTCGTGTTCTCCTCCAGCGCGGCGGTGTACGGCACGCCGGACGTCGAGCTGGTCACCGAGGCGACGGCGACGGCGCCGGAGTCCCCGTACGGCGAGAGCAAGCTGATCGGGGAGTGGCTGCTGCGCGACTCCGCGCGGGCGTTCCCGCTGCACCACACGTCGCTCCGCTACTTCAACGTCGTCGGCTCCGCCGTGCCCGACCTGTACGACACCAGCCCGCACAACCTCTTCCCGCTGGTCATCGAGGCACTGCTCGAGGGCCGGACGCCGCGGATCAACGGCAACGACTACCCGACGCCGGACGGCACGTGCGTCCGTGACTACATCCACGTCGCCGACCTCGCGGACGCCCACGTCGTCGCGGCACAGAAGCTGCTCGCCGGCGAGACCCTGGAGCCGGTCTACAACCTGGGCAGCGGCGACGGCGTCTCCGTGCGGGAGATCATGACGGCGGTGGCCGAGGCGACCGGCATCGCGTTCGAGCCGGAGATCGCCGACCGGCGTCCCGGCGACCCGGCCCGCATCGTGGCGTCCGGCGAGCTCGCCTCGCGCGACCTGGACTGGACCATGCGCCACTCGGTCGCCGAGATGGTCAAGAGCGCCTGGGACGCCCGCCAGGCCCACGCCGGCTGACCCCTGCCAGGCCCGTGCGGGCGCGGTGCATACGCCACCGTTTGAGCGCGAAATCGGCTTCAGACAGTGGAGGATGCACCGCGCCAGCGGGGCCCGGGGTGCGGCGGTGCGTATGCCACCGTCTGGGCCCGAAATCGGCTTCAAACGGTGGAGGATCCACCGCCCCCGCGGGGGTCGGGGTTCAGACGCGGCGGATGACCGCGGTGACCTTGCCCAGGATCGTGGCGTGGGTGCCGTCGATGGGGGAGTAGTCGTCGTTGTGCGGGAGCAGCCAGACCTGGCCGTTCTTGCGCTGGAAGGTCTTGACCGTGGCCTCGCCGTCGAGCATCGCCGCGACGATCTCACCGTTCTCGGCGTTGGGCTGCTGGCGGATGACGACGTAGTCGCCGTTGCAGATGGCCGCGTCGATCATCGAGTCGCCGGAGACCTCGAGCATGAACAGCGTGCCGTCGCCGACCAGGGACTTGGGCATCGGGAAGATCTCCTCGACCCGCTCCTCGGCCAGGATCGGACCGCCGGCCGCGATGCGACCGACCATCGGGATGTTGACCGCGGACGGGGCGGCGTCGTTGATGCCGGTCTCGTCGAACGGGGAGTCAGCGGCGTCGGACGGCTCCGGCGCAGCGCTCATCGAGCGCCGGGCCGCGATGACGTCGGGCAGGAAGATCTCGAGCGCCCGGGGACGGTTGGGGTCGCGCTTGACGTACCCGAGCCCCTCGAGGGCGCGGAGCTGGTGGGCGACCGACGACGTGCTGGTCAGGCCCACCGCGGCACCGATCTCGCGCATGCTGGGCGGGTAGCCGCGCGTCTCGATCTCGTCGCGCAGGAACTCGAGCACCTTGCGCTGGCGCGCGGTCAGTCCGGTGGAGTCGGCGGGCCCGTCGGGGAGCTCGGTGACGTCTGCGTTGCGATCATCGGTCATGGCAAGAGGTTAACGCGGATCACACCCGATGTTCAAACATATGTTCGATGGCGTGTCGCGGCGGCCGCCCCCTAGGTTGGGTCGGTGCACAAGACCCCCGTGAAGCCCGGCAGTCCTCGTTCAGCCGTCGTCACGGGAGGTGCGCGGGGCATCGGTCGCGCGATCGCGATCGAGCTGGTGCGCCTGGGGTACGAGGTCCTGGTCACTGACGTGGACGGGGACGGCGCGGAGCGCACTGCACGCGAGATCGGGGCGGCCGCCGGGCTGCGGCTCGACGTCACCGACCCAGCCGCCAACCGGGAGATCGCCGAGCGGGCCCGGGAGATCGCGCCCCTCGGCGCGTGGGTCTGCAACGCCGGCGTCGGAATGGACGGTGACCTCACCTCGCTGTCGGTCGAGCAGGTGCGCCTGATGGTCGACGTCAACGTCCTCGGCGTGATGTGGGGCGTACGAGCTGCGGCCGACGTGTTCCGCAACCAGTCGTCGGAGGGGATCCGGGGCGGCGAGATCGGGATCATGGCCTCGCTCAGCGCGCACGCGCCGGTGCCGGGCCTGAGCGTGTACGCCGCGACGAAGGCTGCCGTGCTGTCGCTGACCACCTCGCTGGCGTCCGAGCTGCACGCCGACCGGATCCGCGTCCACGCGCTCTGCCCGGACGGCGTCGACACCAAGATGGTCGAGGGCTTCGACGTCAACGGCGGCGCGCGCGAGATCCTCGCCGCGGGCGTCATGCTGACGCCGACCCAGGTCGCCCAGGAGCTCGTCGGGATGTTCGGGACCCGGCGGATCTACAAGACGATCCCGGTGTGGCGCGGGGCGATCGGGCGCACCGCGACGTTGTCCCCGTCGCTCGCGCTGTGGGCCGACCCGCTGCTGCGCAAGGTGGGCGCGCGCCGGCTCAAGAAGGCCGGGCTGCGCTGACCGACGTCAGTCGCGCGGGGCTCGACGGAACGGGTTGCGAAGCCGCTTGAAGACGGGCGTCTTCGTCTCGGCCGGGACGTCCTCCACCTCTTCGTCGTAGGTGATCTCGACCGGGACCTCGTCGCCGTTGGCCTCCGCGCCGCGCAGATCGGCGATCTCGGCGTCCTCGGCGACGGTCTCCGCCGTGACGACCTTCTCGCGGACCGCCTCGACGGTCGCGCCGAGCAGGATCGCGTAGAGGCCGATCCAGAGCCACAGCAGCAGCACGACGACTCCGGCGAGCGCGCCGTACGTCTTGCCGTAGCTGCCGAAGTTGTCGACGTAGAGGGAGAAGGCGAGCGACACCGCCACCCACATCAGGCTGGCCACGAGGACGCCCTTCGTCACCAGGGCGGTGTGCTCCGAGCGGTCCGGCGCGATGCGGAACAGCACGCCGATCGCGACGACGAGCGCGCCCAGCAGCAGGCCCCAGCGCAGGACCTCCAGCACGATCCGGACACCGGGGACGATGTCGATCAGGTTGAAGAACGCGGGGGCCGCCGCGACCAAGGCGATCATCACGAGGAAGAAGACGATGGCACCCACCGTGAGGCCGAGCGCCAGCAGCTTCTTCTTGAAGAAGTTCCGGTTGTCACGGATGCCGAACATCGCGTTGATCGCCGTGACCAGGTTGCCGACGCCGCCGGACGCGCTGTAGAAGGCCAGCGCCACCGCGACGACCAGTCCGAGGCCCAGCGACCCGGGTGACGTCTGGGTGAGGGAGTCGAGCTGGCCGACCACCAGCGACGCCGCGTCGGCAGGCAGTGCGTCGGTGATCTCCTTCGACTGTCGCGCCACGGTCTCGGGGGACGCCACCAGGCCGTACACGAGCACGGACGCGATCAGGGCGGGGAACAGGGACAAGAACGTGTAGAACGCCACTCCTGCCGCCAGCAGCGGTGCCTGCTGCGCGGACGCCTGCTTCCAGGCGGTGAGGATCGTGCTCTTCGCGTTCATGCGTCGAACGTAGTGGCGCCGGGGGACAGGTGCCCGCCGAGCGCGTCCTGGCCGAGCACCCCGGCAAAACGGGAGGCGACTTTTCGCTGCAATCACAGTAAGTGCGCAGGCCTGTTCGAAATTGTGTTCGACAGATGCTTCCTTTTGTCGGAGGCGGCCCCTATTGTCGTACATGTGTTCGATCGAACGCCTGTTCGTACCCATCGAATGACATCGAGAGCAGCGTTCGCTCGAACCACCAAGACCACACACCGTCTCACTTCCCCCACGGAGGCACCCATGAGCACCATCACGTTCAACCAGTTCAACGCCCGCGAGATGCGCCCGCTGCGCATCGTCCCCGCGCCGAAGCCGGCAGCCGCGCACGTCCGGCTGACCCGCCGCGGCAAGGCCGTCATCCTGGCCGCCGCCGTCATCGCCATCGCGGTGCTGGCCGTCATGTTCGGCCCGTCGTCGACAGCCACCGGCGAGGCCGGCGCACCCGAGGCCACCACCTCCGTCCGCGTCATGGCCGGCCACACGCTGTGGGAGATCGCCGCCGAGGCGAACCCCAACGGCGACATCCGCCAGACCGTGGACGACATCATCGAGCTCAACTCGCTCCCCAACGCCTCCGCCCTGCAGATGGGTTCGGAGATCGCGGTGCCGGTCTACGACAAGTAGTCCGCGCCGTCACCACGACGCAGCCCGGCGAGGTCACAAGGGAAGGTGACCACGCCGGGCTTCGTCATGTCCTGGGTGGGGGACAATGGGGTCATGCGGATTCACGTGGTCGCCGATGCGGCCGACAGGGACGGCGGCTACGTCGTCGACAGGCTCATCGAGCACGGTGGCGAGATCATCGAGCTGGACCGTGACGACCTGACGGCGTACGACGCCCTCGGCGGCAGCGACCTGATCCTGCTGCTCGGCTCGGACAAGTCCGCCCACGACGACCGGTGGATCGTGCCCGTGACGGACGAGATCAAGCTCGTCCGGTCCGCCCTCGCGAACCGGACGCCGGTGATGGGCATCTGCTACGGCGCCCAGATCATGGCGCGCGCCCTCGGCGGCACGTCGTGGCGCTCCGACCGCCCCGAGCTGGGGTGGGATCGCGTCGACACGACCGACCCGGTCCTGTGCCCGGAGGGACCGTGGGGGCAGATGCACAAGGACGTGTTCGCGCCCGGGCCGACGTCCCTGGTGCTCGGTACGTCGTGGCGTGGTCCGCAGTGCTTCATCGACGACGCCTTCGGTGCGCGGGCGATCGCGTGGCAGTTCCACCCCGAGGTGACCCCGCAGACGTACGAGCGCTGGGTCAACGACGCCTACTTCGGTGACACCGGCGAGGACCCCAAGGACCTGATCCGCCAGGCGTACGCCAACGCGCCGCGGGCCCGCAACCTCGCCAACGGCCTCACGGATGCCGCGCTGCACTACCTGGGCGTCGGCCGATGAGCCGCCCCAGCGGGTACGAGTGGACGGTGCGCGACAAGCAGGTCGTCATCTCCCACCACGGCGTCGAGGCGGCGGTGCTGCGCGGCGAGCGCGCGCACCAGTTCGTCCGCGAGGCCGAGAAGGGTGACCAGCAGCTGCTCATGGCGCGTGTCGCCGAGGGCACCTACAAGGCGCCGGGGGAGCGCCGCTCCGGTCCCAAGCCGCGTCCGCGCGGCCGCCGCTGAGTCGTTCTCAACGCCCCGGACATGACGAGACCCCGACCCAGCGTGTGGGTCGGGGTCCCGCCGTCAGGGGTTCTACTTGGTGACGTCGGCCGCCTCGTGGGCTGCCTTCGCGGCGGTCTTCTCAGACTTGGCGTTCGCGGTCGAGAGTGCACCACCGGTGCTCTCCAGATGTGCGCGCACGAACCAGTGGAACAGCTCGAGCTTGCTCAGGTGGCCCACGAGCAGATCGCCGGTGACCGGGTCGATCTCGTCAGCGGCCTCCTGCGCCTTGCGGTGGTCCTGGAGGAGGTTGATGTAGACCTCGTCGAGGGCGCCGAGGTGCTCGTTCGTCGTGGCGCGGCCGAGGGAGTAGTCCTCCCACGTGCGGCCGTTGACGATCGCGCCGGGCGTGCCGAGCGGGGAGACGCCGAGCGTCGCGATGCGCTCCGCCGTCTCGTCGACCATGGCGATGACCTCGTCCACGTGGGGATCGATCATCTCGTGGACGGCGATGAAGTGCGGGCCGACGACGTTCCAGTGCACGTGCTTCAGCGTCAGGTGCAGGTCGTTCAGCGCGTTGAGGCGCTCCTGCAGGATGCCGGCGAGCTTCTTGCCCTCAGCGTTGCTGAGGCCGGGAATCGTGAATTTCGGAGTGGAAGTAGCCATGGCAGCCGCGTACCCATCTGACGGGGTTTCACACCCGGACGCGCAGACGTGCAGATTTGCTCTGTGCCCGTTAGTGTCTTTGACCGTTGTCGCGCGCCGACGAGGCGCACCCGCGGCAACGACATCACCAGGGAGGGAACCCCATGGGAATCATCGGATTCATCATCGTCGGCCTCATCGCCGGATTCATCGCTCGCGCCGTCGTGCCCGGCAAGGACGACTTCGGCATCATCGGCACGATCGTGCTCGGCATGGTCGGCTCGCTCGTCGGTGGCTTCCTCGGCTCGCTGCTGAGCGACGGCCCGACCGACCTGACGGCAGCCGGCATCATCGGCTCGATCATCGGCGCGATCATCGCGCTCGTCGCCTACAACGCGATCACGGGTCGCAAGAAGGCCTGACCTCGCCCGTACGCGACGGACCGCTCCTCCTCTCGAGGGGCGGTCCGTCGCGCTCTCGGCGGTGTCCCGGGCAGTGAGCGGGGCTAGCAGACGGACCTCGCCGGAGGCCCCCGTGGCCGGACTCCGGTGATGTGGGGGACAGGCATAGATTGGTGATGTGGCTTTGATCGTCTGTCCCTTGTGCGTCCGTGAGGACGACGTCTTCTTGATCCGCACCCTGCCGGACGGCCGCAAGGAGGCCCGCTGCGACGACTGCGACTTCGTCTTCACGTACGGAGCACCGGTCGAGGCGCCCAAGCCGGCGCCGACCCGCTCGCGGCCCGCGGCCCGCACGCGAGCGGCGGCACCCGCCAAGCCATCCGTGCTGCCGATCGTGGTGGCGCGCAAGCAGTTCCCGACCGCCGCGGACGCCCCGTTGGAGAGCGTGCAGCAGGCGTTGCTGCGCAAGCACGAGTTCATGGCGACCGTGCCGTACACCCCCGACCCGACGGTCGCCGCGCACTGGAAGAAGTACCAGTGGGTGTTCTCCGAGTCAGGCCTGGACCGCGCAGCGAACTACGACCTGCAGCAGTTCGTGCACGACCCCACGGGCGGGAACCCGGGACCGACCACCGAGCTCGACAAGGCGTGGACGCTGATGGGCGAGCTGGAGGCGGCGCGGCACGTCCGGGCCACGATCCAGCACCTGCTGCGTGGACCCGGTGACCTCGAGGACCGGTTCACCGACCTCGCCCAGGGCACGTTCGCCCAGGCGATGCCGGGGTTCGGCCCGACGCTGCTGACCAAGACGCTCGCGGTCGCCGAGCCGTACCGGTTCCTGCCGATCCTCACCCTCGACGAGAAGCGGCAGATCGCCGAGTCCGTGTACGGCATCGAGATCCCCGCGGCCGGCGTCGGCTCCTGGACGGTCGGTCGCCTGGCCGTGTGGACGAACGACCTGCTGCTCGAGCTGGCCGGCGACTTCGACGACCTGTTCCAGGCCGCGCAGTTCCTGCGCTGGGCCGCGACCCAGTAGCTGCGTCAGCGACGCGTCCTGGTGCCGTCCCCACGGCGCCAGGAACGGCTTCGCCGACCCCTGCGAGCGGCCCGTCAGCGGTGTCGCGACACGCCCGTTTCCTGTGACTGGTGTGACTCGCACTACCTCTGACCTGCGCAGTTGCCGGGACGCCGGGACATACCCCAGAAATGTCACCGCTGTTTGCCAGAGTCGATTGCATGCGTCGTACCCGCGGCGTATGGTTACCACTACATCTAGTACTTACACCGATGTAGTTCTCCACATGTTGGTCCACAGATGTCGCCCTCGGTGCACAGGTTGAGCGTCGAGTGCACAGGTCGGTCCACAGTTTCGTCCCCAAGGAAGCCACCGGAAGGAGCGCCTTCATGCACTGCCCGTTCTGCAAGAACACCGACACGAAGGTGCTCGACAGCCGCGTGGCCGACGAGGGTGGCGCCATCCGGCGTCGCCGCGTCTGCGCGGAGTGCGAGAAGCGCTTCACCACGATCGAGCAGATGCAGCTCATGATCGCCAAGCGGTCCGGTGCCACCGAGCCGTTCGTCCGTGACAAGGCCATCGCCGGCGTCGCCAAGGCATGCAAGGGTCGCCCGGTCTCGGCCGACGACCTGGCGCGCCTCGGCCAGCAGGTCGAGGACGCGTTGCGCGATCGAGGCGCCGCGGAGATCCCGGCCCACGAGGTGGGACTGGCCATCCTCGAGCCGCTCAAGGCGCTCGACGAGGTCGCCTACCTGCGGTTCGCCAGCGTCTACAAGTCGTTCGAGTCGGTCGACGACTTCGCCGCCGAGATCGCGACCTTGATGGTCGCGGCGGCCGACGGCGAGCTGGCCGAGGAGTCACGCGACTCCACCCACAAGCACGACGGCTGAACGAAACATCCAGCCACCCGGGGTTGTTGAACCAAGTGACCCCGCTGCACGTCCGAACGTCTGAAAACACCCGGCAACACAGCACGTACACCCACCGCACACACAGGAGCATCCATGACGGAAACGGTCAGCGGCCCCACGGGGTCCTCTCGCAAGGCTGGCGCCAAGACTTCGGGCAAGGGCCTGAAGATCGAGCGCGTCTTCACCACGCCGGGGGTGCACCCGTACGACGCCGTGACCTGGGAGCGTCGCGACGTCGTCCAGACCAACTGGAAGACCGGCGAGAACGTCTTCGAGCAGCGCGGTGTGGAGTTCCCCGACTTCTGGAGCGTCAACGCCTCCACGATCGTCACCACCAAGTACTTCCGCGGCGCCGTCGGCAGCCCCGAGCGTGAGCAGAGCCTCAAGCAGCTGCTCGACCGCGTCGTCCTGACGTACGTCGCCGCCGGCAAGGAGCACGGCTACTTCGCGAGCGACGCGGACGCCGAGCTCTTCGAGCACGAGTTGACGCACATGCTCCTGCACCAGGTCTTCAGCTTCAACAGCCCGGTGTGGTTCAACGTGGGCACGTCCAGCCCCCAGCAGGTCAGCGCCTGCTTCATCCTCGCGGTGGATGACTCGATGGACTCGATCCTCAACTGGTACAAGGAAGAGGGTCTGATCTTCAAGGGTGGATCCGGCGCCGGCCTCAACCTGTCGCGCATCCGCTCGTCCAAGGAGCTGCTCCGCTCCTCGGGTGGCACCGCGTCCGGTCCGGTCTCCTTCATGCGCGGTGCGGACGCGTCCGCGGGCACCATCAAGTCCGGCGGCGCCACGCGTCGTGCGGCCAAGATGGTCGTCCTGGACGTCGACCACCCGGACATCGAGGAGTTCGTGGCGACCAAGGCCCGCGAGGAGGACAAGATCCGTGTCCTGCGCGACGCCGGCTACGACATGGACCTCGGTGGCGTCGACATCACCTCGGTGCAGTACCAGAACGCCAACAACTCGATCCGCGTCAACGACGAGTTCATGCACGCGGTCGAGGAGGGCAACGAGTTCGGTCTGCGCGCCCGCACCACCGGCGAGATCATCGAGACCGTCGACGCCCGCAAGCTGTGGTCCGACATCGCGCAGGCCGCCTGGGCGTGCGCCGATCCGGGCATCCAGTACGACGGCACGATCAACGACTGGCACACCTCGCCCGAGGCCGGCCGCATCACCGCGTCGAACCCGTGCTCGGAGTACATGCACCTGGACAACTCCAGCTGCAACCTCGCCTCGCTCAACCTGCTGAAGTTCCTCAAGGACGACGGCTCGTTCGACACCGAGAAGTTCGTCAAGGCGACCGAGTTCATCATCACCGCGATGGACATCTCGATCTGCTTCGCCGACTTCCCGACCGAGGCGATCGGTGACACCACGCGTGCGTACCGCCAGCTCGGCATCGGTTTCGCCAACCTCGGCGCGCTGCTCATGGCGTCCGGCCTGGCGTACGACTCCGACGGCGGCCGCGCCCTCGCCGGTGCGATCACCTCGCTGATGACCGGTACGTCCTACCGCCGTTCGGCCGAGCTCGCCGGCGTCGTCGGCCCGTACGACGGCTTCGCCCAGAACGCCTCGGCGCACGAGCGCGTCATGCGCAAGCACCAGGCCGCCAACGACGAGATCCGCACCGTCCACGGCATGGACATCGCCGTGCACCGCGAGGCTGCCAAGCAGTGGGCCGAGAACCTGAAGATCGGCTCCAAGAACGGATGGCGCAACAGCCAGGCCTCCGTCCTGGCCCCGACCGGCACCATCGGCTTCATGATGGACTGCGACACGACCGGCATCGAGCCGGACTTCTCGCTGGTCAAGTTCAAGAAGCTCGTCGGTGGCGGCTCGATGCAGATCGTCAACCAGACGATCCCGGCTGCCCTGAAGAAACTCGGCTACACCGGCGAGACCATCGAGGCCATCGTCGAGTACATCGCCGAGAACGGTCACGTCGTCGACGCGCCCGGTCTCAAGACCGAGCACTACGAGATCTTCGACACCGCGATGGGCCAGCGCTCGATCAAGCCCATGGGCCACGTCAAGATGATGGCTGCCTGCCAGCCGTTCCTGTCCGGCGCGATCTCCAAGACGGTCAACCTGCCCGAGACCGCCACGGTCGAGGAGATCCAGGACGTCTACTTCCAGGGCTGGAAGCTCGGCCTGAAGGCGCTCGCGGTCTACCGCGACAACTGCAAGGTCGGCCAGCCGCTCTCGGACGGCAAGGAGGCCAAGTCCTCCGGCTCGACCGAGGTCAAGGAAGTCATCAAGGAAGTCATCGTCGAGAAGCCGATCCGTCGTCGCCTGCCGAAGTCGCGCCAGGCCATCACGACGTCGTTCTCCGTCGGTGGCGCCGAGGGCTACATGACCTCGGGTGCTCACGAGGACGGCTCGCTCGGCGAGATCTTCATGAAGCTGGGCAAGCAGGGCTCGACCCTGGCCGGCATGATGGACGCCTTCTCGATCGCGATCAGCATCTCGCTGCAGTACGGCGTGCCGCTGGAGACGTTCGTCAGCAAGTTCACCAACATGAAGTTCGAGCCGGCCGGTCTGACCGATGACCCGGACGTCCGCATGAGCCAGTCGATCATGGACTACACGTTCCGTCGACTCGCCCTGGACTACCTGGACTTCGACACCCGCTCGGCTCTCGGCATCTTCTCGGCCGACGAGCGTCAGCGCTACCTCGACACCGGCTCCCACCAGCCGATCTCGGCGGGCACCACCGCCGCCGAGCTCGTCGAGGAGACGGTCGAGACCATCGAGCCCAAGGTCGCCCCGGCCGCCCCGGCGGTCGCCACCGCCAAGGTCGAGACGACGTCGGTCTCCGGCGACAGCAACGAGGCAGCCAGCTCCAAGCCCGCGCCTGCGCAGGCCCACACGAGCGCCGAGCTCCTCGAGGCCATCACCGGCTCCGCGGTCGACTCGCCGCTGTGCATGACCTGCGGAACCAAGATGCGTCCCGCCGGCTCCTGCCACGTGTGCGAGGGCTGCGGAAGCACCAGCGGCTGCAGCTGATCACGTAGCTCGTCGTCCCCGGCCCGGGTGCTCCTCACGGAGTGCCCGGGCCGGGCTCGTTCGTGGGGGAGTGGGGGTGCCGACCCCCTCCGACGTTGCCGCGGTTCAGTAAACTGCGACCACTATGGATGACCCTCCCCCTGCGAGTACCTGCTCACCTCTCACACGTTCGTGTCGCGACCTGACGCTGGGAGGTGAGTGCACATGAACGAGTGGTCCATGCTGGCCATCGGTCTGGCCCTGACCGTGGGAACCGGCCTGTTCGTCGCGTCCGAGTTCGCGCTGGTCAACCTGGACCGCAACGAGCTCGAGGCCCGCCAGGAGCGGGGCGAGAAGCGACTCGGCCCCACCATCAGCGCGCTGAAGATCACCTCGACGCACCTGTCGAGCGCGCAGCTCGGCATCACGCTGACCACGCTGCTCACCGGTTACACCTTCGAGCCTGCCGTCAGCTCGCTGCTGCGCGAGCCGCTCGGTGCCGCCGGGCTCCCGGACGGTGCCGTCACTGGAGTCGGCGCCGTCGTCGGCGTCCTGCTGGCCACCCTCTTTTCGATGATCATCGGCGAGCTGGTCCCGAAGAACTTCGCCCTCGCCGTCCCGTTGGCGACGGCGAAGATCGTGGTGCCGTTCCAGATCGTGTTCACGACGGTGCTGAAACCGCTCATCCTGTTGTTCAACAACACCGCCAACGGCGTGATCCGGTCCCTGGGTGTCGAGCCGAAGGAGGAGCTGTCCGGCGCGCGCACGGCCGAGGAGCTCAGCTCGCTGGTCCGTCGTTCGGCGATGGCCGGGGTGCTGGACGACGACCACGCCACCCTGCTGGGCCGGACGCTCCGGTTCTCCCAGCGCTCCGCCGCGGACGTCCTCACGCCGCGCGTGCGGATGGTCACCGTCGACATCGACGCCACCGCGGCGGACGTCATCACGGTGGCCGGCAGCAGCGGGTACTCCCGCTTCCCGGTCATCGGCAAGGACTCCGACGACGTCCGCGGCGTCGTCCACGTCAAGCAGGCGTTCGCGGTGCCGCTGCCCGACCAGGCCACCGTGCCGGTCAGCGACCTGCTGACGACCGCGTTGCGGGTGCCGCAGTCGATGGGCGTCGACTCGCTCCTGGGGGTCCTGCGTACCCAGAGCTACCAGATCGCGATCGTCCTGGACGAGTTCGGCGGCACCGAGGGCGTCGTCACGCTCGAGGACCTGGTCGAGGAGCTCGTCGGCGAGCTCGAGGACGAGTACGACCGCCCCCGCAGCGAGGTCCGCCGGACCGGACGCACCGTGGTCTTCGACGCTGCCCTGCGACCCGACGAGGTGCTCGACCGCGCCGGCGTCCGGGTCCCCGAAGGCGGCGACTACGACACGGTCGGCGGCTTCGTCACCGACTCGCTCGACCGGGTCGCCGAGCTGGGCGACGAGGTGCCGACGCAGGACGGCGTCCTGCGCGTCGAGCGGGTGAACGGCGGTCGCATCGAGCGGCTCCGGTTCGTCCCCGAGGAGGTCGAGGCCGACCTGGCACCGGCCGGGACGCACGACCAGATCGTCGAGCAGCTGCGTGAGGACCTTTCATGAGCGAGTACCTTCCCGGAGTCATCTGGCTCGTCGTCCTGCTGGCCGGCAACGCGTTCTTCGTGGGCGCCGAGTTCGCGGTCATCTCCGCACGTCGCTCCCAGATCGAGCCCAAGGCCGAGGCGGGCAGCAAGGCCGCCAAGACCACGTTGTGGGCGATGGAGCACGCAACGCTGATGTTGGCTACGAGCCAGCTCGGCATCACGGTGTGCTCGTTGCTCATCCTGAACGTGTCCGAGCCGGCCATCCATCACCTGCTGGAGATCCCGCTGGGCGTCACGTCCCTGTCCGCGGAGTCGATCAGCGTCATCGCGTTCATCGTGGCGCTCGCACTGGTGACGTTCCTGCACGTCGTGTTCGGCGAGATGGTGCCCAAGAACCTGTCGTTCTCGGTCCCGGACCGGGCCGCGCTGATCCTGGCTCCGCCGCTGGTCATGGTCTCGCGGTTCTTCAAGCCGGTGATCTGGTCGCTGAACGCCGTAGCGAACGGCGTCCTGCGCCTGTTCAAGGTCGAGCCGAAGGACGAGGCGAGCAGCACGTTCACCCTCGACGAGGTCGCCAACATCGTCGAGCAGTCGACCCGCGAGGGCGTCCTGGACGACACGTCCGGCACGCTGACGGCCGCGTTCGAGTTCAGCGCCAAGAAGGTCGCCGACGTCGAGGTGCCGATGGCCGACATGGTCGTCCTGCCGATCGGCGCGACACCCGCTGACGTGCAGCACGCGGTCGCCGAGCACGGGTTCTCCCGTTACGTCGTGGCCGGCACCGACCACGAGCTGATCGGCTACCTGCACCTCAAGGACGTCATGGACCTGAGCTCGGGCGACGCGTTCACGTCCCCGGTGCCGGTCAAGCGCATCCGGCGGCTGACGTCCACGTTCCGCGAGGTGGACCTCGAGGACGCCCTGGCGCTCATGCGGCGCACGGGAGGCCACGTGGCGAGGTCGCTCGACCAGGACGGGGCCACGACGGGTGTCCTCTTCCTCGAGGACATCATCGAGGAGCTCGTCGGCGAGGTGCAGGACGCCGCCAGCATGTGACGCGCGACGAGACATTCGTAACGGGGCGTCCGGGATGACATTTACGGTCCGGACAGTTGTCCTTGTGTAGAAGGCGGCGCTGAATGCCGTCGGCTCGTCGACGAAGGGTGTTTCATGTCTGTGCCGGTTTCGATCCTTGACCTTGCGACCGTTGCTCGCGACCAGACGGTGGCCGAGTCGCTCGCCGGCACGGTGGCGCTGGCCCGGACCGCGGAGCAGACCGGCTACAAGCGGGTCTGGTACGCCGAGCACCACAACATGGCCGCGATCGCCTCGTCGGCCACCTCGGTGCTGATCGCCCACGTCGCCGCCCACACCAGCAGCATCCGGCTCGGCGCCGGGGGAGTGATGCTCCCGAACCACTCGCCGCTGACGATCGCGGAGCAGTTCGGCACGCTCGAGACGCTCCACCCTGGGCGGATCGACCTCGGCCTGGGCCGCGCGCCGGGCAGCGACCAGAACACGATGCACGCGCTGCGCCGCAACGCCACCTCGTCGGACACGTTCCCCGAGGACGTCCTCGAGCTGCAGGGCTACCTGCGCGGCGAGTCGCGGATCCCGGACGTCACGGCGTACCCGGGCAACGGCACCAACGTCCCGCTCTACATCCTCGGCTCCTCGCTGTACGGCGCCGGCCTCGCAGCGGCGCTGGGCCTGCCGTACGCGTTCGCGTCCCACTTCGCCCCGGCCGCCCTGCACGACGCGATCGCGCTGTACCGCCGCGAGTTCAAGCCGTCCGAGCAGCTCGACAAGCCGTACGTCATGGCGGCCTTCAACGTGATCGCGTCGGACGACCAGGCCGACGCCGAGCGCCAGCAGGTCGAAGTCGCGCGCAGCCGCGTGGCCCTGCTCGTACGCCCCGGCACCAAGTACACCGACGAGCAGGCCGACCAGGTGCTCGCGTCCCCGCAGGGCCAGCACCTGCGCGAGATGATGACCTACAGCGCCGCCGGCACCCCCGACGTCGTCCAGAAGCTGGTCACCGAGTTCGCCGAGCAGACCAAGGCCGACGAACTCATCGTCGCCCACCAGAGCCCGCGGGTGGAGGAGCGTCTGCGGTCGGCCGAGTTGTTCGCTGACGTGTTCATGGGCTGAGCGGTGGATTAGCTGGCGAGGAACTCGTCGTAGCGAGTTGCCAGCCGCTCGCGGTCAGGCTGGTCGGCACGGCGCGCAGGGATCGTCAGCGGCCGCTTGTCCATCTCCTGGATACCGTGCTTCAACATGGGACCGTCCACTTCCTCGAGCAGATCTCGGTTGACGTGCACCGTGTAGTCCGGCGAGATGCCTAGCATGTTTGAGTCGTACGACGCGTGGTGAATCTTGCACAGCGTGAGCCCGTTCGTCACCACGGGATCGCCGCGGTCCTCGCGGTCGCCGATGATGTGTGCCGCGTCCAGCAGCCGTCCGTGCTTGAGCAGGCAGACTGCGCACCGCGTGTCATACGCCAGCAGCACTTTGGCCCTGAACTCTGGTTGGTGAAGTCGCTGCTGTGTCAGCCGAGAGATGTAACGGCGCTCAGTTGGTGTGGGGTTCGAAGGGTCAGAGAGCGACCGCAGGCTCTCGTCGAGCCCGAGGAGGAAGTGGCGTTCCTCGAATCTGTCGGCGATGACGTACACAGGGAAAAGTGGCAGGAACTCCCTGGCGCCAACCTTCCGGAGCAGAATGATCGGCAAACTGAGTTCATATGCGCGCCTGAGTTTGCGGTTATCTCCGTCTGTCGTTCCGGCGCGGTAGTCGTACCGGAACACTGAGCCATCGAGAGCAGCGTCGTCGTACGGCCCAGATGGGGTGGATAAGACCGACAACGTGGCCTGCAGATCACGAGGGTTCCAGATGCCGCGGGACTGATCGATGAGGCGCCGGGTTTCGAATCCGATGTCAAGACTGGAGAGTTGTGCGCGCGTCACGGTTCCGGCATCCGACGTGACTTCCGACAACGCATTCATGATCAGGCGACGAAGTTCAAGCTCGCGCAGACTGTCTGTCACGAAGGTCAGCTTCTCACGCGGAAAGGTCATCAACCCGCGCATTCTCGCGAAACAGTCCATGACGCCGGGCTCCGCAGTACCTTCGATTAGCGCGAGATCACCGGAGGGTCGAGATGACTAACTGGACTACTAAACCCAAGATCGCCGCCGCTTCGGGGCTGTTGGGACTGTTCGTCGGTATAGGGACTGGGGGCGGACAATCAGACGAAGACGCCGTTGCAAAGGCTCAAGATGAGTCACGTGCTCTGGCCCAGAAAGCGGAAGCGCGGGCAGACGCCCGCGTTGAGCGGGCCGACGCCCAGGTTGAGGCGGCGACTGCGAAGGCAGGCGAGGCCGACCAAGCGGCGATAGACCTCGCCGTGGAAACAGCTGTGGCGGCTGAAAAGGCGAAGCGCAATCGCCTCGTCCAGGCTGCAGTCGCGAAGGCGGTCAAGAAGGCGAAGGCATCCGCGCCGAAACCTGCGGCACCCGCCGAGGACAAGACCGAGTCGACAGATCCCCGGTTCGATACCTGCGGAGAGGCAAACGCAGCAGGCTACGGGAACTACCGGCAGGGCACCGACCCGGAGTATGACTGGTATCAGGACCGCGATAACGACGGCTCAGTGTGCGAGTAGACCTCGCCGGCCACTTTGTGGTTACGGGTCGAGCAGGTCTGAGGTCCATCGTTGGGTCAGAACGTGATCAGCTCGTGTGCCGGCCGCAACGATCCTAGGGTGGCGCGGGTCCACCGAGCCCTGTCCGAGGACGGGCCTAGGCCCGGAGCGACAGTTTCGCGACTTCGAAGTTCACTGAAATTGCAGGAAAAAATATCGGTCGATTACTTGACTGCGACGCCACATCTTGGTTAACTAGAACACATGTTCGAACAGTCGATGCGGGTCACTGGCGAGGCACTCGATGCCGTCCGCCTCGACGCGTACGACGCGATGACGCCGGCCGAGCAGATCGCCGCGTGCGAGTCGTTGGCGCGGCTCGAGGCGAGGGTCAAGGCGCACCAGCTAGCAGCCGCCGCAGCCGCCGACCGGTCGAAAGCGGCGTCCACGGTGGGTGCGACGTCGACCGGGGCGATGCTGGCCGGTGCGTTCGGCGGTGACCCTCTCGCAGCAGGGCGGCTGGTGAAGCAGGCTAAGAAGATCGAGTCCGTGTCCGCCACCAAGGATGCGCTGGCCAAGGGCGAGGTGACACTGGCGCAGGCCGAGCTGATCGCCGACAAGCTCAAGGCGTTGCCGAGTGAGCCGTCCCCGGCGCAGCGCGAAGGCTGCGAGACCCAGCTGCTGGACGATGCCAAGAAGATGTCGCTCAAGGACCTCAGCCGCAGGGCCGACCGGATCACAGAGACGTTCGCACCCGACGACGTCGACGCCCACGAGGACGAGACGATCCGCAACCGCGAGACCGAGGCGCTGAAGAAGTCGTACTTCTGGATGGCAGACCGCAAGGACGGCACCTACAAGGGCGAGTTCGTGATCCCCGAGGCGCAGGGCGAGATGCTCAAGAACTGCCTCGAGGCCCTGAACGCCCCGCAGGTCAAGAAGGCCGAGGACGACCCCGCGCTGGCTGTGCTGGACGACAAACCGTCGTACGGCCAGCAGATGGCCGTCGCATTCATGACGCTGATCGAGCACCTGCCCGGCGACAAGCTGCCCGACGTGGCCGGCGTGGGCGTCACCGTCACGGTCAACATCGACCTCAAGAGCCTCATCGACGGCATCAAGGCCGGCACCCTGTCCACCGGCTGCCGCATCTCGGCCACCGAGGTCAGGCGCTTGGCTTGCGAGCAGGGGCTTCTCCCCATGGTGTTCAACGGCAAGCCGCTGCCGGTCGACTGCGGACGCGAGCAGCGGCTGTTCAACCGGGCCCAGCGGCGTGCCGCCGAGCGGCGCGACCGTGGCTGCACCTTTCCCGGCTGCGACCGGCCGCCGGCCTGGTGCGTCGGTCACCACGCCCGCAAGCGCTGGGCCGACGGAGGGGCGACCGATCTGAAGGACATCGTCCTCATCTGCGCGCACCATCACCGGGTCGTGCACGCGCAGGACTGGGACATCGAGTTCGCCAGTGACGGCTATCCCGACTACATCCCTCCCGCGTCGCTGGACCCCCGTCGCAGGCCCCTGCGCAACAGCAGATTCAGAGCCGACGTCGCGGCGGCATGAGGATGGCCGACGTCATGTCACGCCCGGGACATAGGCTCAGGGCGTGACCTTCCACGTCCACCGCGCCGAGCGGCTCGACACGCTCGTCGGCGGGCTCGCCGAGCTGCTCGCGGAGCCGCTGCCCGATCCGTTCGCGGAGGAGATCGTCGTCGTCCCCGCCCGCGGCGTGGAGCGGTGGCTGGCCCAGCAGCTGGGGCACCGGCTCGGTGTGAGCACCGGACGCCAGGACGGCGTGTGCGCCGGCATCCGGTTCGCGTCGCCGCACTCCTTGGTCGCCGAGCTGCTCGGCATCGTCGACGAGGACCCGTGGGACCCCGACCGGCTCGTCTGGCCGCTGCTCGACATCATCGACGCGTCCATGGGGGAGCCGTGGTGCCGGGCGCTCTCGCGCCACCTCGGCCACGAGCACACCGGCGTCGAGCGCGAGCTGCGGCAGAACCGTCGCTACGGCGTCGCCCGCCGTCTCGCCGGGCTGTTCGCCTCGTACGCCGTGCAGCGTCCGGAGCTGATCACCGCCTGGAACGAGGGACGCGACGACGACGGCGCGGGCACACCGCTCGAGCCGGACGTGCGCTGGCAGGCCGAGCTGTGGCGCAGGCTCACCGCAACGATCGACGCGCCGACCCCGGACGTACGACTCGCCGAGACCGTCGAGGGCCTCGTCGAGCGCCCCGAGACGTACGACCTGCCGTCCCGTGTCTCCCTGCTCGGCCACACGCGCCTGTCTGCGGGGGAGGTGCGCCTGCTCGACGCGCTAGCGCAGCACCGCGACGTCCACCTGTGGCTGCCGCACCCGTCGCCCGCCCTGTGGGACTCGCTGACGGATTCGGCCGGGGCGGCGCGCCGCAGCGATGATCCCGCGCCCACCGACGCACCCAACCCGCTGCTCATCTCGCTGGGGCGGGACGTCCGCGAGGTGCAGCGCACGCTGCAAGGGCTGGACGGGGTGCAGCACGAGCACCTGCCGGCCACCCGCGCACTTCCGCAGACCCTGCTCGGCTGGCTCCAGGACGACATCGTCCACGACCGGAGCGGCGGAGCCGAGCGGGTGCTGACCGACGCCGACCGGAGCGTCCAGATCCACGCGTGCCACGGCAAGGCGCGCCAGATCGACGTGCTGCGCGAGGTGCTCGTCGGCCTGCTCGAGGACGACCCGACACTCGAGCCGCGCGACATCCTCGTGATGTGCCCGGACATCGACACGTACGCCCCGCTGATCAGTGCTGCGTTCGGGCTCGCCGGGGTCGTCGAGGGCGGCCACCCGGCGCACGAGCTGCGGGTACGCCTGGCCGACCGCGGCACCGCTGACGTCAACCCGCTCGCCGGCGTCGCCCGGTCGGTGCTCGACCTGGCGACGAAGGGACGCATCACCGCGACCGAGGTCCTCGACTTCGTCGCGATGGCGCCGGTCCGTCACCGGTTCGCGCTGTCGGACGACGACCTGGAGCGGGTCACCCGCTGGGTCGAGCGTTCCGGTGTGCGGTGGGCCTTCGACGGCGCGCACCGAGCGTCATTCGGCCTGGAGGACCTCAAGGCCAACACCTGGCAGTTCGGTCTCGACCGCGTGCTCCTCGGCGGCGCGGTGGCCGAGCACCGCGGTCGCTGGATCGACACGGTCCTGCCGCTCGACGACGTCAGCAGCGGCGACCTCGACCTCGCGGGACGCTTCGCCGAGCTCATGCACCGCCTGCGCACGACGGTCGACCGCATGATGACCGAGCAGTCGCTGCCGGTCTGGGTGCAGACCCTCACCGAGGGCGTCACCTCGCTCGCCTCGACGAGCATGCGCGACAGCTGGCAGCTGTCCCAGCTCGAGCGCGAGCTCGCCCGGATCGCCGAGAGCGGCACCGACTCCACCACGCCGCTGCGGCTCGCCGAGGTCAGCGACATGCTGGCCGGGCGCCTGGGCTCGCGGCCCACCCGGTCGAGCTTCCGCACCGGCACCCTGACCGTCTGCACGATGGTGCCGATGCGATCGGTCCCGCACCGGGTCGTGTGCATGATCGGCCTGGACGACGGCGAGTTCCCCCGCGTCGGCGCGGTGCACGGCGACGACGTCCTGGCCCGCGACCCGATGACGGGGGAGCGCGACGTCCGCACGGAGGACCGCCAGCTCCTGCTCGACGCGGTCATGGCCGCCACCGAGACGCTCGTCATCACCTACACCGGCGCGGACGAGCGCACGGGCCAGCCCCGCCCGCCCGCCGTCCCGCTGGGTGAGCTCGTCGACCAGCTCGACCGCACCGCCGACCAGGAGGACGTGCGCGAGCGGGTCGTCGTGCACCACCCGCTGCAGCCCTTCGACCGGCGCAACGTGCTGCCCGACGCACTGGTGCCGGGCCGGCCGTTCAGCTTCGACCCCGCCGCTCTCGCCGGCGCCCGGGCCACCGTCGTCGCGCGGCCGGACGCCCCCGCGCCGTTCCTGCCGGGTCGGCTCGACCCGCCACCGAACGACGACGTGTCCCTGCGCGATCTGGCCGACTTCCTGGCGCACCCGGTCAAGGCGTTCCTGCGCCAGCGGCTCGACGTCGGCGTGCTCAGCGAGATCGACCCCGTGGCCGACGAGGTCCCCATCGAGCTGGACGCCCTGCAGAAGTGGTCGGTCGGCGACCGGGTGCTGCGCGATGCGCTGTCCGGCGCCGACCCCAACGAGGCGCGGCAGGCCGAGTACCGGCGCGGCATCATCCCGCCTGGCCAGATCGGCCGCCAGCTGCTCGACGAGGTCGTCGGCGCCGTGACGCCGCTGGTGCAGCGCACCACCGAGCTGCGCAGCGGTGCGGCCCGCTCGGTCGACATCGACGTCCTGCTGGACGACGGCCGGCGCGTGGTCGGCAGCGTCACCGACGTCCACGGCGACCACGTCGTCGCGGTGACCTACTCCAGCCTCGCCGCCAAGCATCGGGTCGCGTCCTGGCTCAACCTGCTCGCCCTGGCGTCCTCGGAGCCGGACGTGCCCTGGGTCGCCCACGCAATCGGTCGCTACCGCAAGATGGGCCGGCACGCCGAGATCGGGCCCATCAACGAGCTCGCCCGCCAGCACCTCGCCGACCTCGTCGCCCTGCGCGACCTCGGCCTCTGCGAGCCGTTGCCGCTGCCGTTGAAGACCTCGCTGGCGTACGCCGAGCAGCGCAAGCACTTCACCCACTCCGACGCCCTCGAGGCGGCGCGCAAGGAGTGGGACGAGCGCAGCTTCGGCAACAACCAGACCATCCCCGGCGACAGCAACGACGCCCACCACGGCGTCGTGTGGGGCCTGGGCGCCCCGCTGGAGACGCTGCTCGACGCCGACGACGCGAGCGCCACGTTCGCGGTGCTGGCGCAACGCCTCTGGGACCCGATGCTCCAGTTCGAGAGGGTGGACGTGCTGTGAGGGCGTTCAGCATCCGCGACCCGCTGCCGCAGGGCACCACGCTGCTCGAGGCCAGCGCCGGCACCGGCAAGACCTGGACCGTCGGTGCCCTCGTCACCCGGTACGTCGCCGAGGGCGTCGCGTCGCTCGACGAGCTGCTGATCATCACGTTCGGCCGAGCGGCCAGCCGTGAGCTGCGCGAACGCGTCCGCGAGCAGCTCGTCGAGGCCGAGCGCAAGCTCGCCGACCCGGTGACCGCGAAGGGAGACCGCAACGAGGTCATCGCCCTGTTGGTGGAGGGCAGCGACGAGGTCGTGGCCGCGCGCCGGCAGCGGCTGCGGGCCGCGCTGGCCGACTTCGACGGCGCGACCATCGCCACGACCCACCAGTTCTGTCAGCTGGTCCTGCGCAGCCTCGGCACCGCGGGTGACGCGGACGCGAACGCCGAGCTCGTCGAGAGCCTGGACGACGTGCTCGTGCAGGTCGTGGACGACCTCTACCTGCAGCGGTTCCGCAACGCCGACCCCGCCCCGTTCTCCATCGGGGACGCCCTCTCGCTCGCACGCAGCGTCGTGGGCGACCCGCAGGCGCGGCTGCTGCCCGACGAGGCCGATCCGTCCACGCTCGCGGGCACCCGTGTCGGCTTCGCCCTCGCCGTCCGCGACGAGCTCGACCGCCGCAAGCGGGCGCTCGGGCTGCTCGGCTACGACGACCTGCTCAGCCGCCTCGCCGTCGCGCTCGAGGGCGACGACGCCCCGGCCCGCGACCAGATGCGCCGCCGGTGGAAGGTCGTCCTGGTCGACGAGTTCCAGGACACCGACCCGGTCCAGTGGCAGGTGCTCGAGCGAGCCTTCGGCGGGCACGCGACGCTCGTGCTGATCGGCGACCCCAAGCAGGCGATCTACGCGTTCCGCGGGGGAGACGTCGTGACCTACCTCGACGCTGCCGGCACCGCTGCGGAGCAGGCCACGCTGTCGACCAACTGGCGCAGCGATGCGGCCCTGGTGACGTCGCTGCTCGTCCCCTTCGAGGGCGCTGCACTCGGCGACGAGCGGATCGTCGTCCACCCGGTCGGCGCCGACCAGCAGGGCAGTCGATTGACCGGCGACACCCCGACCGACCCGTTCCGCCTGCGCGTGCTGACCCGGTACGACGTCGGCGCCGCGCCGACGGCCAAGATCAGCGCGCCCGCGGCCCGCAACCTGATCGCCGAGGACCTCGCCGGCGACATCACCGCCGCGCTCGCGGGCGGCACCCGGTTCGACGGTCGTCCGCTGACCGCCGGCGACATCGCGGTGCTGGTCTACTCCCACCCGCAGGCCGGTCACGTCCAGCGCGTGCTCGCCGAGCACGGGGTCGCGGCCGTCCTCGCAGGCGGCACGAACGTCTTCCGCAGCGCCGCCGGCGATGCCTGGCTCACGCTCCTGGAGGCGATGGAGCGTCCGCAGAGCAGCGCCCGCGTCCGGGCTGCGGGACTGACCGACTTCATGGGTCACTCCGCCGCCGAGCTCGCGGCCTCCGGCGACGCGCTCACCGACGAGCTGGCGACCCGCGTCCGGGAGCAGGCCGACCTGCTGCGCGACCGGGGCATCGCGGCGGTGTTCGAGGCGACGTCCGGCCAGGGCGAGCTGGCCCGCCGGGTCCTGCAGCGTCCCGACGGCCGGCGCCGGATGACCGATCTGCGGCACATCGCCCAGGCCCTGCACGAGGCAGCGGAGGTCGAGCGCCTCGGCCCCGGCGCGATGCTCGCCTGGCTGCGGGCCCAGCGCGACGACGCGTCCGCCGGGTCCACCGAGCGCACGCGCCGCCTCGACAGTGACGCCGCGGCGGTGCAGATCGTCACGGTGCACGCGAGCAAGGGCCTGCAGTACCCGGTCGTCTACCTCCCGTTCCTGTTCGACCGTTGGATCCCGCCGGTCGACGTGCCGCGCTTCCACGCCGGCACCGAACGTGTGCTCGACATCGGCGGCAAGGGCAGCAACACGTTCTCGGCGAGCGAACGCACCGCCAAGGCCGAGGACTGCGCCGAGCAGCTGCGCCTCCTGTACGTCGCGGCGACCCGCGCGCAGTCGCAGGTCGTCGCGTGGTGGGCGCCGAGCACGAACGCCCACCACTCGGCGCTGACCCGGCTGCTGTTCGGCCGCAAGCATCTCGAGGCGGCCGTGCCGGACGTTGCGGTGGCCCCGAGCGACGAGGAGGCGCTGCAGCGGCTGAAGGAGTGGGAGTCCCTCGGCGGCCCCGTCGTCGAGCGCGCGGCACCGCGCGGACGGACGCCGCTGGTCGCGCAGGAGCCCGTCGGAGACCTGGCCATCCGGTCGTTCGACCGGGTCGTCGACACCACCTGGCGCCGTACGTCGTACACCGGGCTGACCCGTGACGACCACGCGGTACCGACGGTCGACAGCGAGGTGCCCGACATCGGCACGACCGACGAGGAGGCCGAGGAGGTCGTCCTGCCCGTCGTGCCGTCACCGGGCGCGTCCGTGCCGTCACCGATGGCCGACCTGCCGATGGGAGCCGCGTTCGGCAGCCTCGTCCACGGCGTCCTCGAACAGCTCGACGTGACCACTCCCGACCTGCGCGAGGAGCTGCTCGGCCGGGTGAGGCACGAGCTCGCCTACTGGGGCGTCGACGCCGACCCCGACGAGCTGGCCGACGCGCTCGTGGCGGTCTGCCGTACGCCGCTGGGCCCGCTCGCCGACGACCTCACGCTCGAGACGCTGCTGGCCACCCGGCAGCTGCGCGAGCTCGATTTCGAGCTGCCGCTGGCCGGCGGTGACAACGCCGACGCGCGCGCCGCAGCGGACGAGCCGCGCCTCGGCGACATCGCTTTGTTGCTCGAGCAGCACCTCGCCACCGACGACCCCATGCGCGCCTTCGCCGACCGGCTGCGGTCGCCGGGCCTGGCCGGTCAGGGCCTGCGCGGCTATCTGTCCGGCTCGATCGACCTCACCCTGCGACTGCCCGACGGCCGCGTCCTGGTCGTGGACTACAAGACCAACTGGCTGGGTGACTTCCGCGAGCCGCTGACCCTCGACGGCTACAGCCCCACGGGGCTCGCCGCCGCGATGAACTCGGGGACCTATCCGCTGCAGTCACTGCTCTACTCTGTCGTCATCCACCGCTACCTGCGCTGGCGGCAGCCGGGCTACGACCCGCAGCGGCACCTCGGCGGCATCCTCTACCTGTACGTCCGCGGCATGGCCGGGCCCGAGACGCCCCGCGACGGCGACCATCCGTACGGCGTGTTCGCCTGGCACCCGCCCGCGGCACTCGTCGAGGCGCTGTCGGACCTGATGGACGGAGCCGCCCGATGACCGAGACGCTGACCTTCGACGACCCGCGCGACCGGCGCATCGCGCTCGGGGCGACCGGCCTGCTCGCGGACTTCAACCGTCCCGAGCTCCTGGCGGCGTCTGACATCCGCATCGCCGAGCGGGTCGCCGAGCTGGTGCACGAGACCTCCGAGACCGTGCGGCTCGCCCTGGCGCTGGCCATCCGCTCCGTCCGCAACGGCTCGACCTGCATCGACCTTGCCGAGCTGGTCACCGACCTGCGCAGCGAGGACGACGAGCTGCCCTGGCCCGATCCCGAGACCTGGCACGCCGAGGTGGTGGCCAGCCCGCTGGTCGACGCCGACGTCCCGGTGATGCGCGCGGAGGGTCGACTGCTCTACCTCGACCGCTACTTCGAGCTCGAGGTCGACCTCTGCCGCGACCTCCTCGACCGCGGCGAGCGCCCGCCGCCGGAGCCGGACGAGACGCTGCTGCAGGCCGATCTCGCCCGGCTGTTCCCCGGCGAGGGGTACGCCGAGCAGCGAGCCGCCGGTGAGCGGGCCGCGCGCGGCTGGACGTCGGTGCTCACCGGCGGGCCGGGCACCGGCAAGACCACGGCGCTCGCGCGGCTGCTGGCCGTGCTCGCGTCCCAGGCGACCGCGGCCGGACGACCGCCGCTGCGGGTGGCCCTCGCGGCGCCGACCGGCAAGGCCGCCGCGCGGATGAAGGAGGCCGTCGCGGCCGTCGCCGATGCCGAGGGATTCACCGACGACGAGCGGACCTGGCTGAAGGCGCTGACGGCGTCCACGATGCACCGGCTGCTGGGCTTCCGGCCCGACAACGGCACCCGGTTCCGGCACGACCGGCGCCGGCACCTGCCGCACGACGTCGTCGTGGTCGACGAGAGCTCGATGGTCTCGCTCACGCTGATGGCCCGGCTGGTCGAGGCCGTCCGCCCCGACAGCCGGCTGATCCTGGTCGGCGACCCGCACCAGCTGGCGTCCATCGAGGCCGGCACCGTCCTGCGCGACCTCGCCGCCGGCTGGGGGAGCGGGCCGTCGTCCCCGGTGTCGCACCTGGAGTCCGGACACCGCTTCGGCGGGGCGATCAAGGACCTGGCGCTCGCGGTGCGTGACGGCGACGCGGACACCGCGATCGAGATCCTGCGCGCCGGGCACGACGCGGTGCGTCTCGTCCCGGGTGACGACGGGCTGGCCGAGACGATCCGCGCGCTCGTGCTGCCGGACGCCCAGGCGATGCTGACCGCCGCCCAGGAGGGCCGGGTCGAGGAGGCACTGCGGGTGCTCGACGGGCACCGGCTGCTCTGTGCGCATCGCGAGGGCCCGTACGGCGCGACGACCTGGAACGACCAGGTGGAACGCTGGCTCGACACCGACGCCGGCTACACGCTCGGGCGTCCCTGGTACCCCGGCCGGCCGGTGCTGGTGACCGAGAACGACCGCGGTCTGCGGCTCTACAACGGCGACACGGGCATCACGGTCCCCGCCGGAGACGGCCTGGCCGTGGTCATCGCCGACGAGGAGCGTCGCCGGTTCGCGCCGTCCCGGCTCGGCACGGTGCACACGGCGTACGCGATGACCGTGCACCGCAGCCAGGGCAGCCAGTTCGACCGGGTGTCGGTGCTGCTGCCCGACGACGAGTCGCGGCTGCTGACCCGCGAGCTGCTCTACACCGCCCTGACCCGCGCCAAGGAGTCGCTGACACTGATCGGGTCCGAGGACGCGGTACGGGCAGCGATCGACACCCGGGTGCTGCGGGCGAGCGGCCTGGCCGAGCGGCTGGCCCGGGCCCTGGAGTCGTCCGGCGCCTGACCGGACCGGTCAGCGGTCGGCGGCGGCGCGCTCCCGCACCCCTGACAGGATCGCGAGCTTCATGCGCGTCTCGTCCTCGGTGCCGGGTGCGGTGGACAAGATGACGATCTTGAGCTCGGCCTCGCCGTCCGTGAGCACGTCGCACTCGACGGTGATCGGGCCGACGCCGGGGTGCTCGACGATTTTCTGGCCCTCGCGGTGGGCGCCGACCTCGCCGCGGGTCCACAACGCTGCGAAGCGTTCATTGCCCTCCGACAGCATCCGGATCAGGTCGTTGAGCCGCCGGCTCCCGGGGAACCGGCCCGACGCCCGGCGCAGGTCCGAGACCACTGCGGCATCGACCGTGTCCTCGGCGAACGCGACGACCGGCCACTGGGCCAGCGCCCGGCCGACGTCGCCGACCGGGAAGGTGTCGAGCGCGAAGTTGCGCAGGTCGCGAGGGACCGTGGACGGGTCGCCGACCAGAGCGGCCCACGCGGTGTTCCACGAGATCAGCCGCCAGTCCGCTGCGAACACGGCAATGGCGGAGTCGCCCTGGCGGCTCAGCACTCGCTGCACGCCACGGGGGACGTGGTCGGAGATCTCCAGGTCGCTCGGCGGCGCGAGGCCGGCGAGCCGGTACAGGTGGTCACGCTCTGCCGACGTCAGCTGCAGCGCACGAGCCAGGGCGCTGACCACCTGCGCGGAAGGAGCGGTGGCTCGGCCCTGCTCCAGCCGCACCACGTAGTCGACGGAGAGGCCGGCGAGCTCGGCCAGCTCTTCGCGTCGGAGCCCCTGCGTCCGGCGTCCACGGCGAAGTGGCAGCCCCGCCGCGGCGGGAGCGAGACGGTCCCGCCAGGAGCGAAGCGTGGCGCCGAAGGTGGTCAGCTCGTCGGTCATGCCCCCAGTCTTGCGCGGCGAGCCGCTGCGGGGGAGGTACCACCGGTCCTACCGTCGACACGTCCCTGTTGCAGGCGCACCGGGCAGCTGACGATGGGTCCATGACCATCACCTTCATCACCGGAGCCAACAAGGGCCTCGGCCACGAGACCGCCCGCCGCCTCATCGAGCAGGGACACACCGTCCTCGTCGGAGCACGCAACGAAGAAGTCGGACGTGCCGCGGCCGACGCCGTCGGCGCCCGGTTCGTCCAGATCGACGTCACCGACGAGGAGTCCGTGACACGCGCGGCAGCCGACGTCGCCGAGCACGAGGGCGTCCTCGACGTGCTCATCAACAACGCCGGCATCACCGAGCCCATGGGAGATCCGAGCGGCCTGACCGGCGACGTCGCCCTGGCCGTCCTCGACGTCAACGTCGCGGGAGCCGTCCGGACGACCCGGGCGTTCCTGCCGCTGCTGCAGAAGTCGGCAGATCCCGTCATCGTCAACGTCAGCAGCGGGATGGGATCCCTTGAGACCACGCACGACCCGTCCCGACCCGAGTCCCAAGCAATCGTGCCGGCCTACACCGCGTCCAAGGCGGCGCTGACCATGCTGACGACCCAGTACGCCAAGGCGTTCCCGGACATCCGGATCAACGCCGCCGATCCCGGCTACACCGCCACCGACCTCAACGGCCACAGCGGTCCGCAGAGCATCACCGAGGGCACCGACTCGATCGTCCGGCTCGCGACGGAGGGCCCGGGGCACGCCTCGGGCCGCTTCGTCGAGCGTGAGGGGGAGACCACGTGGGGGTGACAGGCGACACCGGCGGTTCGTCTCCGTCCACAGGCGGCACCTGCCGCGGCCCGCGTCCACAGCCTCTCGCGGAGCCGTGGTGCGGCCGGCGCCAGCGCTCGATGCTGGAGGCAGATGGAGGGGAGGACCATGGACGTGCCGACCTGGCTGGGGTGGGAGGACAGCCGTCGTCTGTTGCAGGAGCTGGTGTCGGGGCCCCCGACTAATCTCGACAGGGTGACGACGATTGCCTCCCTCACCGAGACGGAGCTTCGTCGCGCCTTCGACCCCGGGGCGATCAGCCGGGGCAAGCCGTACGCCCACGCGGGCCGGGTCACCGTCCGCGAGGTCGAGGACGACGGTCGCGTCGCACGCGGCGAGGTCCGGGGCAGCGGCACGGAGGCGTACTCGACGACCGTGAGGGTCAGCGAGGCCCCCGCGGGCATCCGCATCTCCGCGAGCTGCTCGTGCCCGGTGATGATCGACTGCAAGCACGCGGTCGCCCTGATCCTGGCCGTGCGCAGCTCGATCGAGCCGGCCGAGACCGTCGAGGACGAGCCCGACGTCGTCCCGCAAGCGGCGCCGCGCCCGCCGCAGATCATCCAGCCGTCGTGGAAGACGACCCTGGGGCCGCTGGCGGCCCGCGGGTCCGGCACCCGCCGCGTCACCGAGTGGGCGCTGCAGATCGACCTGACCGGCGGCGGCACGTACGGCCTGCGGATGCTGTCGGCCCGGCCCATGCGCCGGGGCGCCCGTGGCGGGTGGGTCAAGTCGGGAGCGAGCTGGGGCGAGGTCCAGCAGGCAGCACTGGCCGGCATCGACTCCGGTCAGGCCGCGGCGCTCGGTGAGCTGCGCGCGGCGGTGCAGGAGACGTCCTATGCCTACGGCTACGGCAGCTCCTCGAACGACGTCGACCTCGCCGACCTGACCCCGCACGCGTGGGCGGCGCTCGACAAGGTCGTCGCGTCGGGGGTGACCCTCATCGGGCCCGCGAAGTCGTCCGTCGAGATCCTCCCCGAGCCGGTCACCGCGGGCCTGGAGATCGTGCAGGACCACTCCGGCGACCTCCACGTGCGGGCAACCCTCGACGACGAGTCGCTCTCGGACGACTGGGACGAGGGCCGCGCGAGCCTGATCGGCCAGCCGGCGCACGGCATCGCGTCCTGGGACGCCCAGCACCCCACGCGGCTGCGGCTCGCGCGGTTCGACCACACGATCGCGGACACCCTGCGCATGCTGCTGGCCAGCCGTCGGTCGGTGAACATCCCGCCGCAGGACGCCGAGGAGTTCCTGCGCGACTACTACCCGCGCATCGCCCGCGCGGTCGATCTCGTGAGTGTCGACCCACGCATCCCGGTGCCCGAGATCGCGCCGCCGCGCCTGTCCGTCACGGTCACCCACGACGGCCTCTCGGCCGAGCTGCGGTGGGGCTTCGCGTACGCGATCGACGACTCGACCGCGCGGGTTCCGCTCGGGGCGGGCACCGAGCCGTTCCGCGACACCCGGGTCGAGCGCGAGCTGGTCGCCCAGCTGGCTCCGCCCGACGTCGGCCTCGCGCTGACCGAGGTGGATGCCGCCGGACGTACGAAGGTGGTCCCGCGGGTCACGGTCGGCGGCTACCAGGCCGCGGTGCTGAGCCAGCAGCTGCTGCCCGCGCTCGAGGACCTCGGCGTCGACGTCCACGTCATCGGCACGCCACCGGAGTACCGGCTCAGCGAGTCCGATCCGGTCGTCCACGTCACCCTCGACGACGGGCCCGACCGGCGCAGCGACTGGTACGACCTGGCCGTCACGGTGACGATCGACGGGGAGAGGGTGCCGTTCGAGCAGCTGTTCGCGGCGCTCACGGCGGGGGAGACCCACCTGGTGCTGCCCAGCGGCACCTACCTGCTGATCGACCGTCCCGAGCTGTTGCGGCTGCGCGAGCTCATCGACGAGGCACGCCAGCTGACCGACCGGCGCAGCGAGCAGCTGCGGGTCAACCGCTACCACGCCGGCCTGTGGGACGAGCTGGTCAACCTCGGCACGGTCGACCGCCAGTCCGCGTCGTGGCAGAAGGCCGTCGGCTCGTTGCAGCAGATCGGCGACCTGGGCCGTCCGGAGGTGCCCGAAGGCATCGACGCCCAGCTGCGCCCCTACCAGCAGGACGGCTTCGCCTGGCTGTGCTTCCTCGCCGATCACGGTCTCGGCGGCATCCTGGCCGACGACATGGGCCTGGGCAAGACGCTCCAGACGCTCGCGCTGATGGTCCGCGAGGTCGAGCGCGGCTCCGGCCCCTATCTCGTCGTCGCGCCGACCAGCGTGGTTGCCAACTGGGAGCGGGAGGCGCACCGGTTCGCCCCCGGGCTGAAGGTCGCGGCCATCACCCACTCCCGGGCACGCCGCGGCACCGAGCTGGCCGAGGCGGTCGAGGGCGCCGACCTGGTCGTGACCTCGTACGCCCTGTTCCGCATCGAGAACGACGCCTACACGGCCCGGTCGTGGGCCGGGCTGGTGCTGGACGAGGCGCAGTTCGTCAAGAACCACCAGGGCAAGACCTACCAGTGCGCCCGCCGCCTCGACGCGCCGTTCAAGCTGGCCATCACCGGCACGCCGCTCGAGAATTCCCTGATGGATCTTTGGTCGATGCTCTCGATCGTCGCGCCGGGGCTCTTCCCTGACCCGAAGCGGTTCGTCGAGCACTACCAGAAGCCGATCGAGGGCGGCGATCCTCAGCGCCTCGCCCTGCTGCAGCGACGCATCCGCCCGCTCATGCGCCGGCGCACCAAGGAGGAGGTCGCGTCCGACCTGCCGACCAAGACCGAGCAGGTCCTGGAGGTCGCCCTCAGTCCTCGGCACGCCCGGATCTACCAGACGCACCTGCAGCGTGAGCGGCAGAAGGTCCTGGGCCTGCTCGCCGAGGACGCCGACGGCAACCGGTTCGAAGTGCTGCGGTCACTGACCAAGCTGCGCCAGCTGAGCCTCGACCCGGCACTGGTCGACGAGGAGCACGACGACGTGGGATCGGCCAAGATCGACGTCCTCGTGGAGCACCTGCAGGAGGTGACCGCCGAGGGCCACGGTGCGCTCGTGTTCAGCCAGTTCACGAGCTTCCTGTCCCGTGTCCGCGCCCGGCTCGACGCCGCCGGCATCACCTACTCGTACCTCGACGGCAGCACCCGCGACCGGCAGGCGGCGGTCGATGCGTTCCGGGCGGGGGAGACGTCGGTCTTCCTCATCAGCCTCAAGGCCGGTGGCTTCGGCCTCAACCTGGTCGAGGCGGACTACGTGTACGTCCTCGACCCGTGGTGGAACCCGGCCTCCGAGGCCCAGGCGGTCGACCGCGCCCACCGCATCGGGCAGGTGCGTCCGGTGATGGTCTACCGCCTGGTGTCGGCCGACACGATCGAGGAGAAGGTGATGGAGCTCAAGGCGCGCAAGGCTGCGCTCTTCGACGCCGTGATGGACGACGGCGCCGCGCTGTCCGGGGCGCTCAGCAGCGACGACATCCGCGGCCTGCTCGGTGCGTGAGGCTGCGAGTCGTGGGTACGTGCCCGCCATGCGCATCTTCAAGCACCCCATCAAGAAGCTGACCCTCCTGACCGCCTTCGGAGGCGGATACGTCCTCGGGGCCAAGGCCGGCCGCGAGCGCTACGAGCAGATCCGCGAGGCGGCGCAGCAGGTCAAGGCCGATCCCCGCGTCCAGCAGGCGACCGCCCAGGCCGAGGACCTCGTCCGTGAGGCGGCCACCAAGGTGACCGAGGACCCCCGCGTCAAGAGCGCCGTCGCGCGCGGTGAGGACGTCCTCCGCGACGCCGGACTGAAGGGATCGTCCGGCTCCGACGACGACTCGTCGTCCTCGGGCGAGGACGCCCCCGCGCCCAAGCACAGCTCGTCCGGCTCGAGCGATGCTCCCAAGCCCGGCCCCGTCCCCACCCCGCCCCCGAGCCCCACCGCGACCGACGACTCCGTCAACCCGCTGCTGGCCGATGAGCACGTCGCGCTGGAGGACGAGGTCGTCTACACGTCGGGCCCCGACATCGAGGAGTCGATCGACGAGTTCGTCGACGTCGACGTGGCCGACCAGCCGCTCAGCGACGAGCGCAGGGACAACGCGTGAAGGCAGCGACCTTCGGCGCGTACGGCGAGGAGCTGACGCTCACCGAGGTCGACGACCCCAAGGTCGGCCCCGACTGGGTCCTGGTCGACGTGAAGGCGTCCTCGGTGAACCCGGTCGACTGGAAGATCGCCGCCGGCGGGCTCGACGGCGCCCTCGACACGTTCTTCCCGGTCACGCCGGGCTGGGACGTGTCCGGCGTCGTCGAGGCCGTCGGGCCCGCTGTCACGACCCTGGCTCCCGGCGACGAGGTCTTTGGGTACGTCCGCAAGGACGCCGTGCACGGCGGCACGTACGCCGAGAAGGTCGCGTGTCCGTTCCGCACGGTGACCGAGAAGCCCGCGAACGCGAGCTTCGCCGAGGCGGCGGCGATCCCGTTGGCCGGACTCACCGCGTTCCAGTGCCTCGTCCACGTCCTTGACGTCGGGGCCGACGACATCGTGCTCATCCACGGCGCTTCCGGCGGGGTGGGCTCGTTCGCGGTGCAGATCGCCACGTCGCTCGGTGCGCGCGTGATCGGCACGGCATCGGAGGCCAACCACGACTACCTGCGCGATCTCGGCGCGGAGCCGCTCCTCTACGGCGAGGGGCTCGTCGACCGGGTGCGCGAGCTCGTGCCCGACGGCGTCACCGCCGTGGTCGACCTCCACGGTGGAGACCTCGACGTCAGCCCGGACCTCCTGGCCGAGTCGTCACCCGGCCGGATCGCCTCGATCATCGACCCCGGTGTCAAGGAGATGGGTGGCCACTACGTGTTCGTCAACCCGGACGTCGACGACCTCGACGAGCTCGCCACCTTGTTCGACGACGGCTCGCTGAAGGTCAACATCGCGGCGACGTTCGAGCTGAAGGATGCCCAGAAGGCCTGGGACCTCAGCCAGGAGGGTCACACCCGCGGCAAGATCGTCATCACGGTGTAGCGGCGGCGGCCGCGTCGTCATTGATCTCGTGCCAGACGTCGCGGGCGTCGTCGTACGCGTCGATCGGCAGGCCGAGCGCCCGGCGCACGCGCCAGCGGCCCTCCAGGACGACCTCCGGCATGAGGTCGATGTCGCCGGGCTGGATGTCGCGCAGCGGGATGGTGAACCAGCGCAGGGCCTGGCGCAGGCGGCCCGACTCCTCGAGCGCCTCGGCGATCCACTCGTAGTCACCGACGACGAGCTGGTCGGCGCGGCTCCTGGCCAGCAGGAGGGCGAGCAGCTCGTCGACACGGGCCTCGTCCTCCTGCCGCAGGGCGATGTCCAGCAGGCCGGCGAGCGGGCTCAGGATCGTGCGCCCGCCGTCGTCGGCCACCTCCTCGTACGTGGACCGCGCCTCGTCGAGCCGGTCGTCCGCGGCCAGCTCGTCGGCGATGCGACTCAGCGTCTCGGCGCGTCCCTCCTGGCCGGGGGAAAAGGTGGCCAGCATGCGGCGGTACTCGGACAGGCGCTGCTCCCGCTGCGGCTCGTCGTCGATGTCGTCGAGAGCGTCACACAGCTCGTCCCAGTTCATGGCTCGATTCTCTCAGCCGCCCGCGCGCAGCCGCGCACGGACGTCGTCGAGCAGTCGAGCCGGGAACTCCGACGTCCGGCGGCACCGCTCGACGAGGTAGACGATCTTGTTGAGGCGCGGACCGGGCATGTCGAGGCCGCGGGACTCGATGGCCGGTCGCAGCGCGTTGCGGTCGAACCAGCCGTCGCTCGGCACCTCGATGCCGCGCCACCGGGCGAACGCCTGCTTGAGGTCGCCGTGGGCGACGACGCCGTGGTCGGGGGACAGGGCCACCGCGATCGCGCCGACGAGCCAGGCGTCGGAGTGCTGCAGCGAGTCGAGGTTCAGCTGCATCGTGCCGGAGTCCGGGGCGGGGGCCGCCGGGGCGTCGAAGGTGACGACGACGCTGAACGTGAGCTCGGGGAACCTCAGCTGCACCCGCGAGCCGCTGTCGGTCAGGGAGATCTTCTGCCCGGGGGCGGGAGTGGTGGAGCCGCCGAGCGGGGTGGCGAGCTCGACGATCGCGCCGTTGTCGCGCTGGCCGCGGTGGACGACCGGCTGGTTGGCCGTCGCGGTGATGACCAGGGCAGGATCGCTGACGTAAGGCAACCGGACGAAGACGTACGTCGACCCGTCGATCGTCTCGGCGACCAGTGGCTGCTGCTCCGGCAGGTTCATCCGCCGGGCGAGGACGAATGCGGCGCCGACCTCGAGCGAGGCCTCGCCGGCGTACTGCTCGCCGGCCGACCAGGCGATGTGCAGCACCGGGGCTCCTCCGTTGACTCTGACCGTGTGGAACGTGTTCCGCGCCAGCTCGACTCGGGCGGCTGACGACCCTGACGATGATGCCATGGGCACTCTCTCCGCATTGACCGTCAACCTGTTGATCGTCGTCATCTTCGTCGCCGTCGTGTACGTCGCGTTGCGGGTCGCGCAGAGCATCTTCGGGACGAGCTCGAAGAAGGCCGCCGCCACCGAGGTCGCCGCCAAGCTCGTGTCGTACCCGACCGGGTCGTCCGCGGTGCTGCGCCGCCGATTCGTCCGCGCCCTGACCGCGCAGCACGTCGTCATGCCGAGCGGTGAGCGGCTGGCGTTCGGCGACCTGACCGTGCGCGTGGCCCCCGAGGACCTTGAGCGCCTTGACCCCGACGGTGACCTCGATCGTCTCGGCGAGGACGGCGCCCGGCTGTACGCCGCCCATGCCGAGCGCTCCGGATGGGCCGTGCCCCGCCAGGTGCACGTCACCGTCGAGGTCGACCCCGGCCTGCGCTCGGGCTGGATCCCGCCGGCGCGCGGCAGCGGTCGGGCCGAGCCCGCCCAGCGCGAGCCGAAGCCGGCCGTCGGCTGGGACGCCGTCCCGGCCGCGACCCCTGTCGCCCACCAGCCCGTCGCCCACCAGCCAGTCGCCCAGGAGCCCGCGCTCCGTCCGGCCAAGGTCCAGCCGGCCTTCGACCCGGACGCGACGGTGAACTACCCGGCGCTGGTCCGTGACCTCGACGACGCGGCACCGACCATGAACGTCTCCAGCGGGCTGCGGCTGCAGCGCGACGGTCGGACGTACACGATCCAGCGCGCCGGCGCCGTCCTGGGCCGGCTGCCCGAGAGCCCCATCACCTTCGCCGAGCCCGAGGTGTCCTACCGCCACCTCGCCATCCGCCTGCAGGGCGTCCAGTGGCAGGTCAAGGATCTCGGCAGCACGAACGGCACGACGATCGACGGCCGGCGCATCGACGGGGACGACTGGACGACGCTCGAGGAGGGCTCAGTGATCGGTCTGGCGGGCGTGCGCGTCACCGCGTCCATCGACTCCGCGGGCACCGTGCACCTGCAGGGCGTGTCGCGGCGCTAGGCACGACGGGGAACAATGGAGATGCACGACGTACCGCCATGATGAGGTTTTCGCCCGTCCCGAGCAGGAGGATCAGCCGCATGCCAGATCCTCTCGCCACGTCAGAAGTGCCGATCCCGGTCCCCGCGTCACCGTCGGCCCCTCGCGCTCGGAGCGCCACGGGCACCGTCCCGGTCGAGCAGCGGTTCGAGCTCCTGGGACGCATCGGCGCCGGCAACCACGGCGTCGTCTTCCGGGCCCGCGACCGGCAGCTGCAACGCGAGGTCGCGATCAAGCGCTTCTCCCACTTCGTCGCGGACGACCCGCGCGCGATGACCCGCATCCGTCGTGAGGTCGCGACCTTGGCGCGCGTCTCTCACCCGCACGTGGTGACCGTGCACGACCTGGTCCACATGGCCGACGGCGACGGCGAGATCACGCCGCACCTCGTGATGGAGCTCGTCGAGGGCACGTCCCTGCGCGACCTCCTCGCGGCGCAGGGCCCGAGCCTGCGTTCGGTCACCGTCGTCCGCGGCGTGCTCGAGGGGCTCGCGGCCTGCCACCACGCCGGCATCCTGCACCTGGACATCAAGCCCGCGAACGTCCTCGTGACGCCGGACGGCGCGATCAAGATCGTCGACTTCGGCATCGCGCGGGCCGCCTCCGACGCGACGGCGACCGTCGCGGGCACTCCGCACTACATGGCGCCCGAGCAGTTCGACGGACGGTCGGACGAGCGCAGCGACATCTACTCCGTGGGCTGCCTGCTGTACGAGTGCCTGACGGGCAAGCAGCCGTTCGAGGGCACGATGGCCGGCCAGCTGATGGCCCACCGCAACCACCCGCGGCCCGATCCGCGCTCGTTGGCGCCGGAGGTGTCGCGCTCGTTGGCCGGCGTCGTCCAGCGCGCGATGGCGATCGACCCCGACCATCGCTACCAGTCCGTCGAGCAGATGCTGACCGCGCTCGGCGCGGCGGACCTGTCGCCGCAGCCGCTGTCGGTCGTCCCCGAGACCGGACCCGCAACCGGGCTCGTGGGCGCTCCCGCGAGCGTCCCCTCGCCGGAGTCGGCGAGGGGGTCGGGCCGGCTCGTCACCCGGTGGAGCAAGCTCGAGTCGTACGCGGTCGGTCTCGTCCTGAGCGCGTTCATCGTCGCCCTGGTGCCCGGCCTGGTCTGGACGACCACGGCGTTCGTGTCGCAGGAGCACAAGCCGTCGGCCTGGCGCGACGTCTCCGGCACCCCGTGGTGGATGCTCGCGGTCGCCGTTGCAGCGGTGTACCTCCTGCTGCGTCGCCGCACGTTCTTCGCCTCGCTGGGTGGTCCGCCCGTCGGGCAGCCGCGGTCGGAGAGCCTCGTGGACGCTCCCATGCGCGCCGGGCTCCGGCAGGCGGCCGGCGCCGCCCTGCGCGGATCGATCCCGATGCTGTTCCCCTGGTACGTCCTCGCGGTCGCCACCCTTGTCGACGGCGCAGGCGGCGCCTGGCCGCAGGATGTCTTCAGCAACGGGTGGGGGCTGGGCTGGGTGCTGATGCCCGCCGCCGCTGCCGCCCTGGCGCTGCGCGGGATCTCGCGGCTGCGACCGCGGTTCGGCGCGCTGTTCATGGCGGCGGTGTACCTCGCCGGCGCCGTGCTGGCGATCGTCCTCTTCGTGGCGTACCCGCAGGCCGTCTGAGCGCTCGATCAGGGTCCTGGAGCGCTGCTCACAAGGCATGTCGCCGGTCGGGTCTAGGCTGGGAGTGGCGAGACACGATCGGACGGGGACTGCCGAATTAAACTGCCATTGCAGCAAATAAGGTGCTCGCAGGTCTTGTGGTGGCGGAGCGTGCCGAGGTAGAATCGAACATACGTTCTAGTCCTCGCCGAGGTGCTCATGTTCATCGATCAGCTGTCCAGTCTCAGCGACGATGCTGCTGCCCTCGAGCCGTGGGCGCTGACCGACCCCGAGCTGCGCGAGGTGGCGGTGGCCGCCCAACGCGCACGGACGAGCCTGGACGCCCTGGCCTCACGTCTGGTCGGAGCGGCGGAGGCGCGGGGGCTGCCCAAGGAGGACGGCGCAGCCTCGAGCTCGGCCTGGTTGGCCGAGCTGACGGGTGTCGCCAAGGCGGAGGCCGCCCGGCTCGTGGGGCTGGCACGGGTGACGTCCAGCAACACCGAGGCCACGCGCGCCGCCTGGGCTGCGGGATCGATACCGACCGACAAGGCCGGTGTCATCATGCGTGCGATCGATGCCCTGCCGGACTGGTGTGGTGACGAGGAGCGCGGCGACGCCGAGGCACACCTGATCGCGCTGGCCGGCCAGTACAACCTGGACGACCTCAAGCGCCTGGCGAACCGGGTCATCGAGGTGATCGACCCCGACGGCGCGGACGAGGTGCTCGGCAAGCAGCTCGAGGAGCAGGAGAAGCGGGCGTGGAATGCGACTCGTCTGATGATGCGCGGTCGCGGCGACGGCACAACCCGCGGGAGCTTCGTGATTCCCGATCACTTCGCCGACACCCTCCGTGCCGCGGTCGAGGGGATCGCGGCACCACGCAGGAACGCCGAGAACGCCGCACGGCACGGCATGACCGTCGACGACCTGGTGGCGTTGCCCCATGCACAGCGACTCGGCCTGGCGTTCCTCGAGCTGATCGAGCACATGCGCGAGGACGCGCTGCCCCAGGCCGGGGGCCTGGCCGCGACCGTCACGATCAACGTCGATCTCGACAAGCTCCGCTCGGGGCTCGGCACGGCCACGACGTCGTCAGGGACCGAGGTCTCGGTCGCCACCGCCCAGCGCCTGGCCTGCAACGCCCACCTGGTGACGCTGTACCTCGACTCGGACTCCCGGGTCGTCGATCTCGGCATGTCGAAGCGGCTCTACGACCGCTACCAGCGGCTGGCCCTGGCGGCCCGGGACGGCGGCTGTGACTGGGCCGGGTGCGACCGACCGCCCGCCTGGTGCGAGGCGCACCACCTCACGTTCTGGTCGGAGGACGGCCCGACCGATCTCGCCAATGCCGCGCTGTTCTGCCACTTCCATCACCATCTGCTGCACGAGGGGAGTGGACCGCCCAGATGGCGCCCGACGGCGTGGTCGAGGTGGTCCCGCCGACGAGAGTCGACCCCGACCAGGTGCCGAGGCGGCACGCGAGGTTCATTCGGCAACGACCTCGCGCAGCGTAGGGCTGTCGCCGCAGCAGGACCCGCCCGAGCGCGGTGGTCAGCGGCTGAGCGCTGCCTCCTCGCGCGTACGACCGGTGGTGCGGTCGACGATGATCGCGCCGACGAACGCCCCGAGTGTGCCGAGCAGCTCGTCGCTCAGGGTGTCCTCGTACGCTCCGTCGAGCTCGGTGCCCCGGCGGATGAACGTGTGAGGGCGTGGGGTCGAGATGCCATGGCGACACACTGGCACACGGTCGTCCTCCACAGCCGGAACCGGGCTGCCGATGGGTCCACAGCCTTCCGTCGCGGGGTCGGACAGGCGACTCGCGAGGCCTAGCGTCGGGGACATGAACCATCCGTCACAGAGGGACCGCCGCGAGCAGGCGCTCCCGGCGCTCGACCGCTTCTTCGAGCAACAGTCACGGGGTGCGTCCCTGGCGACCCAGATGCGCAACGACCGAGTGCGCGACCGGCTGATGGAGTTCCTCGCCGAGGCAGACATGAGCAGATGCCTCGATCTGCGGGAGAACGCCCAGCTGGCCGCGACCCGGGCGCGAGGGGACGGCTTCTTCGGCGTCTTCGGGCTCGAGGAGCTCCTGGTCTGCCTGGTCCGGTTCGTCGACGACGACTGGCTGCTCGAGCCGGTCACCGACGCCCGGGCGCAGGTCATGCTGGCCGGACGGCTCGCCGCCTGGCTCCAGCGGTCCGGGCTCCTCGACCGCGACCTCCTGGGGTGTGCGGCGTACGAGACGGAGGCGGCGGTCGAGGCCGCCCGCGTCGCGCTGGGGTCGTCGCGCAAGGAGCCACCGGCGGCCGATCGCCCCGCACTGAGACTCATCCGCGGCGGGCGGGCCGATCCGTGATCAGTCGCGCTCCGCCTCGCGGACCCGGGCCGCGTGTTCCCACAGCCTGCCGTGCCCCCGCAGCCCCGGCAGCACGCGGCGGACATCGGCCTGGGCCTGGTCCGGCGGCACTCCGAGCAGCCGGGCGTACGCGACACCCACCGAAGGCGTCCGCTGGTGGGCGGCGACGCAGTGCACGAACACGGTCTTGCCCTCGTCGCGGAGCTCCTTGATGACGGCAGCCGCGTCGGCGAGCACGAAGTCGAGGTGCGGGTTGTCCTCCGGCACGTCGGAGTCGATGAGCCGCACCTCGACCCGGTCGGCCACTCCGGGGAAGTCGGCGGTGCCGACCCGGCAGAGCGACACCACGGCGTCGTGGTCGCGGGCGGGGGAGCGGTACGTGCCGAGCATGACGCCGTCGTCGTGCGGGTGGACGGCGAGGTGCTCCGGCGCGTGGAGGTAGCTCGACGACGTCATGGAGGGGCCCAGGGGCCAGTCCTGGTCGCCGGACGTCCCCCGGTCCGCGGTCCGCAGCGCGAGCGTGACGAGGCCGCGGGCACGGTGACCGCCGTAGCCGTGCACCCGCCGTGACCAGTGCGCGGGGATCGCCGACCAGCCCCAGTGGCCGCCGAGCAGGCCTCCGGCGATCGCGGCGACCGTGTCGGTGTCGTCGCCGGTGCGCACCGCGTTCATCAGGGCGAGGGAGAAGTGCTGTGCCGGGAACGTCCCCGCCTCGGCGTCCAGCTCGGGCGTGCGGGTCCAGGTGATGGCCGCCCACGCGGCCTGCAGTGCGTACACCGTGAAGCCGTTGCTCGGGTACGTCCGCGGGTCGACGTCGGTCGCCTCCCGGATCCAGGCGCGCCACCGGTCGCGGCTGCCGGCGTCGAGGAGGTCGAGACCGCCGAGCAGGTCGAGCTCCCCGGTGGTCACGGCCACCCGGATGGCCTCGGTCCACAGGACGCACGACTCGAGGCCCAGAGGATCGGCATGGGTGAGGGAGGCCACGGCGCGGGCGGCGGCCGCGGTGGCGTCCCGGTCGTCCAGGCGGGTGAGGGCCACCGCGGACGTCCGCATGAGGGCACCGTTGCCGACGCGCCCGGGATGGGCAGCTGCGTGCTCCGCGGACGCGGCGCGCATCGCCCGGCCGCGCGGGCCGTCCCGACGAGTCGTGGCGGCGAAGATCGCCCGGGTCTGGTTGCCGACGTCCTTGGCGGTCGCCCCCCACTCGAGGAACCGCTCGGCGATGTTGTCCAGTGCCTCGTCGGACGTCAGGTCGGCGCCCGTCGCCGCCACCTCGGCGATGCACACCGCCATGGCGGTGTCGTCGCTGTACTCGCCGGGGTCGAAGCCGAACGGGCCGCCACCGATCATCTCCGGCACCGTAGACTCCGGAAGCGCCGGCCCGAACTCGTACGGGACGCCGAGTGCGTCACCGCATGCCTGTCCGAGCAGCACCCCCGCTGCCCGGTTGTCCGAATGGGTCATCATGGCGATCGCCTCGTTTCCTCTGCCGACCACGTTAATACTCACTTGCACCATTAGTGGCGGACCCGTCTGACACATTGGTGGAGAAGGAGATGGTGCACATGAGCGACAACGATCTGAGAGATGTGGCCGAAGCCGCCCTCAAGGAGGCCTGCGGTGCCGACCACCTCGCCGTGGACGACGACGGGGACTGGCCGGTCGACGTGCAGGGCACGCAGATCTACGTGGGCGTGGTGGACGACCCGGGACCGCACGTCCACGTCTTCGCCCGGATCGCGACCGGCGTGTCGACCGAGGCCTGGGCCGAGATCAACCACCTGAACAGCGCCATGATCTGGGCGAAGGTCATCCTGGGCGACGAGGGCGCGGTCTTCCTCAGTGCGCGCCTGCATCCCGACGGTGTGACGGCAGACGTGCTTGACACGACGCTGGAGGCGATGGCCGAGTACGCCCGCGACTGCGGTCCGCTCCTCGAAGCCGTGTACGGCGTCCCCTCCGGCGAGGAGAGCAGCCCGCGGACCACCCCCGACGCCGTGACCTCGCTGGAGCCCGGCGACGTGTTCGTCTTCGGCAGCGGCGCCACGGGCGGCCACACCGGCGGTGCCGCGCGACTCGCGGTCGAGCGCTTCGGCGCGGAGCGGGGCGTCAGCGAGGGGCTGCGTGGCAACAGCTACGCGATCCCGACGATGCAGGGTCTCGACGTGCTCGGTGCTGCGGCGACGCGTTTCGTCCAATTCGCGGCCGAGCACCCCGAGCGGGTGTTCTGGCTGACCCGGGTCGGCTGCGGGCACGCGGGCTTCAGCGACGCCGACGTCGCGCCACTGTTCGCCGATGCGCCGGAGAACGTCGTGAGGCCGAAGGGCTGGTGAGCCGGTGACGACGGAAACTCCACCCCAGCGCCCGTCGGCGTACGTCGCGGTCGACGTGGTCGTGCTGACGATCCGCGACCGCCAGCTCAAGGTCATGGCGATCCGGCGTGCGGCCGAGCCGAACCGCGGCGGTCTCGCGCTGCCCGGCGGCTTCGTCCACGTCGACGAGGACCTGGAGACCGCCGCCCGGCGGGAGCTGCGCGAGGAGACCGGGCTCGAGGTCGACTACCTCGAGCAGGTCGGGACCTACGGCGCGCCCGACCGCGACCCCCGTGCCCGGACGTTCGCGGTCCTGTACCTCGCCGTGCTGCCCAACCTGCCGGACGGCTCGACGGGCACCGACGCCGACGCGATCTGGCTGCCGGTCGACGAGCTGCTCGCGGCCGACCTGCCGTTCGACCACCACGAGATGCTCACCGACGCCATCGAGCGGGCCCGCTCCAAGCTGGAGTACTCACCGATCGCGGCGTCGTTCTGCCGCCCGGTCTTCACGATCGGCGACCTGCGGCGCGTCTACGAGATCGTCTGGGGCAAGCAGCTCAACCCCGCGAACTTCCAGCGCAAGGTCCAGTCGGTCGAGGGATTCGTGCGCGAGACCGGCGACGTCGTCTCCGAGGGACGAGGTCGACCGGCCAAGACCTACACCCTCGGTGACGTCACGACGCTGCACCCGCCGCTGCGGCGCTGAATCGCGACCGACCGTCTGGTTTCTGCCCCGCGGTGCTCCGAGATGCTCCAGAATCTGCCGAAGGCAGTGGGAGGGAGACCGCGATGACGCATGGTGACGTCAGGCTGATGGAGCTTCGCCGCGACGGCGAGTGTCTGTGCGGAACCTTTCTGCCGCGAGGCACCCGCGCGGGGTGGGACCCGTCGCGGCGCATGGTTCTGTGTTCCCCATGTCTCAAGACGGAGGACGCCCTTGAGACGGTCGACATCGGCGTCCCCGGAGCCTCTCTGCAACGCGAGCACGAGCGCCGCGCGACGGCACGTGCCGCGCGAATACGTGCGGCGCACCCGTGGGTTGGCGGTTTTCTGCTGCTCATCACTCCAACCCCGAGGACGACTGAGGCCTTCGCGATTGGCGCCGCAGGAGAGCGGGAAGCGGCCGAGAAGCTGCGAAGGGCGACTGGCGAGGACGTCTTGTTCTTGTTCAATCGACGCCGGGGCACGGGACGCGAGCAAGGGGACATCGACATGCTGGCGATCGCGCCGTCGGGTGTTCACGTCATCGACCCCAAGAAGTACAACGGACGGAAGGTCCGTGCCGCCCGTTCTGAGGACGTGTTCCTGATCGACGGGCGCAGGCGCCCGTCGCTGTCGGCCAGTATGCAGAGGCAGGTTGCAGCGGTGTCGGCAGCGGTCAGGGACGGTCCGCGCCCGGAGACGCCTGTCAGCGCGGCCTACTGCTTCCTCGGGGCCGACCTGCCGGTGTCGTCTCTCGTTGTGGGGGGCGTCCCGGCGCTCACCCTGCGTAACGTGGCCAAAAGACTGAACCGGCCAGGCCCCCTCGGTGCGACGGACAGAGAGATGCTGCACGCCGATCTGGCACGCAGGTTCCCCACCGCTTGATGCCTGCCGCGCTAGCAGTTTTCGCGATTTCTCCTTCGTCGAAGGCGAGCATCGTCTCTACTTGAGGTGTGGGCCGTTCGCCGGCCGCTGACCTGTCCTCCAGAAGCAGGCAGACACGTGAGGAGAAGCATGAAGCTCGGTCCGCGCCGTCGCGCACTGTCCACGTTTGTTCCGGTGATCGCCCTGATGATGGGCGTGCTGTCGGTCGGAGCAGCCAGTCCCGCGGCGGCGTACGGTTCGTGCTCGATCTCGTTGCCGTCCAAGGTCCGCGTCGACGCGCCGTTCGAGCGGATCAAGGCCAGTCTGAAGAGCGACTGTCGGGAGTCCAACACTCAGTACGCGTCGTGGGACGTGGTGCACCCGCGCACCGGGTTCGCGTCGATCTTCATCTTCGACGGTGCCACCACAGACAACTGGGACTTCTACTCGTGGGAGAACGTGGGCACGTTCACGGTCGAGCCGAGCTCCGCGTGGGACTACGACTACAACGACGTGGGCCAGAACACCCGGACGATCGCGGTGCGGTTCAACTCGCGTCTGGGACTCAAAACGTCGCGGTCCGGCAAGAAGGTCACGATCAAGGCGACGGCGACGCGTTACTCGACGTCTGACACCTATCGGCCGTGGAAGGGAGTGAAGGTCGGCATCTACGCAAAGAGCAAGGCGTCCGGCAAGTGGAAGAAAATCAAGACCCGGAAGACGAATTCGAAGGGCGTCGCCACCTACAAGTTCAAGCGCTCGTCGAAGCGTTACTACCAAGTGCGGACCTCTGACATCTCCTCGACGTGGGGTCGGACCTCGTCCACGACTCGCCGTTGAGCTCGCGCTGTTCCTGGCAACACCGCTGCACCCGCCGCTGCGGCGCTGAGGGACGGCGCTGAGGAAACTCGGCCTTCAGCACTCCGCGACAGCGTGACTGCGGCCTACAGTGGAACGATGCGATTCCGGCGGCTCCTGGTCCCGCTCACCGTCCTGGCGGTGGGCCTCCCGCTCGCGTCCGCGACTGCGGACGTCAGCAATGCGCGGTACTACTCGAACCAGACGACGTACGGGAACCCCGCGAGCACGAAGATCGTCGCGCCGCCGGCCGGGTACGACATGTTCTTCCTCGAGACGGTCGGACGGCACGGGTCCCGGGCGATGACGAACAGCAAGGCCGAGAAGCGGGCGCTGGCCGTGTGGTCGAAGGCGTCCCGCAAGGGCAAGCTGACGACCCGGGGCAAGCGGTTCGACAACGACCTGCGGGCGTTCCAGAAGGCCGAGCGCAAGCTCGGGTACGGACGGCTGAGCTCGATCGGCAAGGACGAGTGGCGCGGCATCGGTCGGCGGACGGCGTCGCTGTACGGAGACTTCTTCGCCGGGGTCCAAGGCGCGGGCGACACGGTCGCGATGACCACCTCGCCCGTCTACCGCACCAAGCAGAGCGCGCACTACATGCAGGTCAGCCTCGACAAGGCGTTCCCGAAGCTCCGCCACGCCAAGCGGGTCACCGACAAGCAGCTGCTCATCGAGGACGGCGCCTCGAAGAAGGGCCGCGCCGCGATCGCCCGCGTCGAGCGCCGCTCCAGCGTGCGCAAGGCCGCGAAGCAGGTGCTCCTGCGGCTCTACCGCCCGTCGTACGTCTCGACGATCAAGGACCCGGTCGACGCCGCGCTCGACGTCTACCTGCTGTACTGCATCGGCGCCGGCATGAGCCACGACACCAACGTGACGTTCCGCGACTACGTCCCGCTGGCGGCGGCCAAGAAGCTCGCAGAGGTCAAGGACGCGCAGAACTTCTACCGGTACGGACCGGGGGTGGCAGGCGAGCGCAGCTCGTTCAAGCAGGCCGACCCGGTGCTGGACGACTTCTTCTCCCGGCTCGACCGGCGCATCGACGGCGGCAGGACCGCGGCGGTGTTCCGCCACTCCCACGGCGAGGTCACGATGCCATTCGCGGCGCTGACGAAGCTGCCGCGCAGCCAGCAGCAGGCCCGGTCCACGTTCACGTACGGCTCCAACCAGTGGCGGGGGTACGTCGCGGGGCGCATGGCCGGCAACGTCGAGTGGGCGGCGTACCGCAACGCGTCGGGGTCGGTGCTGGTGACGGTCCGCTACAACGAGCAGCCGGTGAAGCTCGGCGGCTCGTGCCAGGCGTCGGAGGCCGGCAACGGCTACTTCTACCGGGTGTCCCAGCTGAAGAAGTGCCTGCGCTGAGTAATGCGCCGGGGCGCGTCTAGCGCTTCAGCCGGACCAGGTCGGCCAGGGCCGCGTCGGAGAGCTCGGTCAGGGCGCCCTCGCCACCGTTGACGACCGCGTCGGCCAGGGACCGCTTGGAGCGGATCAGCTCGGCGATCGACTCCTCGATCGTGCCCTCGCTGATCAGGCGGTGGACCTGCACGTTCTTGGTCTGCCCGATGCGGTGCGCGCGGTCGGTGGCCTGGTCCTCGACGGCCGGGTTCCACCACCGGTCGTAGTGGATGACGTGGTCGGCGCGGGTGAGGTTGAGGCCGACGCCGGCTGCCTTCAGCGACAGCACGAACACCGGCACCTGCCCGCTCTGGAACGCGTGCACCATCTTCTCGCGGCCGCGCACCGTGGTGCCGCCGTGCAGGAACTGGTTGCCGATCTTGTTCTCGTCGAGGTGCCGGGTCAGCAGACGCCCCATCTGGGCGTACTGGGTGAACACCAGCGTCGCGCCCTCCTCGGACACGATCTGCTCGACCAGCTCGTCGAAGACGGCGAGCTTGCCCGAGCGACCCGTCAGGCGCGCCTCCGGCTCGCGGAGGAACTGTGCGGGGTGGTTGCAGATCTGCTTGAGCTGGGTCAGCAGCTTGACCACCAGGCCGCGTCGCTGGATGCCCTGGGCCTGCTCAATCTGTGCCATGGTGCTGCGCACGACCGCCTCGTAGAGGCCGACCTGCTCGCGGGTGAGGTTGACGCGGTGATCGGTCTCGATCTTCGGCGGCAGCTCCGGCGCGATGCCCGGGTCGGACTTGCGGCGGCGCAGCACGAACGGCCGGATGAGGTGGGACAACCCGGTGGCCCGCTCGGTGTCGCGACGCGACTCGATCGCGCGCGACCAGGTGCGACGGAACTGCTCGTACGTCCCGAGGAGCCCGGGCGTCGTCCAGTCCAGGATCGCCCACAGCTCGGACAGGTTGTTCTCCACCGGGGTGCCGGTGAGCGCCAGGCGGGCGACGGCCGGGATGTCCCGGATCGCGCGCGCCGTCCGGGCATGCGGATTCTTGATGTTCTGCGCCTCGTCGGCGACGACGAGTCCCCAGCCCGGCTCGTGCTCCGCGAGCGCCTCGGCGTCGGCGCGCATCGTGGCGTACGTCGTGACGAGGAAGCCGTCCTTGACGTCCTGCAGGCTGCGGCGCGCCCCGTGGTAGCGGTGCACCGGCACGCCGGGGGCGAAGCGCTTGATCTCCCGCTCCCAGTTGCCGAGCACGGAGGCGGGGCAGATGACGAGGGTCGGTGCGGTCGTCTCCACGGCACGCTGCAGGTGCAGGGCGATGAGCATGACCGTCTTGCCCAGACCCATGTCGTCGGCCAGGATCCCGCCGAGGCCGAGGTCGACCAGCTGGGTCATCCACTGCAGGCCCTGCAGCTGGTAGTCGCGCAGGTGTCCCTCGAGGTCGCTGGGCTGGCGGCCCGGCTGGATGTCCCGGTCCTGCACCGCGAGGCGTCGGCGGACGTCCTCGAGCCAGCCGACCGTGTCGACGTCGGTGCGTCGACCGTCGACCTCGAGCTCACCGGTGACGGCAGCGCGCAGCGCGTCGATCGCGGTGATGTCCCGGCTGCGCTCGGCGAGCACCTTGCCGAGGCTGGCCTTGTCGACGAAGACCCAGCGGTCCCGCAGCCGCAGCAGCCCGGTCTGCGACTGCGCCAGCTGGTCGAGCTCGGCATGGGAGAGCACGTCGCTGCCCAGCGCGACCTGCCAGTCGAACGAGAAGAGCTGTCCCTGGGTGAACGCGGACGGCCGGTCCGACCCGGGCGTCTCCTTGCGCTGGATGACGGCGGTCGTCGACAGCTCGCGCACCAGCTCCGGCGGCCAGCGCACCTCGATGCGGTTGGCCATCAGGGTGGGGGCCAGGGCGCGGTCACCGAGCCGGGCGAGGTCGTCCGGGCCGACCGTGACGGCGCCGCGTGCGTGCGGGTCGCGCAGCGTGGCGGCGGCCGCCCACCACGGCTCGAGCCGGCGCAGCATCGCCGCGGTGGGCTCCTTGGCGTCCTGGGCCATGGGGTGCGACGACCCGTTGAACAGGTCGTTCGCGCCGAATGCGGCGAACGACCCGGAGCGCGGGTGCACCCGCAGGCGGACGACCGCCGCCTGGCTGGGGGTCGGCTCCTCGAGGAACGAGATGATGAGGGTCCACGAGAACGTCGTCTCGCGGGCGCGCTGCGGCGCGGCGTGCGGCGAGACGTACGGCTGGCGCACCTGGGGGGTCGATGCCGCTGCCGGGGCGTCCACCGCGAGCGCCTTGAGGAACGCGTTGATGGAGGCCTGGCCGGCTCCGGCGTTGGGGCCGACCGCGGCGCCGGCGTTCTGCAGCTGGTTGAGCTCGGTCGCGTCGGGGGAGCCGAGAGCGCCGCGCGCCATGATGCGCAGCGCGAGGATCGCGGGCGTGGCCCACGCGCGGACGGACTTGTCCGCGGACATCACCCGGATGCCCTGGCTGAGCGGCCCGACGGCCTCGTTGGCCGTCGCCGTCCGGTCCCCGTCGGGGGTGTGGAACACGAACCGCGAGTCAGCCGGGTCGTCGGCCGCGACGAACTCGACCGGAAAGCGCAGCAACAGGCGCAGATCCATCGCAGTGGGCATCCCTCCATTCTCACCCACGACTCCAAGTCGCGGGCGCAGACACCGGGTGGGAATTGTCACCATTTGTGGAGCGGGTCGTCGCACGGGACGCTGGACGGGTGCCTCACACCGACCACGACCTCGAGCAGCGCATCCTCACGATGCTGGCGAGCCGGGCTCCGACCGCGACGATCTGCCCGTCCGACGTCGCGCGCGACCTGGCGCCGGACGACTGGCGCCCGCTGATGGATCCGGTGCGCGACGCTGCCGGACGGCTCGTCTCCCGCGGCGAGGTGGTGATCACCCAGAAGGGCGAGGTGGTCGATCTCGGCACCGCACGCGGGCCGATCCGCATCCGCCGGGCCGTGACGGACGGACCGGGCACGGTGGGCGGATGAGGACCCGCCTCGCCGCATCCGGTGTCGTCCTGATGGTGCTGGCCGGGTGCGCGGGCGGCAACCCAGGCGGCAGCGAGCCGCCGCGGACGGAGCCGACGAGGACGCGCACCACGACGCCGTCCGCCCCGACCACCAGTGCGACGCCGGACGTCGCCTACCCGGGCGCCACCTGGGCACGCGCCGAGCAGGGGGACTGGAAGGCCCTCGACGCCGATCTCGCCGCCAACGGCTCGACCTGTGTCGCAGTCGTCAAGGACGGGCGGCTGGTCCACGACGCGTACTGGAACGGGGGAGACCCGCAGGCGCAGCAGAAGGTGTACTCGATCGCCAAGTCGTTGACCTCCCTGCTGGTCGGGACGTACGTCGACGACGGCCTGCTCGACCTCGACGCCCCGGCCGCGCAGCAGGTGGACGAGTGGCGGCGGACCGCCGCGGGGGACATCACCGTGCGGGACCTGCTCGCGATGACGTCCGGCCGGCACTGGGACGACGCCACGGACACGCAGATGATCCGCAGCGAGCCGGACACGACGTCGTTCGCCGTCGACGTCCGCCAGGATCGTGCGCCCGGCGAGGCCTGGGTCTACGACAACACGGCGGTGCAGACGCTGGAGGCGGTGCTGGACGGGCTCGAGGGCTCCGGCGACGTCGTAGCGAACGCCGAGCAGCGACTGCTGGGGCCGCTCGGCATGCGTGCCACGACGTGGGGACGTGACCCGGCCGGCAACGCCTTGACGTTCTCGGGCATGACGTCGACCTGCCTCGACCTGGCTCGGGTGGGGCACCTGATGCTCAACGACGGTGCGTGGAAGGGCAGGCAGCTGCTGTCGGCGGACTTCGTGCGGGAGGCGACCCGGCCGTCGTCCCGGCTCAACGCGGCGTACGGCCTCCTGTGGTGGGTCAACGCCGAGGGACGGGTGGTCGAGGTGCTGCGCCAGGCGGGGTTCGCGACCGACAAGGCGCCGTACGACGGCAGGCTCGCACCGAACGTCCCGGACGACGCGTTCTGGGCGTTCGGCTACGGCAACCAGTACGTGGCCGTGGTGCCGAGCGAGGGGGTCGTGGCGGTACGCCTGGGTGCTCGCCCGGCGACGCCGGACCGGGTGACGTTCGACGGCTTCACCGCCGACGTGCTGGCGGCGCTCGACGAGTAGTGTCCGACCCCGCTGGTTGAGTGCAGACATGGACTTCGAGGAACCGGGCTGGCCGCTGATCGACAACTTCTTCGTGCGTCTCGCCGAGGGACGCAAGGCCGAGACCGTGCGGCGGTACGCGCGGGTGCGCCTGCGGCTCTACGACTTCCTCGACGTCGACGACATGATCGAGTGGCTCGGCCCCGACGACGCCACGTTGCTCGCCGCGGAGCGTGAGTTCCTGCGCGACGGCGCGGTCTGGACCGTCTTCGGCCTCGGCGGCGTCCTGCGCTGCCTGCCCGGGTTCCTCACCGAGGCGCAGCTGCCGACCTCCGGGGCGGAGGCTCGGATGCAGGTGAGCGTCGTCAGCCGGTTCGTCACCGACCTCCGCAACCGGCATCTCGTGCCGCGCGAGGACGTGCACGCGCTCCTGGTCGCGCGGCGGGCCGCGATGCGGGCGCGCGACCGCCTGCAGCTCGAGCAGAAGCTCCGCGCCGCGGGCCCGGACAGCGGCCTGCACCGCGCCATCGCCGAGATCGACCGCGTGCACGAGCGCTTCCGGCAGCAGCCCGGTCCGCAGTGGTGATATAGTTGAAGCATCAACTACTGAAGGATGCGGCATGGCCACGTACTCGATCACCGACCTGGACAACCGCCTGCAGCCCAGCGCGCTGATGCCGGTGATGTTCGTGGGCCACGGCAACCCCATGCACGCGATCTCCGACAACGCGTACACCCGCACCTGGAGCCGCCTCGGCCAGGAGCTGCCCGAGGCGCAGGCCATCGTGGTGGTCAGCGCCCACTGGCTGACCCCGGGCCAGACCCACATCACGGACGCGCCGCGCAACCCGATCATCTACGACTTCGGCGGCTTCCCCGAGGAGCTGTCGCGGGTGCAGTACGACTCGGTGGGCGACACCGACGTCGCGCGGCTGCTGGCTCGTCAGCTCGTCGAGTACGAGGCCGAGCTCGACAAGCAGTGGGGGCTCGACCACGGCACCTGGAGCATCCTGAAGTTCATCGCACCCAAGCCCGAGGTGCCCGTCCTGCAGATCAGCATCGACTACTCGATGCCGCTGCCACGGCTGTACGAGCTCTACGGCCGCCTGCGGGCGATGCGCCGCCGCGGCGTGCTGTTCATCGGCAGCGGCAACATCGTCCATGCCCTGGGGCGTGCCCGCTGGGACGGCGGCGCCGCCTGGGACTGGGCGCAGCAGTTCGACGCCGACACCGCCGTGGCGCTGCGCGACCGCGAGATCGGCAAGCTGCTCGACCCGTACGGCTCGTGGGCCGAGGCGCGCATCGCGGTGCCGACCGACGACCACTACCGCCCGATGGTCGCCGCGCTCAGCCTGCTCGAGGACGGTGAGGACATCTCGTTCTTCAACAGCTCCATCGACATGGGCTCGATCGGCATGAGGTCGTTCGTCACCGTCTGAGCTCGGCATGTGAGACTTCTGCCGGGGATCGAGCCATGCCGAGAGAGGTCATTCGTGGGACGTGCACGTCGAGGTCGTCCCGTGGTGCTCCTGATCGCGGTGGCGGCGCTGGTGCTCATCGGCAGCTCGTACGGGCGCGGTGACGGCAGCGACCCGGCGGGAAGCACGCCGACCACCGAGGCGCCCCCAGCCGCCGAGCCGACGGCGACGCACGGCACGGCGGCCGAGGCGCTCGAGAAGCTGACCGTCAAGGGCCGAGCGCCGCAGACCGGGTACTCCCGTGAGCGGTTCGGCCGGTCGTGGCGCGACCTGGACCGCAACGGCTGCGACCAGCGCAACGACGTGCTGCGCCGCGACCTGCGCGACATCACCCTGAAGGCCGGCACCGACGGGTGCCTCGTCCTGTCCGGCACCCTCACGTCCCCGTACTCCGGCGAGGTCGTCGAGTTCGTCCGCGGCACCACGACGTCCAGGACGGTGCAGATCGACCACGTCGTGGCGCTGTCCGACGCGTGGCAGAAGGGCGCCCAGCAGTGGAGTGCTGCGAGGCGTGAGCAGTTCGCGAACGACGTGCTGGAGCTCCGCGCGACCGACATGCACACCAATGCGTCCAAGGGCAGCGGTGACGCGGCGACGTGGCTGCCCCCGCGCAAGGCGTTCCGGTGCGGCTACGTGGCCCGGCAGATCGCGGTCAAGAGCGCGTACGGCCTGTGGGTCACCCCGGCCGAGCGCGACGCGATGCGCCGGGTGCTGGTGCGGTGCCCCCGTCAGGGCCTGCCGCGCAGGTACGCCGTGCCGCTCGGCGGCGGTCCCGAGCTCGAGGCGGCCGGCTTGGGTGGGGCCCGGACACTGGACGGGTGAGGCGCTCCACTGTTCTGCTCGTGCTGGTCGGGGCACTCGTGGCTGCGGCCGTGCTGGTCCTGGCGACGAGGGGCGGCGAGGACCGGACGGCGAGGATGCCGGTCGTCGAGCGTCCGGCACCCGCGGCCAGCCCCGCGCCGGGAACCGTGCGCCGCACGGCCCGCGAGACCGGCATCCCCACGCGGGCGCTGCGCGCGTACGTCCGCGCGGCCGAGACGCTGCAGCGCACGCACCCGCGGTGCGGCCTGGCGTGGAACACGCTCGCGGGCATCGGGTCGGCCGAGAGCAGCCACGGTGCGTTCGGCGGCGCGACGCTCGACGAGCGCGGCGTCGCCTCGCCGCGCATCCTCGGGGTGCCGTTGGACGGCACGGGCGGCAACCGGGCCATCCGCGACACCGACGGCGGCACGCTGGACGGTGACACGCGGTGGGACCGCGCGGTCGGGCCCTTGCAGTTCATCCCCACGACGTGGGCGAGTTGGGGCACCTCGGCAGGTGGGTCGAAGGCGGACCCGCACGACATCGACGACGCCGCGCTCTCGGCGGGCCGGTACCTGTGCCACGCGGGCGGTGACCTCAGCACGTCGCGCGGCTGGTCGCGGGCGGTCCTGACCTACAACAACAGTCGGGCGTACGCCGAGAAGATCGCGCGGATCGCCTCGGCGTACGCCGCAGCCGCCGACTAGGAGACGGTGAGCTCGCCCATCTCGTTCCAGCCGTCCTGGTCGACGGTCTGGCTGACGATGCGAGGCGTCTCGGCGAGCGCCTGAGGCATGGTCTGCATGGCCTCCTGGAAGTGCGCGCTGGTGACGTGGGCCTCCGCGGCATCGTCGTCGAACGCCTCGACGAGCACGAACTCGTGGGGGTCGTCGACGCTGCGGGACCAGTCGAACCAGCGGTTGCCGGGCTCGGCGCGGGTCGCCTCGGTGAACGGGCGGACCAGCTCGAGCCAGCGATCGGTCCAGTCAGGCTTGGTGCGGAACTTGACGACGATGAAGATCATTCCGCCGCGCCTCAGGCCTGCGCCTCGGCGGCCTCGGCCTCGGCCACGCGGCGACGGACGTCGTCCATGTCGAGGTCGCGCACGGCCTGGATGACCTGCTCGAGTCCGGCCGCGGGGAGGGCGCCGGGCTGGGAGAAGACCAGGACCCCGTCACGGAATGCCATGAGGGTCGGGATCGAGGTGATCTGCGCGGCAGCTGCGAGCTCCTGCTGGTCCTCGGTGTCGATCTTGCCGAAGGTGACGTCCGGGTGCGTCTCGCTCGCGGCCTCGAAGACCGGGGCGAACTGACGGCACGGGCCGCACCACGATGCCCACCAGTCCACGAGGGTGATGCCCTCGGCGCCGAGGGTCTCGTCGATGGTGTCCTTGGTCAGGGTGACGGTGCTCATTGATTGCCTCTCGCTGGAAAACTCCGTACCCCACTCTCAACGACTCCCGGGGTGCCCGCATTCCCGTGGCACCGGGGGGGGTGTGGACATTGCTCGCCCGGTTCCCGTCATATCCGGGCACCTGCGTGCTCTTCATCGGTGAGAGACGGGAGTTGGGTCGTGAAGTACGACAGACCTGTGTGGCAGATCATGCACCGCTGTGCCGATGCCATGCCGGAGGTGTTTCGGTACGAGGACGTCCGGGACTGGTTCTCCAGCAACTACCCGGACGTCAACGAGGCGACGATCCGCGCCCACCTCATCGGGCTGACCGAGGGGGGCCGCGCGAAGCACGTGCAGTTCGCGCAGCGCTCGCCGGTCTTCCGGCGCGTGGCGCGAGGTGAGTACTCGCCGATCCCGCTCGACGAACGCGGCGAGGACCCCGACCCGGACCAGCCGCCACCGTCCGCGAGCCGGATCAAGATGTCCGGCAACGGCGCGCACAAGACGTCGCCGGGCGACCGGCCGTCCGAGGTCGGTGGCCAACGTCCCGTCCGCACCGCGGACGGGCCCCCGGGCGAGGAGTCCGGCGGGGCGCAGACGATGGCGGTGCCCGACGTCATCCTGCTGGGCAGCGTGGGGGAGCGGGTCAACGTCCCGGCCCCGGCCAAGGAGATCTACCGCGACGTCGCGTTCCAGCGCAGTCGCCTCGACGCGGAGACGTCCGGCACCGAGTGGTTCCTGCTGTCCGCCGAGCACGGGCTCGTCGCCCCCCACGAGTGGATCTCCCCGGACTCGCGCACACTCGCCGACCTCGATCCGGAGTACCGCGTGGTGTGGGCGCGCTGGGTCGTCGCGCGCCTGGAGTCCATGCTCGGCTGCCTCGACGGGACGTACGTCCGGGTGGAGGCACCGAACGCGTTCGTCGGGCCGTTGTTCGCGGACCTGCAGGATGCCGGCGCCGTGGTGTCGTCGGGTGACGTCGGCCTGGCGATCTCGGTGAGCACCGCCGCGCCCGACGCGGAGTCGGTCGACCCGCCCGACGCGGAGCCCGCCGAGGCGCCGGACCTCGCGCCGGTCGTCCAGATCTCTCCCGTGGCGTCGGTCGCGCACGAGCTGGCAGATGCCAGCCAGGCCGTCCCGGCGTCGGATCTCTCCGGCCTGCCCGAGACGCCCGGCTTGTACGGCTGGATCGTGGACCCCGTCGGCGCGCGCGAGCTCAACCGCTGCCTCCGGCTGCCGGTACGCGCGGGACTGATCTTCGTCGGACAGGTCGGGGGCTCCGGACGGCTCCCGGCCGCCGAGCCGGTGACCACCCTGCGCGAGCACATCGACCGTGTGCAGCTGCACGGCCTGGCTCGCGCGTCGACGTTCCGGATGAACCTGGCGACGGTGCTGCGAGGGCACCTGAGGATGGCGACCCTGGACGACGAGGTGATGACCGACTGGATGCTGGAGCACCTGTCCGTCTCCAGCTGGGTCGGCGAGGACCGCGCGGAGCTGCGTGATCTGGAGCGACAGGTGATCCGGGAGCTCGAGCCGCCGCTGAACGTCGACCGGGTGCCCTTCACCGAGTACCGCACGCGTCTCGGCCAGATGCGCAGCGGCATCGCCTGATCCGGCCTCGGCCGCCGGGACCCGGCACGACGTGCCGGAAGCGGGCATGATCTGTTCATGGAACGACGTTCACTCCTGACCGGTCTCGCCGCAGTCGGCGCCGTCACGCTGCTCGGGTGCAGCCGGGATCGGGACGACCCGAGGCCGAAGGTGTCCTCGACCGCTCCCGCGACCACCGCCCCCGACCCCTCGACGTCGGCCGCACCCGCTGCGGGCACACCGCAGATCGCGTCCACGATCGCGACCGGGCTGAACGTGCCGTGGGGGATCGCGTTCCTCCCCGGAGGCGACGCCCTGGTCTCGCAGCGCGACGACGGCAGCATCGTCCGGGTCTCGGTCGACGGCACGACCACGACGCTCGGCTCGGTGGCCGGCTCCAACGGAGTCCCCGGTGGGGAGGGCGGTCTGCTCGGCATCGCGCTCGCGCCGGGGGACGACAGCACGCTGTTCGCGTACATGACGACGGCGTCGGACGACCGGGTCGTCCGCATGCGTCTCGACGGGGACTCGGTGGGCGATCCCGAGCCGATCCTCACCGGCATCCCGATCGGGTCGCGGCACCACGGCGGCCGGTTGCTGTTCGACGACGAGGGATCCCTCTACGTCTCGACGGGGGACTCAGGCAACGGTGAGCTCGCGCAGGACCGCGACTCCCTGGCCGGCAAGGTGCTGCGGATCGACCGGGACGGCAAGGCCGTGACCGGCAACCCGTTCGGCAACCGGACCTGGTCGTACGGGCACCGGAACATCGAGGGCCTCGCCCTGGACCAGGACGGCCGGCTGTGGGCGGCGGAGTTCGGTGAGAAGAGCGCGGACGAGCTGAACCTCATCGAGCGCGGCGGCAACTACGGCTGGCCGCAGGTGGAGGGCAAGGGCGGTGACGGCGACCTGATCGACCCGAAGGTGACGTGGGGGACCGACGAGTGCTCGCCGTCCGGGGTCGCGATCACGAAGTCGACGGCGTACGTCGGGGCGCTGCAGGGCGAGTGCCTGTTCGCGGTCCCGCTCGACGGGGAGAGCGCCGGGAAGCCCGTAGCCCACTTCGCGGGCGACCACGGGCGCATCCGCACGGTCGCCGTCGCCCCGGACGGTGCCCTGTGGGTGACCACGAGCAACACCGACGGCCGCGGCGACCCCACCAAGGGCGACGACCGCATCTTCCGCGTCACCGTCTGACCGCCCTCACAGACGCCCACGAGTCACGCACGGACGCCGACGAGTCACGCACGGACGCCGAGGAGTCACGCACGGATCCGTACGTGACTCCTCGCTGTCCGTACGTGACTCGTCGGCGAATTATTTTATTTTGGCGGAAAGGCCCCGGGGGGTGCCTGGCGCCGCTACTGTCGTGCGTGCCGCTCTGTGAGCGGCAGGACGACGGGGGAGGGAGTCGGCATGAGCAAGCCCATGGGGCTGCTGGTGGCCACGGGGCTGCTGACGCTGTTCACGGCGAGCGTGCTGACGACGAACGTCTCCGTGCCCGACCCGAGCGCGCCGACGGCCGTCACCACGGTGGAGACCGCGAAAACTACTTCTCGGTAGGGGTCCCCGGGTGGCAAACATGAGGATATCCTCATGTCATCCGTTGCCTACCGAGGGAGACTGCCATGGACGAGACGTCCTTCGACATCGACCCGAGCCTGCTGGCCGAGGCCTCCCGCCTCTTCCCGGCCCACCGCCTCGCACCGCCGAGCCCGCGACCGGCCGGCGACGTCAGCTTCCTGCCGTCGACCCCGGGCGACGAGTTCGCCCGGCGCGCGTGGGACGAGGGCGGACACCTCTAGTCCGGTCCGCCCGAGCGCGACGAACCCCCGAAGCGATGCTCCGGGGGTTCGCTGCGTGGTGTCAGAGCGGACGGATGTTCGCCGCCTGCAGACCCTTCTGGCCCTGCTCCACGTCGAACTCGACCTTCTGGTTCTCGTTCAGCGAGCGGTAGCCGCTCGTCTGGATCGCGGAGAAGTGCGCGAACACGTCCTCGCTGCCGTCGTCGGGGGCGATGAAGCCGAAGCCCTTGTCGGCGTTGAACCACTTGACCGTGCCTGTTGCCATGTCCTGCTCCTCATGGGCGAGAAACCCCCCGCGCCTGCCGCGAGAGGCGGTCGCGACGTACATCCAACCTTCGAGAAGAACTAGACACCCGTAAGTGAAACTCATTCATTCGTACGGCCCAACGTCGTGCAACTGGCCATGAGCCTAGGGCACGAAAACGCCGTTGTGGAGGGGGTTCGCGTCGCGAACATGCAAAATCTGGATGAACGCCCGAGCCCCGCCGATCACTTCTTCGTGCCGAAGACCTGCGCGACCCACCACACGCCGTCGGAGTCCTTGACCGCGCCGACGCCGACGTAGCGCATCTTGCTCGCCAGGATGTTGTGGCGGTGGCCGCTCGACTTCATCCAGGCGTTCACGGTCTTGTTGCCCGAGCCGTAGCCGTACGCGATGTTCTCCGAGACGCCGGTCAGCTTGCAGTCCTTCAGGATCTTCGCGAGGCGTCCCTTGCGGTGCTGCAGGTTGCCGTGCTTGGCCATCCAGCGGGCCTGCCCCTCGGCCCAGCGGTCCACGCACGACTGCGCCTTGACCTTCACCCGGTCGTGGTCCGCGCGGACGTGGTTGGTCCGGCTGATGACCTGCGACTCGTACGTCGAGGACGAGACCGCCGCGGCGGGGGAGATGGTCGCGAGCGACAGGAGCGCGGCCACGGCGACCGCGCGGACGGGGTGTTTCAGCAACGAGTTCATCCGCCCACGGTAACGGGACCGAGCCATGGCCCGAAAGGACTACGGGCTTATAGTCCGATCTGGCCAGAAGTACAAGACTGTCGTTCCTCCTGAAAATTACCTAAGTTGACTCCGTTGTACCCCGGCCCGCCCCACGAGGGCGGGCCTCATCAGCGGAGGCTCGATCGTGCCCCCGTATCTCGGAACCCCAAGGGGGAACAGTGAAGCGTGTGACCTCAGGCCTCGTCGGCCTCACACTCGCTGCCTCACTCGGTCTGGCGTACGCCTCACCGGGCACGGCGGCACCCGCACCACCGACCAACGCGAACGACCGGCCGTCGAAGATCGGCAAGGACGAGCTGCCCAACCCGCTGGAGTCCAAGCGCCGGGCACTGCGCGAGACCGGCATCACCTCGGTCCTCGACGGCGACGCCAAGGCGCAGACCCGTTCGGGCACCAGCGTCGTCAAGGTCGGCAAGGGGTACAGCCCGGCGGACGCTGCCGCCTTGGCCAACAAGAAGGCCACGTCGAAGCAGCTGAAGGCGATCAAGAACAAGAAGAAGAAGGACCAGTACGTCGAGCTCGAGCAGGAGCGCGCCGACAAGATCTTCGTCATCCTCACCGAGTTCGGCAACCAGCGTCACCCTGACTTCCCCGACAAGGACACCGATCCGACGGTCGAGGGACCCACGACGTTCGACGGGCCGCTGCGCAACCAGATCCCCGCCCCCGACCGGACGAAGGACAACTCGACGGTCTGGCAGAAGAACTACAACCGCAAGCACTACCAGGACCTGTACTTCGGCACCGGCAAGGGCGTCGAGTCGGTCAAGACCTATTACGAGACCCAGTCCTCGGGTCGCTACACGGTCGACGGCCAGGTCCAGGACTGGGTCAAGGTGCCCTACAACGAGGCGCGCTACGGCCGTGACGAGTCCTACCAGACGGTCTGGAACCTGATCCAGGACTCGCTGACCGCGTGGGTCGCCGACCAGAAGGCCGCGGGGAAGACCGACGCGCAGATCAAGAAGACGATCGCCTCGTACGACCAGTACGACCGCTACGACTTCGACGGCGACGGTGACTTCAACGAGCCCGACGGCTACATCGACCACTTCCAGATCGTCCACGCAGGTGGCGACGAGGCGGACGGTGACCCGCAGCAGGGTGAGGACGCGATCTGGTCGCACCGTTGGTACGCGTTCGGCACCGACGCCGGCATCACCGGGCCGGCCCAGAACCCGCTCGGCGGCACCCAGGTCGGCAACACCGGCGTCTGGGTCGGCGACTACACGGCCCAGCCGGAGAACGGCGGACTGTCGGTCTTCGTCCACGAGTTCGGTCACGACCTCGGTCTGCCGGACGACTACGACACGTCCGGGAAGGGCGACAACAACAGCGAGTACTGGACGTTGATGGCCCAGTCCCGGCTCAACGCGAAGGGCGAGGCGCTCGGCACGCGACCTGGTGACCTCGGTGCCTGGAACAAGCTGCAGCTGGGCTGGCTCGACTACGAGGTGGTCGGGACCAAGGAGAAGAAGACGCTGAACCTCGGCCCGCAGGAGTACAACTCCAAGAAGGCCCAGGCCGCGGTCGTGGTCCTGCCGCAGAAGGACGTGCTGATCAACAACGGTGCGCCGGCGTCGGGCTCCAAGCAGTTCTTCTCCGGTTCCGGCGACGACCTGGCGAACTCGCAGACGACGGACGTCGACCTGACGGGCAAGACCGGGGGACAGCTGACGGCGAAGGTCCGCTACTCGATCGAGGAGGGCTACGACTACGCGTACGTCCAGGCGTCGACCGACGCGGGCAAGACGTGGACGTCGCTGGCCGGCACGATCAACGGCAAACCCATCCCCGCCGACCCGTCCGGCTCGCCGGCGATCGATGGCGAGCAGGCGACGTGGGCGGACCTGCAGGTCCCGCTCTCGGCGTACGACGGTCAGAAGATCAAGCTGCGCTTCTACTACAAGACCGACGGCGGGCTGGCCCAGGCCGGGCTCTACGCCGACGACATCGCGATCACGGCGGGCGGTCAGACGCTGCTGAGCGACGGTGCCGAGACCGGGGGGACCGCGTGGACGTTCGACGGCTTCTCGATCGTCGGAGCGACGACGACCCTGAAGGCTGACAACTACTACATCGCCGGCCACCGGTCGTACGTCTCGTACGACAAGTACCTGAAGACCGGTCCGTACAACTTCGGCTTCATGAACACGAAGCCGGACTGGGTGGAGCACTACAAGTACGGTCACGGTCTGCTCGTCTCCTACTGGGACACCTCCCAGGCGGACAACAACACCAACGAGCACCCGGGTACGGGCCGCAACCTCATCATCGACGCCAACCCGGCACCGATCATCAACATCGTGACCGGAGCCCCGTGGCGGGCGCGCATCCAGATGTACGACGCGCCGTTCTCGCTGCACAAGGCGGACTCGATGACGCTTCACACCAACGGCAAGCCGAGCTACATCCGTGGCCAGGCCGCCAAGCCGCTGTTCGACGACACCAAGAAGTACTGGTACGCCGAGCTGCCGAACCACGGAGTGAAGCTGCCCGCGGCCGGTGTGAAGATGCGTGTCCTGCAGGAGAAGGGCACCAGCATGAAGGTCAAGTTCAACTAGGCCTTCCCACGAACGGGGGGACGCTCATCGGGGGGTGGGCGTCCTTCCTCGACCCGGGGGACACGCACCACGGTGCGTGTCCCCTTCGCCGTGCCCGGGCTCAGCGGCCGTTGACGACCTCGTCGATGGCACCGGGGGCGCCGCCGAACTCGTCGGCGACCTCACCCTCGACGTCCTCGACGTCGTCGACGGGGTGACCGTCCTCGTCGACGCCGGCATCGGCGTCGGCCAGCAGCCGGTGACCTGTCGAGAGCACGCCGACGCTGACCAGCACGACCACCGCCGCGAGGGCGAACGGCACGTGGACGTTGAGGTGCTCGACCAGCTTGCCGGCTGCGAACGGGGCGAGTCCGCCGCCGATGAAGCGCACGAAGCCGTACGCGGCGGACGCGACCGGACGCTCGACCGGTGACACGAGCATGACGGCCTGGGTCATCAGGGTGTTGTTGATGCCGATGAAGATGCCGGCGGCGACGACCGCGCCGACCATCAGCGTCTGGTTCGTCGGGCTGATCGCCATGACCCCGAGGTCGACGGCGAAGAGGGTGAGCGAGCCGTAGAGCGACACGGCGGTGCCGAACCTGCGCTGCAGCCAGGGGGCGCCGATGACCGAGAAGAACGCGACGAGGACGCCCCAGCCGAAGAACACCCAGCCCAGGGCCGTGATCGACAGGGCCATCGGGAACGGGGCGTAGCCCAGCATCGTGAAGAAGCCCCAGTTGTACAGCAGCGCGGTGATGCTCATCGTGGCCAGCCCGCGGTGGGTCAACGCCTTCAGCGGAGCGCTCAACGCGGTGCGGTGGTCGGGCTTGGGCGTCGCGGGCAGCAGGAAGAACGTCGCCACCAGCGCGATGGACATCAGGGCCGCGACGCCGTAGAACGGTCCGCGCCAGCTGATGTTGCCCAGGGCGCTGCCGACGAGCGGGCCGGCCGCGATGCCGAGACCGAGTGCCGCCTCGTAGAGGATGATCGCCCCGGCGAAGCCGCCGCGGGCGCTCGCCACGATCGCGGCCAGCGATGTCGCGATGAACAGCGCATTGCCCAGGCCCCACCCGGCGCGGAACGCCACGATCCCCGAGATCGTGTCGGTCGACCCGGCCAGCGCCGCGAAGATGACGATGATGACCAGACCGGTCAGGAGCGTGCGCTTGGCGCCGAGCCGGCTGGAGACCCAGTTGGTCGCGAGCATGGCCACGGCCGTGACCACCAGGTAGCTGGTGAACAGCAGCGTCACCTGGCTCTCGGTCGCGTCGAGCTGGCTCTTCAGGGCCGGGAGGATGGGGTCGACGAGCCCGATCCCCATGAACGAGATGACGCAGGCGAAGGCGACGGCGTAGACGGCCTTCGGTTGCTTGAACAGGGAGCTGTGGTCAGACATGGGACTCCATGAGGCGGGTGATGGCAGGGGCGGCCGCCGCAAGGAGCGCGCGGTCGTACGGGGGAAGGGTCTGCAGACGGGCCGCGATGGCCGCGTCGTGGGCGTCGCGCCGCGCCCAGAGCTCCTTGGCGCCGATCTCCGTGATGGCGATCAGGCAGGCGCGTCCGTCGACGGGATCGGGCCGGCGGGTCACGAGCCCGCCGGCCTCGAGCCGGTGGACGAGACCGGTCATCGCCGGCTGCGTGACGGACTCGTGCTCGGCCAGGCTCGTGATGCGCTGGGGACCCAGCCGCTCCAGGACGGAGAGCGTGGCGGCGGCGGTGCGGCTGAGGGAGCTCTGGGGGGCGTCGCGCACGAGGGACAGGGCGAACTCACGCAGGGCGTGAGCCAGCTCGTCCACATGAGGTTGCGTCATGCAACTAAAAGTATCACGACATTATGTATCTGTCCGGGCGTCCGACGCGCGGATCTCGAGGGGTCAGAGGTCGTAGTCGATGACGAGCGGTGCGTGGTCGGACCAGCGCTCGGCCCAGCTGATCGCGCGGTCGACCGTGGCGAGCCGTGCGGTGGCCGCGAGCTCGGGCGTCGCGAGCTGGTAGTCGATGCGCCAGCCGGCGTCGGTGTCGAACGCCTTCCCGCGCATGGACCACCACGTGTACGGCCCGTCGACGTCGCCGGCCAGGCTGCGGTGCACGTCCACCCAGCCCAGCTCGCCCATGAAGCGGTCGAAGTACGCGCGCTCCTCGGGCAGGAAGCCGGCCTTCTTCCGGTTCGCCTTCCAGTTCTTGATGTCGCGCTCGGTGTGCGCGACGTTGAGGTCGCCGGTGACGACCGCGTGGGCGCCCGTGGCGCGGATCTCCGCCAGGCGGACGACCATCTGGTCCAGGAAGCGGTACTTCTCCTCCTGGCGGGGCGTTCCGGCCTCGCCGGAGTGCACGTAGGCCGAGACGACCGTCAGCATCGAGCCGTCGGCCAGCGGGATGTCGGCCTCGATCCACCGACCGGAGTCGTCGAAGAACTCGTCGCCGTTGCCCACGCGATGTGCGGTGGGCGGGGTCCGGCTGAGGACCGCCACGCCGGCGCGGCCCTTGGCCGCCGCCTCGCTGTGGACGACGTGGTAGCCGGTGTCGGCCAGGATCTGGTGCACGATCTCGTCGGGTGCGCGAACCTCCTGCAGCGTCACGACGTCGACGTCGCGGGCGGCGAGCCACTCGCTCAGGCCGGCCGACTGGCCACGGGTCTTGTTGTGGGCGGCACGGATGCCGTTGACGTTGACGGTCGCGATACGAAGCACGGACTCACCCTAACGAGGGGGCCCGACGCCCCGGCCGTCAGTTCGCCGCGACGAGTGCGGTGACGACCGCCAGCAGGGCCGGCACGCCCTGGATCGCCGCGGCACGGGCGTACGACGCACCGGTCGAGATGAGCACGAGGGCCGCCGCGAGCATGCTCGCGCACGCGAACACGATTAGCGTCCAGCCGATCGTGTCGTGGCTGTCGGACGCGGCCACGACGACGACGCCGACCGCGGTGCCGACGGCCAGGAACAGGTTGTAGAACCCCTGGTTGTACGCCATCGGCGCGGTCGTGTCGGCGTCCGCCTGGGAGGTGATCCCGAACCTGCGCCACGTGGCCGGCTCGCGCCAGCGCAGCGACTCCATCGCGAAGATCAGCACGTGGAGGAGGGCGGCCACGGCGGCGAGGACGAGTGCGACGGCGGTCATGGTCGAAATGTAGTCCTGTGGGCCTCCGAGCGGGCACAATAGTCGGGCCGGGAGCAGCTCGGCCCGCGCCGACACGTCACCTGGGAGGTTCCCGCATGGGCTCCGAGCTCATCGACCGCGCGGGTGACGAGAGCACGATGCTCCGCCAGATCATCGAGGCCACGCCGAACGCGATGCTGATGATCGACCCGCGTGGGCGCATCACCCTCGTCAACACGCAGACGGAGGCGCTGTTCGGCTACACCCGCGACGAGATGCTGGCGATGGGGATCGAGGAGCTCATCCCCGAGAGGTTCCGCGAGCCGCACCGCTCGTACCGCGAGGGATTCTTCACGCGGCCCGCCCGCCGGGAGATGGGGGCGGGACGCGAGCTGTTCGGCCGGCGCCGGGACGGCAGCGAGGTCCCGGTCGAGATCGGCCTCAACCCGATCCAGGTCCACGACGAGCAGCACGTCCTCGCCTCGGTCATCGACATCACCGAGCGCCTCATGGTGCAGGCCATCGAGACGGCGAAGCACGCCGACCGGATGCGCCGCTCGATCCTCGACAACCTGCCGTTCAGCATCATCGCCTCGGACCCGGACGGCACGATCGTCACTGCGAATCCCGCCGCCGAACGGCTGCTGGGCTTCGACCGCGACGAGCTGGTCGGGTCTCCCATCGGTGCCCTGCGCGAGGGCGTCGGCGGCGACATGCCGCTGCTGGCGACCCGGCCGAACGCGGTCGACGAGCGCGAGGTGGACTACTGCCGCAAGGACGGCTCCACGATCCCCGTCAACGAGGCCATCTCGCTCATCGCGAGCGAGGACGCCGAGGTGACCGGGTTCCTGTCCGTGGCGTACGACATCACGCAGCGTCGCCACGCCGAGGAGTTCATCCGGCACATGGCGCACTACGACTTCCTGACCGACCTGCCCAACCGCACCAAGCTGTTCGAGCGGCTCGACTACGACCTCCGGCTCGCGGTGCGCCACGGTCGCGGCGTGGCGGTCGCCTTGATCGATGTCGACCACTTCAAGCGGGTCAACGACTCCCTGGGTCACCACATCGGCGACGAGCTGCTGGTCAAGCTGTCCGAGCGCCTCCGTGAGCACGCGGGACCCGACGACCTCGTGGCGCGTCTCGGCGGCGACGAGTTCGTCCTCGTCCTCACGGGGATCGACGGCGAGGAGCAGGTGCAGCAACGGGTGACGGCGCTCCTGGCTGCCATCCCCGAGCCGATCGACTGCAGCGGTCACGAGCTGATCGTGACCGCGAGCGTCGGGGTGGCGATGTTCCCGTTGGCGGGCAGCGACCCGACGACCCTGCTCAAGCACGCGGACACCGCGATGTACCAGGCGAAGACGTCGTCGCGGAACACCTACCGGTCCTTCGAGTTCTCGATGCTGGACGCGACCAACGACAAGCTCGCGATGGCTGCGGGCCTGCGGCACGCCCTCGACCGCGACGAGATCTCGGTGTCGTACCAGACGCAGGTCGATCTCCAGTCGGGCGAGCTCGTCGGGGTCGAGGCGCTCGCCCGGTGGCGCACGTCCGACGGGCGGGACATCACGCCGGACCGGTTCATCCCCGCTGCCGAGGACAACGGCCTCATCATCCGGCTGGGGGAGTGGGTGCTGCGGCAGGCGTGCGTCGACACGTTGACGATGTCCGAGCAGATCGGGATCCCGCTCAAGCTCGCCGTGAACGTCTCCCCGCGTCAGCTGAACGACAGCTCGTGGCTGGACGTCCTGCGTGGGGCCCTGCGCGACTCGGGTCTGCCTCCCGAGCGGCTCGAGCTGGAGATCACCGAGGGCATCTTCATGGAGAACCCCGCCGAGGTCATCGAGCTGATGCGGACGGTGCGGTCGCTCGGCGTCGCGATCGTCATCGACGACTTCGGCACCGGGTTCTCGAGCCTGGCCTACCTGACCCGGTTCCCGATCGACAAGATCAAGATCGACCGCTCCTTCATCTCCGACGTGGTCGAGGACGCCTCCGACGCCGCCATCGTGAACGCGATCATCGTCATGGCGCACACGCTCGGCATGACCGTGGTCGGCGAAGGCGTCGAGACCGACGCGCAGGAGGCGTACCTGCGGGACCGGGGCTGTGACGAGGCACAGGGCTTCCGCTACAGCCATGCCCTGCCGCCGCTCGAGGTCGTCGCCGCGGCCATGCGCTAGGACGGACTCAGTACTCCTCGTGCGTCCGCGGGTCGCCGCCGATGCGCTGGCCGTTCTCGAGGCCGGCGATCTGCTCGATGTCGTCCGCGTCGAGCTCGACGTCGAAGATGTCCAGGTTGCTCCGGAACCGCTCGGGCGTCGCGGACTTCGGGATCGGTGCCGCGCCGATCTGCGTGTGCCACCGCAGGACGACCTGGGCGGGGGAGAGGTCGTGCTTGCGACCGATCGAGGCCAGCACCGGCTGCTCGAGCAGATCGCTCTTGCGGCCCAGTGGCGTCCAGCTCTGGGTGATCGTGCCGAGCCGTTCGTCGGCCGCGCGCTGCTCGGTCTGGGGGAGGTAGGGATGCAGCTCGACCTGGTTGACCGCGGGAGCGACACCCGTCTCGGCGACGATGCGGTCGAGGTGCTCGGGCAGGAAGTTGGAGACGCCGATCGACCGGGTCAGACCCGCCTCGCGCAGCTCCAGGAACGCCTTCCACGTCTCGACGAACAGGTCGGCGCTGGGGTTCGGCCAGTGGATCAGGTAGAGGTCGACGTGGTCGAGGCCGAGACGTTCGAGCGAGGCCTCCAGCTCGCGACGCGGTCCGTCGGTGCCGTGGCCGCTGCCGGGCAGCTTGGTGGTGACGAACAGCTCGTCACGCGAGACCGGGGAGTCGGCGATGCCCTGCCCGACGGCCGTCTCGTTCTCGTAGCGGGTCGCGGTGTCGAGCAGGCGGTATCCGGCGGCCAGCGCCTCGGTGAAGATGGCCGGGTCGTCGATCGAGTACGTGCCGAAGCCCAGGACGGGCATTTGCCGTCCGTCGTTGAGCTCCACGAGAGGTGCGAGGGTCATGCCCCAACCGTACGGATGGCGTCGCGACAAGCCAAGCGTCAGCCGACCTGGCGAGCCGCGGCGCGTCCGGCGGCCCGCCCGCTGAACAGGCATCCGCCGAGGAACGTCCCCTCGAGGCTGTTGTACCCGTGGACGCCGCCGCCGCCGAATCCGGCGACCTCGCCTGCGGCGTAGAGGCCTTCGATCGGCTCCCCGTCGAGGCCCAGCACCTGTGAGTCGAGGTCGGTCTCCAGCCCGCCGAGCGACTTGCGGGTCAGGACGTGGAGGCGGACCGCGATGAGCGGCCCCTTCGCGGGGTCCAGGATCTTGTGCGGGCTCGCGACCCGGATGAGCCGGTCGCCGCGGTACGACCGTGCCTGCCGCATGGCGGCGATCTGCAGGTCCTTGGTGAAGTCGTTGTCGAGCTCGCGGTCGCGCTCCAGCACCTGGCGGCGCACGACCTCCAGGTCGAGCGGGGCCTCGGGGGTGAGTGCGTTCATGCCGGCGACGAGCTCCTCGATGGTGTCGGCGACCACGAAGTCCTCACCGTTGCGCTTGAACGCCTCGACCGGGCTCGTGGCGCCCTTGGAGAGCCGCTCCTTCACGAGCGTCCGGATGCTCTTGCCGGTCAGGTCGGGGTTCTGCTCCTGGCCGGACAGGGCGAACTCCTTCTCGATGATCGCCTGGGTGAGCACGAACCACGAGTGGTCGTGGCCGCTTCGGCGCAGGAGCTTGAGCGTGCCGAGGGTGTCGAAGCCCGGCAGGCCCGGGACTGGGAGCCGCTGACCACTGCCGTCGAGCCACAGCGACGACGGGCCGGGCAGGATGCGGATGCCGTGCATGGGCCAGATGGGGTCCCAGTTCTTGATCCCCTCGACGTAGTGCCACATGCGGTCGCGGTTGATGTGGCTGGCGCCGGCCTTCTCCGCGATGCCCAGCATCCGGCCGTCCACGTGCTGCGGGACGCCGGAGATCATGTGCTCCGGCGGGGTGCCGAGGCGCTCGGGCCAGTTGGCCCGCACGAGGTCGTGGTTGCCGCCGATGCCGCCGGAGGTGACGATCACCGCCTGCGCGGAGGCGGTGAAGTCGCCGATGGACGTGCGGGAGGTCGGGGCGGCGCGCTCGGCGTCCGTGGGCTCCAGCACCTGCCCGGTGACGGCGGTGACGACGCCGTTCGTCACGACGAGCTCGTCGACACGGTGCCGGAACGCGTACTGCACCAGGCCCCGGGCGTGGCCCTCGCGGACGATCCTCTCGAACGGCTCGACGATCCCCGGCCCCGTGCCCCACGTGATGTGGAAGCGGGGGACCGAGTTGCCGTGCCCGCCGGCCAGTCCGCCGCCGCGCTCGGCCCAGCCGACGACCGGGAAGATGCTGTGCCCCTTCTCCTTGAGCCAGGCCTGCTTCTCGCCCGCGGCGAAGTGGACGTACGCCTCGGCCCACCGCCTCGGCCAGCGGTCCTCGTCCCGGTCGAACTGGGCGCTGCCCATCCAGTCCTGGAGCGCCAGGTCGACCGAGTCCTTGATGCCCATGCGGCGCTGCTGGGGCGAGTCGACCAGGAACAGGCCACCGAACGACCAGTACGCCTGGCCACCCATGCCCTGCTCACCCTCCTGGTCCACCAGGAGGACCCTGCGGCCGGCCTCCACGAGCTCCGCGGTGGCCACGAGCCCGGCCAGTCCCGCTCCGACGACGATGACATCAGCTTCCATGCCGCGATTGTGCCGCACTGCTGGTTCCAGGGGTGCTGCGCGCGGCTGCCGGGACGCGTCCGATACCACACCGGTGATTGCGACTCGCGGGGCGACGCAAGCGCGAAATGACTATCCGAGGTGACCCATCACGACTATGTTCGGGGCGTCATCATTCATCGTTGGGAGTAATTTGTCATGGCCGTTGACTTAAAGTCACTAGGCATCAACACGCAAGGAGCCCTCGTCTCGGGCGCCCTCGCGATCATCCTGACCTTCTTCGGCGCCTACATCCGCATCAGCGGTGGCGGGCAGTCGGAGAACGTCACGAACGCGTGGGACGGCTGGGGAACGCTGGCGTGCCTGCTGCTCATCGCCTCCTTCGCGCTCGTCGTCGCGCGGGTGTTCGCCGGGGACGCTCTGCCCAAGGAGGTGCCGTGGACGCTGGTGTCGCTCGCCCTCGCGGTGATCTCGACCCTCATCCTCATCATCAAGCCCTTCACGGTCGACGTCCCCGACTTCCTCGAGGACATCTCGGTCGGTCCGGGCTGGTCCGGCTGGATCCTGATCGTCCTGCTGCTGGTGTTCGTGGTCTTCCTCGCCCTGCTGTTCAAGGACTCGGGTGAGAAGATCCCGCCGATCAACAAGGGCGGCAACGGCAACGGCACGGGCCACGCGCCCCACGGCCAGACAGCGCCGAACCAGGCCCCGCAGACCTACACGCCGCCTCCGGCTCAGACGCCGCCTCCGGCCGCGCCGCCTGCCGGTCAGACGCCGCCGCCCCCGGCTGCGCCCCAGGACCCGCCCGCTCCGCCGGCGCCCCCGGCTCCGCCTGCGAGCTGATCCACTGCTGCATCACGAAGGGCCCGGCTCCGGCCGGGCCCTTCGTGCGTCCCGCGGGTCAGGACGAGAACGGCGGTCGGTCGTCCAGGCGCACGGACTGACGTCCGGCCCAGCGCCACAGGCGAGCGGTCAGGTCGCGGTCCTCGTCGGTGACCAGGTTGCCCATCACGCGCAGGGCGAACGTCATGAGGTGGTGCGAGCGCATGCCGACGGGCCCAGCGGTCGGCAGCAGGTGGGGGACCGTGATGAGGCCCGCCAGCCGGCGCGCGATCGAGAACGCCTCGCCGTACCGGCTCGTGAGCAGCGCCGGCCAGGCAGCGTCCAGGTCCGTCCCGGAGCGCAGCAGCTCGGCCGCCTCGCGCCCGGTCTCCATCCCGTAGTCGATGCCCTCGCCGTTGAGCGGGTTGACGCAGCCGGCCGCGTCGCCGACGAGCGCCCAGTTGGGGCCCGCGACGCCGGAGACGGCGCCGCCCATCGGCAGCAGGGCGCTGGTCGGGATGCGGAGCTCGCCGCTGAGGTCCCACTCCTCGCGGCGCAGGTTCGCGTAGTGCTCCATCAGCGGGCGGATCTGCAGGTCGGCGGGACGCTTGGCAGTAGCCAGGGCGCCCACGCCGAGGTTCACCTCGCCGTCGCCGAGGGGGAAGATCCAGCCGTAACCGGGCAGCAGCTCGTCACCCGAGCCGTTCGCGGCGGGTCCGCGCAGCTCGAGGTGCGACGAGATCCACGGGTCGTCACTGCGCCCGGACTTGACGTACGAGCGCCCGGCCACGCCGTACGCGGTGTCGCGGTGCCACTCGCGGCCCAGCACGCGGCCCAGCGGGGAGCGGACGCCGTCGGCGACGATCAACCGGCTGCAGTGGACGGTGTGTGGGGTGCGCTCCTTGCCCAGGTGGAACACCACGCCCGTGACACGGCCGCTGTCGTCGCGGACGGCGTCGACGGCGCGGGCTCCCTCGAACGGGGTCGCGCCCGCCTCGACGGCGACGCGGAAGAGCTTGTCGTCCAGCTCGGTGCGGGGGACCGCGGAGCCGTAATCGGGCAGGGAGCCGCCGGGCCATGGGAGCAGCAGCTCCTGGCCGAAGCCGGCTGCGCGGAGCCCGCGGTTGGTGCCGTGGCTGCGGACCCAGTCGCCCAGCCCCAGGCGCTCGAGCTCGGCGATCGCCCGCGGCGTGAGGCCGTCGCCGCACGTCTTGTCCCGCGGGAACGTGGCTGCGTCGGCCAGGACGGTGTCGATTCCGAAGCGGGCGGCCCAGGCCGCGGCAGCCGATCCGGCGGGTCCGGCGCCGACGACGAGCACGTCGGTGCGAGTCGGGAGCGCGGTCATGCAGCGATTCTCCCAGAGGGGTGGGTGGCTGGCAGGATGGGGCACATGAGCTCTGCGGACACCTCGGCCCGGGCGGAGCGCGAGGTCCACTTCGCCTCGCGCGGATCGTCCTACTACGACATCCTGCTCGCGGTGTTCTGCGTCGTCCTGGTGGTGTCGAACATCGCCGCGACCAAGGGCACCCAGTTCTTCTCCGGCGACGTGTCGATCGGCCCCGTGCAGATCATCCCGGTGTTCTCCGACGGCGGGGCGGTGCTGTTCCCGCTGGCGTACATCATCGGCGACGTCATCTCCGAGGTGTACGGGCTGCGGGCCGCGCGCCGGGCGATCCTCGTGGGGTTCGGCACCGCGATCATGACGTTCGTGACGTTCCTGGTCGTCATGCAGCTGCCGAGCGCGGAGTTCTACGACAACCAGGAGGCGTTCGAGAGTGTCGTCTGGTCGGGCGTGCAGATCGTCGCGGCGTCGCTCGTGGCGTACGTCGTGGGACAGTTCCTCAACTCGTACGTCCTGGTGCGGATGAAGGCACGGTCCGCCGAGGCCGGGCTCTGGCGCCGCCTGGCGGGCTCGACCGGTGTCGGCGAGGCCGCGGACACGTTCATCTTCTGCGCGATCGCGGCGTCGGCGATCGGGGTCGACACGTTCGGCGCCTTCCTCAACTACTTCGTCGTCGGCTTCTTGTTCAAGTGCGCGGTGGAGCTGCTCGTCATGCCCCTGACGATGGTCGTCATCCGCCTCCTGAAGCGCCGCGAGCCCTCCTACTGGCAGTGACCCGGCCCCGCCCGACCGGTTGACGGTTTCCCACGGTCCCGTGGTAATTGGTCACTCCCCGCGTGTTGTGACGCGAGGGGAGTGCGTAATTCCCACGGTCCCGTGGGAATCCGACACCCCCGGGACGCGGGCGACCGCGCCGTCAGGCGTAGAAGCGGGCGAGGAAGTCGTCGCGGAAGTCGGCGAAGGTGCCGGCCTCGATGTGGTCGCGCATGTCGTCGACGAGGCGGACCGTGAAGCGCTCGTTGTGGATCGTGCAGAGCGTCGCGGCGAGGTACTCCTTGGTCTTGAACAGGTGGTGCAGGTACGCCTTGGAGTAGTGGGCGCACGTATAGCAGTCGCACTCGGGATCGATGGGCCCGAAGTCGCGGCGTGAGGCGGCGACCATGACGTTGTAGCGGCCGGTCATCGCGTACACCCGCGACGAGCGAGCGACCCGGGACGGCGAGACGCAGTCGAACGTGTCGCAGCCGTTCTCGACGGCGGTGAACAGGTCGTCGGGCTCGCTGATGCCGAGCAGGTGCCGCGGCTTGTCGCCGGGCAGCTCCTCGTTGACCCAGCGCACGATCGTGCCGAGGTTCTCCTTCTCGATCGCACCGCCCACGCCGTAGCCGTCGAAGCCGGAGCCGTCGAGCTCCAGGTCGGCCAGCCCGCGGGCGGCCTGGCGGCGCAGGTCCTCGTGCTGGGCGCCCTGGACGACCCCGAACAGGGCCTGCCGGGGCTTGTGCGCCCGCTCGACGTCGAGGCGCTGGTGCTCGACGAGGCAGCGCCGGGCCCACGCCTGGGTGCGGGCCAGCGACTGGACCTGGTAGTCCTTCGTGTTCATCAGCGTCGTCAGCTCGTCGAACGCGAACATGATGTCGGCGCCGAGCTGGTGCTGGATCTGCATCGACACCTCGGGCGTGAAGCGGTGCCTGGAGCCGTCGAGGTGGGACTTGAACGTCACGCCGTCGTCGTCGACCACGGCCAGGCGGTCCTTGCCCTCGGCGATCACGTCGTCCGCGGTGACGCCGGTGGCGTCCATCGACAGCGTCTTCTGGAACCCGGCGCCCAGCGAGAGCACCTGGAAGCCGCCGGAGTCGGTGAAGGTGGGGCCCGGCCAGTTCATGAACGTCCCCAGGCCACCCGCCTCGTCGATGATGTCCGCGCCCGGCTGCAGGTACAGGTGGTACGCGTTCGCGAGCACGGCCTGGGCGCCCAGATCGGCCATCGCCTCGGGCAGCACGGCCTTGACCGTGGCCCGGGTGCCGACCGGGATGAACGCCGGGGTGCGGATCTCCCCGTGGGGAGTGGTGATGGTGCCTGTGCGTCCGAGGGCGCCCTCGAGCTCGGTGCCGACGGAGAACATGCCCCCATCCAATCAGGGCGGCCCGACGAGCCAGACCGCGGCGGCCAGCGCAGCGCCGGTGAGCAGGATGAACAGGATGTTCCAGATCGGTGCGGGCAGGACCGTGAGCCGGGCGAGCACGTCGGCGTCGGACGTGCGGGTCCGTACTCTCCGTCGGTGCGGCCACAGCTCGATCGCGGTCCGCGGGGCGGCGACCAGCAGGAACCACGCGAACGTCAGCGCGGCGAAGTCCTGCACCCGCTCGGGCGCACGCCACACCAGCAGGGACACCGCCGCCGCGCTCAGAGCGACGACCACGAGCCCGAACCAGTTGCGGATGAACACCAGCATGAGCGCCAGCGTCACCAGCCCGGCGTACAGCGCCCAGGCGGTGCGGCCGCTCTCCACGAGGCCGACGGAAGCAAGACCCAGTGCTGCGGGGGCCAGGTAGCCCGCCGCTGCGGTCGCGATCATGCCGAGGCCCCGCGGCTTGCCGCTGGACACCGTGAGCCCCGAGGTGTCGGTGTGCAGCCGGATGCCGTTGAGCCGTCGCCCGGTCAGCACCGCCACGGCGGCGTGTCCCGCCTCGTGGACGAGGGTGACGACGTGACGGGTGACGGACCACGCCGGCGGCACGGCGATCAGCACGACGGCTGTCGCCGCTGCCGCCCACGTGGTGTCCAGGGTCGTCAGCCCATCGGGCGGTTGACGAGCTCGACGCGGGTCGCGTCCCGCGGGGAGGCGCCCATCGCCGCGGCGATGCGGTGGTGCACGGCGCCCTCGCCGTGACGGCTCTGCCGGTCCAGCGACAGCCCGAGCGCGGTCCGCGCCCATGCGCTGGTCGGCTCGAGCTCGACGAGGCGGCGGAACGCGTCCTCCGCAGGGCAGAGCTGGGCGGCCGCGAAGTGCGCGCGTCCCAGCAGCTCCCACGCCGCGGCGTGGTTGGGCTCGGCGTCGACGACCTTGCGGAGCACCCGGGCGGCGTCACGCGGGTACCGGGAGTCCAGCAGCTCCTCGCCGGTCCGGAACGCCTCGAAGATGTCCATCCCGGCGATCCTCTCGTCGGTGATGTTCGGAGTCAGGTAGATGGTCATGGTGTGCGCTCCTCTCGGTGAGTCGGTGCCGTCAACGCGGCGGGTCGGGCGTTCATTCCACGGACCGGGGCTCAGGCTCCGTGGGCTCCGGGGCGTCCAGCGTCGAGGTGGGCTCCGGGCGCGGCGTCGCGGTGGGCCGCGTCGGGGCCGGGGTCGCCGTCCGGGTGGGGGCCGGCGTGGACGCGGTCGGCGCGGGGTTCGGGTTTCCCGGGCGGTTCGGGTCGGTCGTCCGGTCGGTCCGGTCCGGGGCGTCCTTGTCCTTGTCCTTGTCGGAGTCGGAGTCGTCGTCGTTCTTGTTCGTGTCGCCGGAGTCGCCCTTGTCGCTCTTGCCCCCGCCGAAGGTGTCGCCGATCGTGGTGCCGCCGGACCCGCCGAGGGTCTTGTCGGACACCAGCTCGTACGTCGTGATGGCGCCGAGCGCGAGCAGCGCCACCACGACCGTGGTGATGATGATCGCCTTCCACCGCAGGGGCTTGTCCTCCTCGATGACCTCGGCACTCCGCACGGTCGAGCGCTCGCTCTCGGCGATGTCGTCCAGCGCCTCGGCGATCTCGCCGTCCTGGACCGTCCTCTCCACGAGCGTCCCGGAGGCGGTCTGCGCCAGCAGCGTCTTGCCCTTGTCGAGCGTCCGGGCGTAGATCGCCGAGCTGACCGTCGCCACGAAGCTGCCCAGGGCCACGCCGATCATCGTCCCGGCGACGCCGAGCCGTGACGCCAGCCACGCGGCGGTGACAGCGGCGAGCACGCTGCCGGCGACCTGCAACCAGGAGATCTCACTGAGCAGACCACGACGTTCAGACATGCCCTCCAGACTAGGAGACGGCTCCGAACGTCTCGGCGGCGAGCGTTCCCACCTCGTCGAGCCAGTCCGCGCGCTGCTCGTCCGATGACCCGGCCACCGGCCTCAGCACACGTCGGGTCACCTGGGGTGCGCCCAGGTACGGCGCGATGCAGCGCCCCCAGATCGACGCCAAGGGGTCCTTGTAGAGGTTCTCCTCGCGCTCGTCGGTGGTGTCGGAGGTGTTGACCACGAAGAGCTGCTGGATCGGCGCCAGTGGCTCGGGATACCCGGTGGCGTCCGCGAGCCGGTACGCGACTCCTGGCACGACGACCCGGTCGACCCACCCCGTGAGGATCGCGGGAGGCATGCCCCACCAGTTCGGGTGCACGACCACCAGGCCGTCCGCCTGCCGCAGCTCCTCGCGGTGCAGGCTGATCAGTGGGTCCTCCTCGTGCGCGAGCGCGGACTCGGTGGCATCCCCGCTGGTGCGGGACTCGTACGTCGCCAGGATCGGGTCGAACCGTTCCGCGTACAGGTCGTGGGAGCGGACCTCGTGCCCCAGCTCGATCAGCCGCTCGGCGACGCGCGCGGCCAGGGCATGGCAGAAGCTGCTGGGCCGCGGGTGGGCCAGCAGCAACATCACGTGACTCATGCAGGAATTCTGGCAGGGTCCGGGGTCGTGCGCTGGGGTCCAGGTCCGGCCAGTGCGAGCGCGATCACCGCGACCCAGGGGTGGCCCGGCCAGAGGGCCAGCCGCTCGAGCGCACCGACGTACGTCGAGGCGTCGGTGAGCAGCGACGTGGCGAACCCGGCAGCGCCCAGCGCGGACAGGCCGCCGACGACGATCGTGCTCCGGGACCTCAGGCTGAGCCCCATGAGGATCAGCGCCAGCGGCTGGGCCACGAAGATCGGCACAGCCACGAGACTGTGCAGCGCACCGTCCTCGTTCACGGGGGCGAGACCCACGCCGATCGTGCCGAGACCGGCCACGCACCACAGGACGACTGCCGCGCGCCCGGTCCAGCCGGGCAGGCGACGACCGCCCAGCAGCACGGCACCCAGCAGCAGCGTCAGGCCGAACCAGACGAACGCCACGTTCATCCCGGCGTGCCAGTCCGAGCACAGCACGTCGCCGCGGATCGAGCGGCACGCGGTGTTGCCGAGGTCGCTGATCGTGCTCCCCGCCAGCGAGTAGTCCCGCGAGGTGTGCCGCGAGACCACCAGCTCGGTGAGGACGTACAGCGGCTGGAGCGTCCAGAGCACCGCGCCGACGAGCGCGAGGCGACGTGAGGTGATCAGCTCAGTGCCTGCTCGAGGTCACCGATCAGGTCCGAGACGTCCTCGATGCCCACCGACAGCCGCACGAGGTCGTCCGGCACCTCGAGCAACGACCCGGCCGTGGAGGCGTGGGTCATGGCGCCGGGGTGCTCGATCAGCGACTCGATGCCGCCGAGGCTCTCGGCGAGGGTGAACAGCTCGGTGCGTGAGCAGAAGTCCAGGGCGGCCTGCTGGTCCTTCAGGCGTACGGACACCATGCCGCCGAAGCGGCGCATCTGACGTGCCGCGGCCTCGTGCCCCGGGTGCTCGGGGAGACCGGGGTAGAGGACCGACGAGATCGCCGGGTGTCCCTGCAGGAAGTCCACGACGGCCTCGGCGTTGTCGCAGTGCTGGTTCATGCGCACGGCCAAGGTCTTGGCGCCGCGCATCGTCAGGTACGCGTCGAACGGTCCGGGCACCCCGCCCGACCCGTTCTGCAGGAACGCGAACGCGGCGTCCAGCTCCTCGTCATCGGTGATCAGCGCGCCGCCGACGACGTCGGAGTGACCCCCGACGTACTTGGTCGTCGAGTGCAGCACCACGTCGGCGCCCTGCGTGAGCGGCTGCTGCAGGTAGGGCGAGGCGAACGTGTTGTCGACCACGAACGTCGCGGACGCCGCGTGGGCGATCTCCGAGATCGCGGCGATGTCACCGATGTTGAGCAGCGGGTTGGTCGGCGTCTCGATCCAGATCGCCTTGGTCGCGGGGGTGACGGCCGCACGGATCGCGTCGAGGTCGTTGACCGCCGCCGGGGTGTAGGTGATGCCCCACTGCGTGAAGACCTTGTCGATCAGGCGGAACGTCCCGCCGTACGCGTCGTCGGGGACGACCAGGTGGTCTCCGGGACGCAGCAGCGAGCGCAGGGCGGTGTCCGTCGCGGCCATGCCGGAGCTGAACGCACGGCCGTACGTGCCGTTCTCGAGCGCCGCGAGGTTGCCCTCGAGCGCCTTGCGGGTCGGGTTGCCGGTGCGGGCGTACTCGTAGCCGCCGCGCATGCCGCCCACGCCGTCCTGGGCGAACGTCGAGCTGGCGTAGATCGGCACGTTGACCGCGCCGTTCTCCGCGTTCGGCTCGTAGCCGGCGTGGATCGCCCGGGTCGCGAAGCCGTGCGTGCGGCCCTCGTCGCGTGCGCTCTCGCTGTTGCCCATCAGACGTGCACTCCCAGCAGGTCGTGGCGGGTCAGGACACCCAGCGGCTTGCCGTCCTCGACGACCATCACCGCGTCGCTGCCGCTGAGCGCCTTGAGCGCGTCGTCGAGCGTCTCGCCGGAGCCGAGCAGCGGAAGCGGCGGTTCCATGTGCTTGGACACCGGGTCGGTCAGCTCGGCCCGGCCCTCGAACACGGCGCTGATGAGCGCGCGCTCGTTGACGCTGCCCGCGACCTCACCGATCACGACCGGGGGCTCGGCGCCGACGACGGGCATCTGCGAGACGTTGTACTCGCGCAGGATCTCGATCGCGTCGCGGATCGTCTCGGACGGGTGCGTGTGCACCAGCGCCGGCAGGCCGCCGGTCTTGCCGAGCAGCAGGTCCCCGACGGAGATCTGGTGCGTGGTGCCGTCGAGCGGCTCCCGCAGGAAGCCGTAGGACGACATCCAGTCGTCGTTGAAGATCTTGCCCAGATAGCCGCGACCGCCGTCGGGCAGCAGCACCACCACGAGGGCGTCCGGGCCGGCCTCGGCCGCGACCTGCAGCGCGGCGACCGTCGCCATGCCGCACGAGCCGCCGACGAGCAGACCTTCCTCACGGGCGAGACGACGGGTCATGTCGAACGAGTCCGCGTCGGAGACCGCGATGATCTGGTCGGGGATGCTGGGGTCGTACGCGCTGGGCCAGAAGTCCTCGCCGACGCCCTCGACGAGGTACGGGCGACCGGTGCCGCCGGAGTAGACCGAGCCCTCCGGGTCGGCGCCGATGACCTTGATGTCGGGGTTCTTCTCCTTGAGGAACCGGCCGACACCCGTGATCGTGCCGCCGGTGCCGACGCCGGCGACGAAGTGAGTCACCTTGCCGTCGGTGTCCGCCCAGATCTCGGGGCCCGTGGTCTCGTAGTGGCTCTCGGGGCCGGCCGGGTTGGAGTACTGGTCGGGCTTCCAGGCGCCTTCGGTCTCGCGGACGAGCCGGTCCGAGACGTTGTAGTAGCTGTCGGGGTGCTCGGGCGGCACGGCGGTGGGGCACACCACGACCTGTGCGCCGTACGCCTTCATCGCGTTGCGCTTCTCGGTGCCGACCTTGTCGGGGCACACGAAGATGCACTTGTAGCCGCGCTGCTGCGCCACGAGGGCGAGGCCGATGCCGGTGTTGCCGGAGGTCGGCTCGACGATGGTCCCGCCGGGCTTCAGCGCGCCGGACGCCTCGGCGGCGTCGACCATCTTGACCGCGATGCGGTCCTTGGCGCTCCCGCCGGGGTTGAGGTACTCGATCTTGGCGGCGACCGTTGCCGATCCGGGTGCGGTCACGGAGTTGAGCCGGACCAACGGGGTGTTGCCGATCAGATCGACGATGTGGCTTGCAATACGCATGGGGCCATTCTTGCACTCACTGCTTCGTCAGGACCGGGGCCGCTTCCTTGACCTCCAGCTCTGCCGCAGGGCCCGACGCCACGAGTGTCTGACCGATCGTCTGCCATGCTCCGCCGTCGACCCGGTAGCGGACCCGGTAGGTGACGTCGACCCGTGCGCGGACGTGGTCGGAGGGCGCTCGGTAGCGGTGGGTCACGTCCATCGCGGGGTAGGGCCTGCCGGGCGTGGAGGTCGACCTGGTGGTGCCGTCGCCGTGGATCCAGCGGTAGCTCGCGGGTTCCGCCACGAGGTCGACGTCGTACCCCAGCAGGTCGATGCTGCGACTGAACGCCTGCGGCTCGGCGTAGAAGATGGTCTCGACGTTGACGAGTGTCTTTTCGCCCGGCTGGATCCGGACCTGCAGGCTGGGCAACCCGATCTCCCGTGCGGCCCGCAGGACGTCCCCGGGCGTCAGCTGGCGGCGGTCCGGTGCGTCGGGATCCTCGGGTTCGGTCTCTTCCGGTGTTGCGGCGCGGCAGCCGTAGATCGAGTTGTCGGGATCCACGCGGCACTGCATGTAGATGCGGTCGTAGGCGGGGTCGTTGGCCTGGGACGATCCGACGGGTTGTCCGTTGGCTGGGCGCGGTTGCGGCCGGCCAAGTGGAGCCGGACGAGTCACTTTGACTCCTTCCAACCGGACGGAGGGTCTGCGTTCGACCGGCTTAACGTCGATATCTCCGCGAGGTGGTGCGGACATACCTGAGAGCAGAACCGTTCCTAGCAACAGGCCGACGCTGAGCTCTTTCATTCGACCTCACCTAGCCCCAACTGCTGGAGACGCCATCCTTCGGCGGTGGCCTGCGCGGCGAAGCTGATGGTGTTCCGTTCGCCTTTCTCGCCAACCTCTTCAGCATCGGCTCGAGACCTGCTCGTCCCCTCGTCGACCATCACCTGGGTCGTCAAGTACGTTTCATCGTTGCCGACCTCGAGGTTCAGGTCACCGAGGTTCCACTTGCCGCCTTTGAAGTAGCCACCCGCGGCGTAGGTGTCCCGGTAGAGGTTGATGTAGCTCTGGCACCCCTTGCAGCTGGGGGAGGACAGGCGCGTGAGCTCTTCCACGTCGCCCGTTGCGGCTGCGTAGTTGAAGACGTCCACGTAGTGCTTGACGAAAGCGGCGGCGCCTTCGGGGGAGTCCTCGCGTGCCTGGTCGGGCATGGGCGGGGCCGTGGCCGTGGGTGTCGGAGTGGTGGCTGATCGCGCGGGTTCGACCGGCGCCGGGTCGGACGAGCAGGCACCGAGGGTCAACGCCGTGACCAGAACAATTCCCCCGAATCGCATGCTTGGAAAACTACCGAAATGCCCGCGATTCGGTAAGTCCCGCGAGGTCCTTCTGTGGATGACGGGCGTGGCGGCGCAGCACGCCGTCGCGTCCGCGGCTCGGGGCCACGCCGGCAGAATGACGTCCGGGCGCTCAGCCGAACAGGCCGCCGATCTTGTCGCCCACGCTGGACACCCCGTCCTTGATCGCGTTTCCCGTGTCGGCAAGGGCGTCGACGCCTTCTTCGAAGGCCTTGCCCACGTCGGGACCGTTCTCGAAGAGCGAGTCGATGGCGCCGTCCGAGAAGATTGCGATCCCCGCTCCGACGACGGTGCCGACGACAGCGCCGACGGCAGTTCCTGCGCCGGGGACGACCGAGCCGATTGCGGCGCCGACGGCCATGCTGGAGAGCATCGTCGCGCCCGCGCCGGCGGCGATGCCGACACCGGTCGAGACCCCCTGCGAGACCACGATCTGGGTGGTGGTCTCGCCCTCCTGGTAGTCGTTGTAGATGCCGAGGCCGAGGCCCGCCGGGCCGAGCACCTTGCCGGCCCGTCCCAGCACCTTGGGCATCTTGGCATCGCCTGCGAGGTGGCTCTGCCGCAGCAGGTCCTCGGCCTCGTCGAGCTTGCCGGCGACGGCCAGGCGGTCGGCCTCGAGCTTGGCGGTGTCCAGCGTCTTGAAGATGAGCCACTTGCGCTTGAGGTAGCGCTCGGGATGGGCCTGCAGGTCGTCGATCGCGCGCCGCGCCTCCTCGACGAGGTCGTGGGCGCGGCCGTTGAGCTTGCTCCGCTTACCGGCGATGCCGACGCCGATCGCGCCAGCCGTCGCGTCGCCGAGGATGTCGGCGGTGGTCAGCAGCCAGGACGCGTGCTGGCCGATCGTGTACTCGTCCTGCAGCGAGCGGCACGCGGTTGCGTACTTCCGGTCGATCCGGGTCGCCTCGCTCGACGCGTGGTTGTAGGCCTCGATCTTGTCCTGATGGGCGTCATAGGCGGCAACCTTGTCGTTGTGGACGGCCACCTCCTCGGGGGTGCCGGTGAAGCCGTCGGGCGGGCGGGCCGGTCCCGGGCCCGGGTCCTGGACGATGAACCCCACGACCGTGAGACCGGCGGCTGTCGCGTCGGTGCGGATCGTCGCCATGTCGTTCTGGCAGCCACGCAGCTTCTCCCCGAAGGCGTCGAGGTCGTCGGCCATCGTCCGCGCAGCCTTCTCGAGCGAGTCCGTCTTGTCGCGGGCGGCCGCCATGCACGAGGAGAACTGGTCGCCGGCCGGGCCCTGCCACGAGTCGTCGGCGGACTTGCGGGCGTCGTTCATGCCGTCGGCGGCACGTCCGACCGCCGGTGCCAGCGACCCGCGCAACCAGGAGCCGACCGACTCGACCGACCCCGGGCTGCCCTGGATCTCGGTGTCGACGCTCATTGCTCCATCGCCTTCTTGATGTCGGCGAAGTCGGCCTCGGCCTCGGCGTCGGCCCTCCGGTAGTAGTCCCCGCTGAGGCGCACGAGATCGGCGGCCGCGGTCGACGCCGTCGACACGTTGCCGGCGCTGTCGACGACCTGGCTGAGGAGGCTCGCGACGAAGCCGGTCATCGGGCCGGCGTCGACGCCTGCGGGCACGCTGCCGGCGAGGCCTTCGAGGTCGTCCGCTCCGCGGTCGAGGAGGGCGGCGATCGAGGTGAGGGTGCCGAGGTCGACGTCGATGCCGCCCGTCACGAGGTGGCCTCCGCCGTCTCCTCGCGCAGCCCGGGGTCGACGTCGACGAACAGCAGGTCGTAGGGCGTCTCGTCGTGGATGCGCTGGAGGGTGGGTACGTCGCACAGCATCCAAGGACTGCCGGGCAGGTAGAAGTCGTCCAGACGATCGGGCGCCGAGTACGTGTAGAGCGCCGTTCGGCCGTCCTCCACGTGATGCATCACGACCCGGCGCTGGTGCGGATCCGGTTCGTCCGTGGTCGGCACGTAGACGACGGGCGGCATGGCACGTCCGGTGCCGGACTCCGCGATGGTCGCGGTCATGGTCAACCCCTGGTGTGTCGACGTCGGGTGGCAGATCGTGGTGATCCTCCGAGCGGTCGAGGATCCTCGAGCCGGAGCTCGGTCCGCAGCCAATCGGCGATCTGCTCGGGCGTGTGGCCAGTCATGCTGGTGTCGAAGACCATCGTGCGGGGATCGTTGAGACGGCGCCGACGGCGCCAGGGTCGGGGTGGCAGCTTCTGCGTGGTGGCCGTGTCCACGTCGGCGATCACGAACCGGTCGATGGTCGACACTCTCGTGACGTGGTCGCGTCCGCACCGCCCGCGACCGTTGACCGTGTCGTGCACGAGATCGCCACGGGTGAGCCACAGCGCCTCGTTCCGTCGACGCCCGCTGAGCGACAGTCCCACCCGCACCAGGAACCAGGCCGCCGCTAGTGCGACGACCACGCTCGGCGCGAGCCAGCCGTTGCCCGCGGCCGCGCCGATCGCGGCGACGACGACCAGCACGATCCCCAGGCCGAGGTCGAGCGCCAGGTCGTAGCGCCACTCCCAGGGCCACGCCTCGACGCCTCGTCCCTCGTCCCCGTCGACACTGGCCGCGTGGAGGGTGGGCAGCTGTCCCACTCCCGCGAGCGCCGCTGTCACCGCGAGGGTGAGCACCGTCGCCGCGAGGGTGTACCAGCCCAGTGCCCGCACGGCGTGGACGTCCGCCGGCACCGCGACGAACGCCACGACGGTCAGGAATGCCCCGAGGGCGGCGAGCACGAGGTGGCTGGTGACCCGGCCCCACTTGGCTCGCCCGCCGAAACGAACCTCCCCGATGTCGGTCATGCCGGACACGATATGCCCGCTCGGGCGGGCGCGCACCCGTCAGACGACGGCGCCCGCCCGCCGCGCACGCGCACCCGTCAGACGACGGCCCCCGTGGTGTTCCTGCCGTCGTCGACCGAGGCGTACGGGTCGATGACCTTCTTCGGCGCTGCGTCCGGGTCGTGCGGGAAGCGCTCCTCGAGGACGACCGCCAGCGCCGAGGCGGTGAAGATCGTCGAGAGGATGCCGACCGAGAGCCCGATGAGCAGTGCGATCGCGAAGTCGGTGAGCGAGTCCCCACCGAGGACGGCGAGCGCCGCCAGGATGAACATCGCGCCGAGGCCCGTGTTGATCGTGCGGGGGATGGTCTGCAGGATCGCCTCGTTGACGACGTCCCGCAGTGGTCGCTTCCGGTTCTCCCTCGTGTGCTCGCGGATGCGGTCGAACACCACGATCGTGTCGTTGACCGCCAGACCGATGATCGACAGCACCGCCGCCAGGAACACGCCGTCGATCGGCTTGCCCCACCAGGCGAACACGCCGACCACCGTCAGCACCACCGAGGACATCGAGAGCACGGCCGCGGCCGCGTACGTCCAACGGAACCGCCAGGCCAGGTAGAGCATCTGCGCTGCGACCGCGATCGCGAACGCGATGAGGGCCTTGTCACGCAGCTCCTTGCCGAGGCTCGGCCCGATCAGCTCGTCGCGCTCCTTCTCGACGTCGCCGGCGACGCCCGCGAGCGCGTTCTCGATCTCGACGGCCTCGTCGTTGGTGATGTTGTCGAGGCGGACGCTGATGTTCTCGCGACCGTCCTCACCCGACGAGGACTGCACGACGGCCTGGGTGAACCCGGCATCGCTGACCGCGACGCGGGCGTCCTCGGCATTCACGGACTTGGACGTGGAGTACTCCAGCAGGCGTCCGCCGGTGAACTCGACGCCCAGGTTGAGCCCGCGGATCGCGATTCCACCGACCGAGACGACGGCCACGACCAACGTGATGATGATCCACGTGCCGCTGCGCTTCATGAGGTCCGGGCCGCTCTCGGTCAGCCACTTGCGGATCCGACCGGTGCCGGCCAGGCCGCTGATCGCCGGACGGTCACGGACGAACGAGCGTCGCATCGCCCACTCGCACAGGACGCGCGCGACCACCAGGGCCGAGATCATGGAGGCGACGACGCCGATCGACAGCGTGACGCCGAAGCCCTTGACGGGGCCCGAGGCGAAGAAGAACAGCAGGGCCGCGGCCAGCAGAGTCGTGACGTTGGAGTCGAGGATCGCCGACCAGGCCTTGTTGAAACCCGTGGTCAGCGCGGGGGAGAGGCCCGCCGAACGTCGCTCGGCGTACTCCTCCCGCGCGCGTTCGAAGACGAGGACGTTCGCGTCGATCGCCAAGCCGATCGCCAGCACGAAGCCTGCGAGTCCGGGCAGGGTGAGCGTTGCTCCGAGCCACACGAGCAGTCCGTACGCGATCAGGGCGTACGTGCCGAGTGCGATCGTGGCGAGCAGGCCGACCAACCGGTAGACGAACATGATGAACAAGCCAGTCAGGACGATGCCGATGATGGCTGCCTCGATCGAGGCGTCGATGGCGACCTTGCCGAGCGTCGGGCCGACGGTCCTCTGCTCGATGACCTCGACGGGCACCGGGAGCGCGCCGCCCTTGATGAGTGCCGCGAGGTCCTTGGACGTCTCGGAGGTGAAGTCGCCGGTGATCTGGGTCTGGCTGCCGCCACCGGATGTGCACAGGTCCGGCTGGACCGCGGGGGAGGAGATGGTGTCGTTGTCGAGCAGGATCGCGATGCGCTGCCCCGCTGCGGGGTTGGCGCAGGCGTCGGCGACCAGCTGCTTCCAGCCGCTGCTGCCGTCCTTGTTGAAGTCGATGTTGACGATCCACTGCCCGAGCGACTGCTGGTTCTGCCCGGCGCTGGCGTTCTTGACGCCGTTGCCGTCGAGGAGCTGCTTGCCAATCAGGATCGGGCGACCGTCCTCGTCCTCGACGATCCGCTCGCCCTTGCCGGGCTTGGCGTCCCCCTCGGGGACGGCGAGGACCTCGTGGAACGACAGCTGTGCGGTCTGGCCGATCACCTTGGCCGCTTCGCGCGGGTCCTGCACGCCGGGCAGCTCGATGATGATCCGCTTGTCGCCCGAGCGGGCGAGGGTCGGCTCGGCGACGCCGAGGGCGTCGACACGACCACGCAGGACGTTCAGCGCGCGGTCGGTGGACTCGGCGTCGGCCTTGACCCGGTCGGAGTCACGGGTCTCCAACACGATCTGGGTGCCGCCCTTGAGGTCGAGGCCGAGCTTGGCATCGAGCTTCAGGGCGAGCAGGAGCGAGACGGCGACGATCGCGAAGGCGGCGAGCGCACGCCACAACGGGGCACGGGATGACATGGGAGAACTTTCGCAGGTGACGCCGGACGGCGTGGGTCGGACGGGTGGGCGCAGCTCAGAGAGCCGGCGGCGCCCGTCCGGTCGGTGTCACGCCCGCGGCGTCGACGTACGTCGTCGTGTCCGTGCTCGCCGGGCCCCAGCCGGTGTCGGCCAGACCGGGTGCCTGTGACGGCGGGGTGGACGCGAGGTCGAGGTGGTGTGACGACGGTTGGTCGTGCTGGTGCGCGACGGGGACGTCGAGCTGACGTCCGGTCTGCTGCGGGGCCGCGGCATGCCCGGCGCCGGCGCTGACGCGGTGATGGACACCGCGGGCCGATCCACCGGTCGCGACCAGGAGCACCGCCACGAGGGCCATCATGAGCACGGCGGCAGTTCTGCGCGTCGCGGAGCTCATGATCATCTGGACAAGTCTACGGGAGCCGGGTGCACCACCGCAGGTGAGGCAGATCGCACTCGCTGCCTACGCTGCTTGGCATGACGCTCTCCTCTCGCACGCTCGGCTCCAGCGACATCTCGGTCCCGGCGGTCGGCATCGGTTGCAACGCGTTCGGCACGCGCATCGACTCCGAACGCACCACGGCGGTGGTGGCCGCCGCCCTCGACCACGGGGTCACGTTCTTCGACACCGCGGACACGTACGGCCGGGGGGAGAGTGAGACGCTCCTCGGGGCCGCGCTGGCGGGACGCCGCGACGAGGTCGTGCTGGCGACGAAGTTCGGCATGGACATGGGCGGGGTCAACGGCGACGACGGGGGACGGCGTGGGACCGCCTCGTACGTCCGCACCGCGGTCGAGGCGAGCCTGCGACGCCTCGGCACCGACCACATCGACCTGTACCAGCTGCACACCCCCGACCCGTCGACCCCGCTGGAGGAGACGCTGGGTGCGATGAACGAGCTCGTGGTCGAGGGCAAGGTCCGGGCGATCGGTTGCTCGAACCTGCAGGCCTGGCAGGTCGTCGACGCGGCGTGGATCTCCCGGACCCAGGGCCTGGCCTCGTTCGTGACGGCTCAGAACGAGTACTCCCTCTACAACCGCACCGCGGAGGTCGAGCTCGTCCCCGCGTGCCTCTCGCTCGGCGTCGGGATCCTGCCGTACTACCCGTTGGCGTACGGCCTGCTGACCGGCAAGTACCGGCGCGACCAGGCGCCGCCGGCGGGGTCCCGGCTCGAGCTGGCGTCGCAGACCGAACGTCTGCGCACCGCGGACTGGGACCGCATCGAGCAGCTCGAGGCCTTCGCGTCGGCACGGGGGATCACGCTGCTCGACCTCGCGATCGGAGGGCTGGCCGCCCAGCCCGCGGTCTCCAGCGTGATCGCGGGAGTGACGCGCCCTGAGCAGGTCGCCGCGAATGCCGCCGCGGCCGAGTGGGTGCCGTCGGCCGAGGACCTGGAGGAGCTGGCGCAGATCGGGCGACCGCGGCAGTCCTACACGACGTTCGCCCCGAGGTAGGGGCGGCCGAGCCGACCGGCGTTCGCCCTGGATCGACGCCGGTCGGCGATCGTGGCCGCTCCCAACCTCGTGGTCGTCACGCTATGGGGGACGACGGCCAGGACGGGCCGAAACGGGCGAAGTCGACCAGATCTGGTCCGGGAGGACCATGCCACCTGATCACAACGAGGGGCACGCCGGGCTGGGAAGCGCCTCACGGCGCATGGCCGCTCGAAGCGGCTAATTTTGGGACCCGGGGCTACCGCAGCCCGACGCGTCCACCAGCCTAACCGAGCCCGCGGACGACACAAGCACCGACGGTGTGACCCTCAGTGCAGCTCGCCGGCACGGTCGAGCTCGGCGGCCCGGCGCAGGTGCAGGGCGGTGTCGACGAGCCGGGCCGCGCTCTGGGCATCTCCGCCCTCGAGCTGCGCGCGACCGACCCCGACGATGTGGGCGAAGGCCGCGGCGCGGTCGAGCGTGACGTCGAAGTGGGAGCCGACGATGCCGCGGACGACGGTGTCGACCAGGGCGATGACCTCGTCGGGCCCCGGCGGGTCGACGACGCCGGCCAGCACCTCGTGCACCGGGGCGTACGCCTTGCCCGCCGCGAACTCACGGGCGGCCTGGTCGGGCTGGCGGTGCACCCAGGTGCGCAGCAGGTAGAGCCGCCAGAGCGCACCGGCCAGGCTGTCGGACGCCGCGTGCGACCACAGCTCGGCGATGACGCCGAGGCCCTCCTCGTCGGCGAGGTGCAGCACCCGGTCGACGAGTCCCTGGTCGTCGACCGTGCGCGGACCCCGGACGAGCAGGTTCGCGATGCGGTGACCGGCGGCGGTCACCTCGGCCGGATCGCTGCCGCCGGTCTGCGCCTCGAAGAGGGCAGGTCCGGGCAGCGAGGGCTTCTTGTACTCGTTCATCGAGTCGCGTGTGGTGCCGAGGTCATGGAGCCACGTTAGCGGCGGACACAACTACCGGACAGCGTCGACGCGCTTGTCGGCCGCGGCGCCGCTGGGGGGTCCGGCCGGCTTGCGGGAGTACAGCCACAGCACGGGGAAGAGGTAGCAGGCCCAGCCGATGACCTGCAGCCACGACGGGTTGGGCTGGAAGTTCACCGTGCCCTTGAGCAGGGTGCCGTACCAGCTGTCCGGCGGGATGGTCGAGGAGATGTCGAAGACCGCGTTGCCGAGGTGGGAGATGCCGCCGACCTGGAAGGTGAGGTGCGGCAGGAACCGCGCCTCCTGCAGGTCGTAGATGCCGTACGCCAGCACGCCGGCCGCCACGATGATCAGCAGGTAGCCCGTGACGGTGAAGAACTTGCCGAGGTTCACGGTGATGGCACCGCGGTAGATGAGGTAGCCGAGCACTACGGCGACCAGCAGCCCGCCGGCCGCACCGATGAACGGCGTCGCGGTGTAGGCGTCCGCGACCGTGCCGTACATGATCGCGGCAGTCTCGAGCCCCTCGCGCCCCACGGTCAGGAACGCGACGAGCGCGACCGCGAGCGGTCCGAGGGTGACGGCGTCCGCCAGCTCGCTCTCCAGCTCCTTCTTCAGCCCGCGTGCGGTGCGCCGCATCCAGAAGATCATCCAGGTCACCAGGCCCGCGGCGAGGATGGACAGCGTGCCGCCGACGAGCTCCTGCGTGCGGAACGGCAGGGAGCCGATCGCGAGGTTGATCGCGGTGAACGCGATCACGACCAGCGCGATCGCCGCGGCGATCCCCATCCAGATGTAGCGGATGTGGTGCCGGCGGTCGGTCTTGACGAGGTACGCGATCAGGATGCTGACGACGAGGCTGGCTTCCAGACCCTCTCTGAGTCCGATGAGGAAGTTGGCGAGCACCTCACGAGTGTAAGGCTAGGCAACCCTGCGTCGAGGCGGCAGCGTCCTGTGAGGTCACGAAGAAACGTCGGCGAGGGCCTCGGCCAGCGGTGCGGCGACAAGCCCCACCTGCCACCTGCGTGCGCCCTGGTCGCGCAGGGCGGCACCCACCGTCTCGGGCGTGATCTCGGCGGGCGGCTCCCACGCGAGGTTGCGGACCAGCTGCGGCGAGATGAGGTTCTCGGTCGGCAGGTCGTGCTCCTCGGCGAGTGCGGTCACCACCTCGCGGCTGCGGGAGAGGCGATCGGCGGCGGCCGGGTTCTTGTCGGCCCACGCCCGCGGCGGCGGTGGCCCGTCGATGCGCTGGTTGGTGGTCGGCAGCTTGATCTCGGCGATCGCCAGACCGCGCTCGATCGCGTCGAACCACTCGCTGGCGAACCGCCGGGGCCCGCGGTTGCGCATGATGCGCATGCTCTTGAGCGCGGCGACGTCCTGCGGCGGCGACGTGGCCAGCTCGAGGATCGAGGCGTCGGGCAGGATGCGGCCCGGGGTGGTGTCCCGCTGCTCGGCGATGCGGTCGCGGGTCTCCCACAGCTCTCGGACCAGGCCGAGCGCCCGGCGTCCGCGTGCCTTGTGGATGCCGGACGTGCGGCGCCACGGCTCCTTGCGCTCCGGGGGACCCTGGAACAGCAGCAGGGCCTCGAACTCCTCGGCGGCCCATTCGCGCTTGCCGGCCTTCTGCAGGTCCTCGTCGATGAGGTTGCGCAGCTCGATGAGGACCTCGACGTCGAGCGCGGCGTAGACCAGCCACGGCTCGGGCAGGGGACGGGTCGACCAGTCCGCGGCGGAGAACTCCTTGGCCAGGCTCAGCCCCAGGTAGTGCTCGACGAGCGCGGCGAGCCCCACGCGGGGCAGGTTCAGCAGGCGGCCGGCGAGCTCGGTGTCGAACAGGGCCTCGGGGTAGAGACCAACCTCGGCCAGGCACATGAGGTCCTGCGTCGCGGCGTGCAGGATCCACTCGTTGCCGTCGAAGGCGGTGTCGAGGGGGACGAGGCTGTCGAACGCCGTCGGGTCGACCAGGTGCGTCCCGGAGCCCTCACGCCGGATCTGGATCAGGTAGGCGCGCTGGGAGTAGCGGTAGCCGGAGGCGCGCTCGGCGTCCAGGGCGATCGGCCCGGTGCCGGCGGCGATGCGCTCGCACGTGTCCTGCAGCAGCTCGGGGGTGTCGACGACCGGGGGGAGCGGGTCGCGCAGCTGCAGGCGCGGCGCCTCGGGGACGACGGGCTCGGGTGACTCGTCCGGGACGCTGCTCGTGTCGTCGGGCCCGGTCTGCGGATCAGTGCTCAACGCACACCACGCCTGCGCTGCAGCGGGACGACGCCGGGTGCCAGGGGTGGCAGGCCGGCGATCGCGCACAGCAGGTTGGACCAGGCGGCCGCGTGGCCGCCCATGTCGGAGGGCGGCTGGTGCATCGACGGGGTCCACGACGCGCGCACCTCGATCTGGGCGTCGCCGCCGTCCTCCTGCATCTCGCCGAAGCCCTCGGACCGCACGACCGTGACGCTGCCACTCGCCGCGGAGTAGGCGCTGCCGAAGGCGTCGAGCGCCTCGGTCAGCCAGCTCCAGCCGACGCTGGGCAGGACCGGGTCGGCGGCCATGTCGGCCTCGATGTCCGCGCGGGCGAAGGTGACGCAGCGGAACGTCCCGCCCCACGCGTCGTTGCCGGCCGGGTCGTGCAGAAGGATGAAGCGACCGGTCCCGAGCTCGTCCTCGCTGACCACGACGTCGCCGCTCATCGCGTACGCGTGCGGGGCGATGCGTTGGGGCGCGGGCATCTCGTCGACCACGACCTCGGGTCGAAGGACGGCTTGCCGCACCTGGCCGACCGCGTCCGTGAACTGGGCCGGGGTGCGGTCGATCTCACTTCTGACTCCCACCCTGTGATGGTAGGCGCGTGCGGGTCAGGGCTGGGCCTCGACACTCCGCACGACCTGAGAGACTGCCATGGTGAGCATCCCTACCCTGACCGACAGTGCGTTCCTGCAGGCCTGCCGCGGCGAACGTCCCGCGCACACCCCCGTCTGGTTCATGCGCCAGGCCGGTCGATCGCTGCCCGAGTACCTGGCGATCCGCGAGGGCACGACCATGCTCGACTCCTGCTTCCGCACCGACATGGTCGTGGAGATCACGATGCAGCCCGTGCGCCGCTACGGCGTCGACGCGGCGATCTTCTTCTCCGACATCGTGGTGCCGCTCAAGGCGATCGGGGTCGACCTGGACATCGTCCCCGGCACCGGACCCGTCGTGGCCGAGCCGATCCGCTCGCAGGCGCAGCTCGAGCAGTTCCGTGACATTGAGCCCGACGACATCGCGCCGATCACCGACGCGGTCACGGCGCTGGTCGGCGAGCTCGGCTCCACTCCGCTGATCGGTTTCGCCGGGGCGCCGTTCACCCTCGCGTCCTACCTCGTCGAGGGCGGACCGTCGCGGGACCACCGCCTGACCAAGCAGCTGATGTACTCCGACCCCGAGCTGTGGCACGCGCTGCTGGCGCGCATGGCCGCGATCGCGAGCCAGTTCCTGCGGGCGCAGGTCGAGGCCGGCGCGTCGGCGATCCAGCTGTTCGACTCCTGGGCCGGGGCGCTCTCGCTCGCCGACTACGAGACGTACGTCAAGCCGCACTCGGCCACGGTGCTCGCGTCGGTCGCGGACCTCGACGTCCCCCGCATCCACTTCGGCGTCGGCACCGGCGAGCTGCTGCACTCGATGGGCGACGCCGGGGCGGACGTCGTCGGCGTGGACTGGCGCGTGCCGCTCGACGAGGCCGTGCGCCGCATCGGTCCCGACAAGGCCGTCCAGGGCAATCTCGACCCGACCGTCGTGTTCGCGCCGACCGAGTTCATGCAGGCGCGCGCCGCGGAGGTCATCGAGGCCGGCCGCGCCGCGAAGGGACACGTGTTCAACCTCGGCCACGGCGTGCTGCCGGCGACCGACCCCGACGCGTTGGCCCGGCTGGTCGACTTCGTCCACGGCTACGAGACGGCGTAGTCATGAAGGTCGCCGTCGTCGGTGGAGGCATGGCCGGGTTGGCCGCCGCGTACGAGCTCGCGTCCTCGGGCGCCGAGGCCGTCGTGCTGGAGGGGTCCGACCGTCTCGGCGGCAAGCTCCGCCTCGGCGAGGTCGGCGGCCTCACCCTCGACCTGGGCGCGGAGTCCGTCCTCGCGCGTCGTCCCGAGGGCCTCGACCTGATCCACGCGGTCGGTCTCGACGACCGGGTCGTCCACCCCGCCACGACGACCGCCGCGATCTGGACCCACGGTGCGCTGCGCCCGATGCCGCCCACGGTGATGGGCATCCCCGCCGATCCCGCCGCGCTGGCCGCCTCCGGCATCGCGGAGCTGCAGACGCCCCGGCTCCTGCCCGTGCCGGACCACGACGTCTCGGTCGCGGAGTTCGTCACCGAGCGCCTGGGCCGTGACGTGCTGGACCGGCTCGTGGAGCCGCTGTTGGGCGGCGTCTACGCCGGGACCACCGACCACCTGTCGCTGCGGGCGACCACACCGCAGATCGCGGGCCTGGGGGAGGACCTCATCGCGGCCGCTGCGGCGAACCGGGCCGCCGCGACCAGGACCGGACCGGTCTTCGCCGGGCTCGTCGGCGGCATCGGCCAACTGCCGGCCGCTGTCGCCGCGACCCCGGGCATCGAGGTGCGGCTCGACGCGACCGTGCGCGCCGTCGCGCGTGCCGGCGACGGATGGCGGCTGTCGGTCGGCCCGACGACCGACGTCGAGACCATCCACGCCGACGCCGTCGTGGTCGCGGCCCCCGCACCCGCCGCGGCACGGCTGCTCGCGGTCGACGCCCCCGCAGCGGCGTTCGCCCTCGCGGCGATCGACTACGCCAGCATGGCCATCATCACCTTCGTGCTGGACGACGCCGAGGTGCCCGAGGGGTCGGGGTTCCTCGTCCCGCCCGTCGACGGCACGTTCATCAAGGCGGCCACGGTGTCGTCCAACAAGTGGGGCTGGGTCGGCGCCTCGGGCCGCACCGTCATCCGCACGTCGGTGGGACGTGCCGGCGAGTCCACGCTCCTTCAGTACAACGACGCCGACCTCGCGGCCCGGGCGCTCGCCGACCTGCGCCAGGCGTTCGGCGCCCTGCCCGACCCGATGGACCAGGTCGTCCACCGGTGGGGCGGGGGACTGCCGCAGTACGACGTCGGGCACCTGGACCGGGTCGAGACGATCGAGCGGTCCGTCGCCGAGGTCCCGGGCCTCGAGGTCTGCGGCGCCGCCTACCGCGGGGTGGGCATCCCCGCCGTGATCGCGTCGGGACGGGCTGCTGCCCGCCGGTTGCTCGACGCTGGGACAATGGCCTCATGACTGCTGCGCCGATCCCCAACAAGGGCAAGCTCGCCAAGGACATCAACGAGACCATCCGCTACACGATGTGGTCGGTGTTCCGCCTGGACCGCGTGCTCGGCGACGCCGACCGGCAGGCCGAGGCCGCCGAGGTCGATGCGCTGATCGCCAAGCTCGCAGCGGAGGACACCATCGTCCGCGGCACCTACGACGTCAGTGGCCTGCGCGCCGACGCCGACCTGATGATCTGGTGGCACGCATCGACGAGCGAGGCGCTCCAGGCGGCCTACAACGCGTTCCGCCGCACGGCACTCGGCTCGCGCATGGCCCCGGTCTGGTCGCAGATGGCGCTGCACCGGCCGGCGGAGTTCAACCGCTCGCACATCCCGGCCTTCATGGCCGAGGAGCAGGTGCGCGCGTACGTCTGCGTGTACCCGTTCGTGCGGTCGTACGAGTGGTATCTGCTGCCCGACGACGAGCGCCGCGCCATCCTCAAGGAGCACGGCATGGCCGCCCGGGACTACCCGGACGTGCGCGCCAACACCGTGGCCTCGTTCGCCCTCGGCGACTACGAGTGGATGCTGGCCTTCGAGGCCGATGAGCTGCACCGCATCGTCGACCTGATGCGCGAGCTGCGCGCGACCGAGGCGCGTCGGCACGTGCGCGAGGAGATCCCGTTCTACACCGGCAAGGCGCACACGGTCACCGAGCTCACGTCCCTCTGGCCCTAGACCCCGCAGCCCCGCTGGGCCTGACGTTTGTGCAGACACGCCGTCGGCGTGTCGGTCAGAACGTCAGGCCCAGCGGGGTGGGGGCTACTGGGCGTCGGGCTGCAGGGTCAGGCTGATGCCGTTGATGCAGTAACGCTGGTCGGTCGGGGTCGCGAAGCCCTCGCCCTCGAACACGTGCCCGAGGTGGGAGCCGCAGTTCGCGCAACGGACCTCGGTGCGGACGCCGCCGAACAGCGAGCGGTCCTCGATGTACTCGACCCGGTCCTCGGCGAGCGGGGCGTAGAACGCCGGCCAGCCGCAGTGGGCGTCGAACTTGGTCTCGCTGCGGAACAGCTCGGTCCCGCAGGCGCGGCACGCGTACACGCCGACCGTCGGGTCCGTCTCGTAGGACGACGTGAAGGGGCGTTCGGTGCCGGCCTGGCGCAGGACCTGGTACTCGGCCGGGCTGAGCTCGGCCTTCCACTGCTCGTCGGTCTTGTCGACGGCGTACGTCTTGTCGCTCTGCTGGGTCATGCCCCCAGCGTACGGGGGCGGCCCAGTCGGGACGGGCCGCTCAGCGCTGGGCGTCGAACGGCACGTGCTCGAGCAGGTGGACGCTCGGGACGTCGAGCTTGCGCTTCGCGCGCGAGGTCCAGTCGAGCTGCAGGAACTCCTTCACGAGGTGTGGCTGCGTGAGGATGATGACCTCCGACGACCCGGTGTCCTTCACGAGCGCGAGCAGCGCGTCGATGGGATCGTCCTCGGTCAGCGTCACCGTGACCTGCTGACCTCGCTCGACCAGCAGCGCGGCGCTCGCGTCGAGCTCGTCCTGGCCGGCGCTGACGACGTGGTGCTGCACCTCGTCGAGGTCGCCCGGCTCGGTCAGCGGCACCACCTGCCCGCCCAGGGCGCCCATCGAGGAGGCCAGCACGGTCGCGTCGTTCTCCACCGGCAGCAGCAGGTGGTAGCGGACGGTGTCGTCGAGCCCCTCGTGCAGGGCGATGATCTGGTCGGCGTCGAGGTCGTTGAGCTCGCGCTCGATGAGCAGTGCCACGTCGTACATGTGCGGTGTCCCTTCGTTGGTGCCAGCGTACGGGTGAGCTAGGTGCGGTCGCGCACCCATCGGGTGAGCAGGACGCCGTCGACGTCCAGCGCGTGCCCGAGCGTCATGGGACGGTCGACCGCCTGCGGGCCGTGGGCGATCCGGGGCGCGCCGCCCGCCGCGAGGACGGGGGCGATCGTGAGGCACACCTCGTCGACGAGGTCCAGGCCGACGAGGTCGCCGTGCAGCGTGGGTCCGCCCTCGCAGAGGACGTGGCGGAGACCCCGGGAGGCCAGCTCGTCCAGCACGGCCGGCCAGTCGATCTCGCCGTCTCCCGCGGCGATGACGTCGAGAGTCGAGCGGAGGCGGGCCAACCGGTCGGCCGGCGCGTCCGCGGTCGTGATGACGATGTGGCCCGGGACGACGAGCGCCTCCGGCACGTCGAGGCTGCGGCTCACCACCGCGATCGGGACGCCGGCCGGGCCGTAGCCCTCGGTGCGTGCGGTGCCGGCGCCCACCACGACCACGTCGGCCAGGGAGCGCAGGATGCCGAAGACGTGGGTGTCGACGTCGCCGCCGAGGGGACCGGAGCGGCCGCCCGCGTCGTGGGCGGCACCGTCAAGGGTCGCGACGAAGTTGGTGCGCACCCAGGGACGGTCCGACGCGGGGTAGGCGTACAGCCGGCGGATCTCGTCGTCGTCGGGAGTCACGCACCCACCCTAGGACGTACGGCGCTCGGACGGCGTCAGCCCGTGCTCGTGCGAGAAGACCACGATCTGCACCCGGTCACGCAGCCCGAGCTTGCGCAGGATCCCGCCGACGTGGGTCTTGCCGGTCGACTCGCTGGAGAAGATCTCCTCCGCGATCTCGGCGTTGCTGAGTCCGCGGGCCACCGCGGCGAGCACCTCGCGCTCGCGGTCGGTCAGGTCGGCGTACCCGGCGGGGACCGCCCGCCGCTCGCGGAACGTCCCCTCCAGCAGGGTCGTGAGGTCGGCGGGGGCGAGGACCGCGTTGCCGGCGTGGGCTGTGCGGATCGCGTCGCACAGCATCGCGGGGGTCGCGTCCTTGAGCAGGAAGCCGCTGGCCCCGGGCGGCGTCGCGAGGGCATACTGCGGACATGTCGCCGACCCTGAGCTCGCAGCTGACCGTGTCCGGCCCGATCGACCTGTCGGGGTACGACTCGCGGGCGACGACCGGGTTCGACGGCAAGAAGGCCGATGCGAAGAAGGCGCTCGCCCGGCTCGGCGACGAGCTGGGCGACCTGCAGGAGAAGCTGTTCGCGGCCGGGCGCACCGGGTCGCGCAGCACCCGGGTGCTCGTGGTGCTGCAAGGCATGGACACCTCAGGCAAGGGCGGGATCGTCCGCCACGTGGCCGGCCTGGCCGATCCGCAGGGCCTTGCGATCACCTCCTTCAAGAGCCCGACGCCGGCCGAGCTCAAGCACGACTTCCTGTGGCGGGTCAGGAAGGCGCTGCCGGAGCCGGGGATGATCGGCATCTTCGACCGCTCCCACTACGAGGACGTCCTGATCGGCCGGGTGCGCGAGCTCGCGTCGCCGCAGGAGCTTGAGCGGCGCTACGACGCGATCAACGCGTTCGAGCAGAAGTTCACCGACTCCGGCGGGGTCCTGGTCAAGTGCTTCCTGCACATCACCAAGGACGACCAGAAGGACCGGCTGGCCGCACGCCTCGACGACCCGACCAAGTACTGGAAGTACAGTCCCGGCGACCTCGACGAGCGCGAGCTGTGGAGCGACTACCAGGAGGCGTACGAGATCGCGCTCGAGCGCTGTGGCGAGGCGGCTCCGTGGCACCTCGTGCCGAGCGGGCGCAAGTGGTACCGCAACTGGGCCGTCGCGACCCTGCTGCTCGAGCAGCTCCGCGCCCTGGACCTCGACTGGCCGGCGCCGGACTTCGACGTGGCCGCGGAGAAGAAGCGACTCGCCCGGATGTAGCTAGCGCTCGCGGCGGGTCAGCCACTGACCCAGCAGCGGGGCCGCGAGCAGCACGAGCAGCAGCCGGATGATCTGCACGGCCGTCACGAACGTGACGTTGCCGCCGGTGTCGGCCGAGGTCGCGAGGACGGCGTACAGCCCGCCGGGGGTCGTCGCGAGGTAGGCGTCGAGCTCGGAGACGCCGGTCAGCTCGGCGAGGAGGACTCCGAACGCGGCGCAGGTCCCGATGATGATCGCGATGACGAGCAGGGCCGTCGGGAGCATCCGGCCGATGGCCTTGAGGCTGTCCAGGGTGAACCGCAGCCCGACCTGCAGACCGATGAGCAGGAAGCCGACCGCCTGCACCCACACCGGGACGTCGACGTCCGCGAACACGGGGACGGCGCCGAGCGCGACGGAGGCCAGCAGGGCGCCCAGCACGGCGGGGGACGGCAGGTGGAGGACGCGACCGGCCACGAGACCGAGGCCGACGGCCAGCACGGAGTAGACGACGCCCGCGGTGGTCGTGACCGGGGACACCGCGCCGGCGGCCGTCCCGGTGTCGGCGTCGAAGACCATCGACACCGCTGCGGGCATCGCCAGGAGGACCACCAGCACGCGGAGGTACTGGATGACCGTGACGACGCGGTCGTCCGCGCCGAGGTCGTGCGCGACCGCGGTCATGCCGGAGGCGCCGCCGGCCACCGAGGCGAACGACGCCGTGACGGGGGTGACGCCGCGGTGCAGCCGCAGCAGCTGACCGGCGAGCACGCTCAGCAGCAGCGTGACGACCGAGATGACGATGACGGCAGGCCAGTCACTCCCCAGGTCGGCGAGGACGTCGAGGTCCACGGACGCGCCGACCGTGACGCCGATGATCGCCTGCGCGATCGTGAAGGTCCACCCGGGCACCGCGACCGTCCGGCCCGTCGCGAGGGCGAAGACGAGCCCCCCGAGCAGTCCGCCGAACAGCAGCGCGGACGGGAAGCCGGCGATGGTCAGGAGTATCGAGACGCCCGCCACCAGCGTCGCCAGGATGATCCACGAGACCGCGGACTCGCGGGTCGGACGGGCGCTCACGCACCCAACGTAGATCCTGTTCGAGAGCCGCGCCGCGACGGCAGCGCGAACAGCGCGGTCAGGTGGGCACGGAGCAGCACCCGGTGCAGCAGCAGGCAGACCCCGACCAGGACGGCGGTGAGCAGCGCAGGCTCCACGACGGCCAGCACCGTCACGCGGGGTTCGAGCGCCCGCAGGGGTCCGTCGAGCAGCCGGTCCAGCACCGCGAGCAGCGGCAGGTGCATGACGTAGATCGGCAGCGTGCGGGTGCCGAGCCCGCCCAGCGCGCGGGTGGTCCGGGGGAGGTGGCGGGACGCCAGGACAGCCGCGGCGACCCCGCACGCGGTCGCCAGGACGGAGACGAGCGGCCACACGCCGAACCACCGCTGGGCACCGAGCAGCGCCATGAGACCCAGTGCGACGGCGTACGCGAGAGCGGCGAGGCCCGCGCGCGGCGTGGTCGTGGTGCGGGCGTACGCCTCGATGGCGGGTCGCAGCCGGAGTCCCGCGAGGAAGAAGGCGAGGTTCTGCAGCACCTGCCCGCGGTTGCCCGGGACCGGGACGAGGTGCGCGGCAGCCACCGCCGAGAGAAGGAACGCGGCGGCGAGCAGCCACGCGGTCGGCACACGCCGGGTCACGCGTGCGACGACGAAGTACAGCGCCAGCGCCAGCAGGTACCAGAGGTTCGTCGGGCTGATCGTGAGCTCCTCGACCAGCTCACCCACGCCGCGGGCACGCGCGGTGTCGAACGACGGCGCCTGCGTCAGGACGGCGGTGTGGATCAGCAGCCACACGACGTAGAGGTAGCCGAACTTCGCGACCCGGGTGCGGGCCAGCACCCGCCACGGGCGGCCGACCGCGCTGACGGCGAACAGGCCCGAGACCGTGAAGAACAGCGGCATGCGCAACGTGAGCAGCTGCTCGCCGAGGGTGCCCCAGGCGCCGGAGACCGGGAGCGAGGTGTCCCAGTCCACCTGCTGGTAGTGCTTGGCGACGACGTGCCACAGGACCACCAGCAGGATGCAGACGCCCTTGGCGACGTCCGGCCAGGTCTCGCGGGGTCGGGGCGTGCGGAGGTCAGGCATGACCTCGACGCTAGGAGCGCCCGATCCGCCGCGGATCGCTCTGGAGGGCCGATCTGCCCACCGGAGGGACCGGGTGGCTCAGTCGCAGGTGCCACGGTCCGTGGCCCTGTCGAGGCGAGCGCCGGCGACAGGACCACGGGCCGGATCAGGCGAAGAGCGCCTCGAGCGGGACGAGGTCGACGGCGCCGACGGCGTACCGGGCGAGGATCACCCGGGCGACCTCGACGTCGACGCCCAGCGGCTCGGCGACCGCGACGGCGCCCGCCTCGTACGCGAGCTCGGTCACCCGGTCGGGCAGGACGCCCGGCGCGAGGAAGAGCTGCCCCACGGCGATGTGGCGGCGTCCGTCGGCGCGGTGCTGACGGACGGCCTCGCCGGCGGCCGGCGGGACGCTCGACGCGAACGCGGCGATCGTCGGCAGCTTGTGGTGCGAGCCCCACGCGCGGGCCGCCCGGGAGATCGCGGCGTTGGCGATCGGGTCGGACGAGCCCGCGCCGGCCAGGACCAGCGCGTCGAGCTCACGCACCCGGTTCTTGGACAGCGCCTCACGCAGACGCTTGTCGAGCACGTGGAAGAACGCTGCCTCGATGCCGAGGACGTTGGTCGCGTGCACCTTGATGCCGTCGTGGCGGGCCAGTGCGCCCGCGACCGCCTTGGGCACGTCCACGTTGGCGTGGAACGCGACGCTCAGCAGGAGCGGGACGACGACGATCTCCTGGTGGCCCTCGGCCACCAGCTGGTCGACGGCCTCGTCGAACGACGGGCCCACGTGGTCGAGGAACGCCGGCTGGACACGGAGGTCGGGCCGCATGCACGCGACCATCTCCGTGAGGGCTGTGATGGTCTGGGCAGAACGCGGATCGGTGCTGCCGTGCGCAAGAGCGATGAGTGCTGGTGCGGTCATGATGCTTGCCTCCTTCCAGATGGTGCTGCGGGTGGTGGTGCTGTGGTGGTCAGGTCGGTGGGGGACAGCTGGCCGATGAAGCCGAGCCGGAACGCCCTCAGGCAGGAGCGACACTCCCACTCACCGTGCGTCTCGCCGTGCGGCCGCAAGTTCTCGTCGGCGCAGTACGGGCAGTGGTACGGGATGCCTCTCATCAGCGCAGCACCTCCTCGTCGGCGCGGGCGACCCAGCGGGCGAACGACTCGTCGGCGTCCCGCTGCTCGAGGTACGTCCGCGAGAGCTTCTCCACGTAGTCCGGCAGGTGGTCGGCGGCGACCTTGTGGGCCCGCAGCTTGCGGCCGAAGCCGGCCTGGAGCCCGAGCGCTCCACCGAGGTGGACCTGGAAGCCCTCGACCGTGTTGCCGTCCGCGTCGTTGACGAGCATGCCCTTCAGCCCGATGTCGGCGGTCTGGATGCGTGCGCAGGAGTTGGGGCAGCCGTTGACGTTGACCGTGATGGCCGTGTCGAGCTCGGGGACGCGCTTCTCGAGCTCGTCGATGAGCACCCGCGCGGTGTCCTTGGTGTTGACGATCGCGAGCTTGCAGTACTCGATGCCGGTGCACGCCATCGTGTTGCGGCGCCACTGGGACGGCCGGGCGTGCAGGCCGATCGCGTCGAGCGCGGCGACCAGGCTCTCGACCCGGTCCTCGTCGACGTCCAGCACGACGAGCTTCTGCATCGGGGTGGTGCGGATGCGGGTGCTCCCGTGCGCCTCCACGACGTCTGCGAGCTGGTGGAGCAGCGTGCCGGAGATCCGGCCGACGGTGGCGGCCACGCCGACGTAGAACCTGCCGTCGGTCTGCGGGAAGACACCGACGTGGTCCGCCGGCGTCTCGGGCATGGCGGGGGCGTCGAGGTCGGCGAGCCGGCGGTCGAGGTACTCGGTCTCCAGCACCTCGCGGAACTTCTCGATGCCCCAGTCGGCCACCAGGAACTTGAGCCGGGCGCGGGTGCGCAGCCGGCGGTAGCCGTAGTCGCGGAAGATGCTGACGACGCCCTTCCAGACCTCGGGGACGTCCTCGAGGGAGACCCAGGCGCCCAGGCGCTCGGCGAGCATCGGGTTGGTCGACAGGCCGCCGCCCACCCAGACGTCGAAGCCCGGTCCGTGCTCGGGGTGGACGGCGCCGGTGAACGCGACGTCGTTGATCTGCGGGACCACGTCGTGGTCGGGGTGGCCGCTGATCGCGGTCTTGAACTTGCGCGGCAGGTTCGAGAAGTTCTTGTCGCCGATGAACGTGCTCTCGATCGCGTCGATCGCCGGCGTGCCGTCGATGATCTCGTCCGCGGAGATGCCGGCGACGGGGGAGCCCAGGATCACGCGGGGGCAGTCGCCGCACGCCTCCTGCGTGGACAGGCCGACCGACTCGAGGCGGTCCCAGATCGTCGGGACGTCGCGGACGTCGATCCAGTGGTACTGGATGTTCTGCCGGTCGGTGAGGTCGGCGGTGTCTTGCGCGAAGTCGACCGAGATGCCCGCGATCGTGCGGAGCTGGTCGAGGTCGAGCTGGCCGCCGTCGACGCGCACCCGCAGCATGAACCGGTCGGCGTCGAGCTCCTCGGGGGCGAGCGTCGCGGTCTTGCCGCCGTCGATGCCCTGTTTGCGCTGGGTGTAGAGGCCCCACCAGCGGAACCGGCCGCGCAGGTCACCGGGATCGATCGACTCGAAGCCGCCGTGCGCGTAGATGTTCTCGATGCGGGCGCGCACGTTCAGCGGGTTGTCGTCCTTCTTGGCCTGCTCGTTGGCGTTGAGCGGCTCGCGGTAGCCGAGCGCCCACTGGCCCTCACCGCGCTTGGGGCGCGGACGGCGAGCGGGGTTGGTGCCGGTGGCTGTAGCCATGAACTTCCCTTGGGGCAGGGCACACGGCGATCAGGACAGGCTCGTCACGGGTGGTCGCCGCGCGCCTGGATTGATTTCTGAGATCAGTGCAGAGGTCGCGCGTGGTCAGCGACACATCATGTTGCGGGCACGACCGAGGTCGACGTGGAGACGTCCCACGAGCCAGAGTGTCTGTGCCGAAAGCATGTCCTCAGTCTGGGAGCGGAACTGTGCTGCCGACAAGGACCCGTCTCGCATCATGGACCGCGCGTCCGAATGGTGGACGGAGCGACTGTGATGCCGCGGGAGCCGGGGCCGCGGTGTGTCCTGTGTCACTCGGCCGGAACGAGCAGCGAGACGGCGTACGCGCCCACTGCGGACGCCACGAGGGTCGCGCCGGCGGCCAGGAGTGCCGCGTCCCACGGGACGATCCCGGCGGTGGCCAGCCCGACGACCGCGGCCGGGTGGAACACCGCGATGAGGCCCAGCGGCAGGATCGCGCCGCCGAGGACGGCCGGCACGGCGGCGAGCGCCTCGGGTCCGCCGCCGTCGATGCTGAGCGTGGCCCAGGCCCCGACCAGGCCGACGAGGGCGGCGCCAACGCCGACCACCACGAGGTCGGGATCGGCGAACACGAGGGTGTCGCCCAGCCGGTCGTCCATCGCGAGGGCGATGAGCCCGCCCAGGACTCCGCCCACCGCGTGGGCCGCGACGGCCGGCAGGAGCGTCGACCAGGGGCGGCGTCCCACGACGGCGAGGGCCACGGCGGACGCCGGGTTGACCAGCCCGCCGCTGCCGCGCTCGTCGGTGGCGTGCAGCTGGGCGTACCAGGTGAGCAGGACCGCAACACCCGCGACGGCCGCGACGGCCAGGGCGGCGTCCGAGGCGCGCAGGGCGAACGCGGACACGACGGTGATGATCGCCGACATGAGGACGGCGATCGGGAGGGTTCGGCCCATCAAGACTCCAGGTGTGGGGTGGTGCGGGCGACGATGCCCGAGAGGTCGAGCCCGCGGGGGAGCGTGCCGAACGTCCCGCCCCAGTCCCCGCCCAGGCGGGAGGCGCAGAACGCGTCGGCGACGGCGGGATCTCCGTGCTGCAGCAGGACGGTGCCCTGCAGGACCGCGGCCATCTGCCCCGCGATGCGCCGGGCACGGGTCTCGATGTCGGACAGGTCGGCCAGCTCGGTCAGGACGGTCTCGGCCATCGCGTCGAGGTGTCGGTTCTCGCCCCGCACGGTCCCGACCTCGGTGATCCACGCGCCGAGGCTCTCGGGCTCGCGGCTGAGGGCACGGAGGACGTCGAGGGCGTTGACGTTGCCGCTGCCCTCCCAGATCGAGTTGAGCGGGGACTCGCGGAACAGCAGGGGCATGCCGGACTCCTCGACGTACCCGTTGCCGCCGAGGCACTCCAGCGCCTCGGCCACCATGAACGGGGTCCGCTTGCAGACCCAGAACTTCTCCAGGGCCAGGCCGATCCGTCGCAGCGCCTGCTCGTGGGCGTCGTGCGGCTTGTCGACGGCGGACGCCAGGCGCAACGCGACCATCGTGGCCGCCTCGCTCTCGACCGCGAGGTCGGCGAGGACGTTGACCATCGCCGGCTGGTCGGCGAGCGTCGCGCCGAAGGCGGACCGCTGGGACGCGTGCCACGCCGCCTCGGAGACGGCCTTGCGCATGATGCCGGCCGAGCCCAGGATGCAGTCCTGACGGGTCGCGGAGACCATCTCGATGATCGTGCGGATCCCGCGGCCCTCGTCACCGAGGCGGACGGCCCACGTGTCGGTGAACTCCAGCTCGCTGGAGGCGTTGGACCGGTTGCCGAGCTTGTCCTTGAGGCGGACGATCGACAACGCGTTGCGGGTGCCATCGGGCCGCACGCGGGGCACCACGAAGCAGGTGACGCCCTCGGGCGCCTGCGCGAGCACCAGGAACAGGTCGTTCATGGGCGCCGACGTGAACCACTTGTGGCCGGTCAGGAGGTACTCGCCGTGCGTGCTCGTCGGTCGCGCCTGGGTGGTGTTGGTGCGCAGGTCCGAGCCGCCCTGCTTCTCGGTCATCCCCATGCCGGCGAGCAGGCCGGCCTTCTGCTCGGGCGCGCGCAGTCCGAAGTCGTACGAGCGGGACGCCAGGCCGGTCGTCCACTGCTTCGCGAGGGCGTCGTCGACGCGGAGCGCGGGCACCACCGCGTACGTCATCGTGATGGGGCACATGTGGCCCTGCTCGACCTGCCCCCAGGTGAGGAATCCCGCTGCCCGCTGCAGGTGCGCGACGGGGCTCTGCGAGACCCACGGCTCGGCGGTCAGCCCGAAGCCGACGCCCTGCGTCATCAGCCAGTGCCACGAGGGGTGGAAGTCCACCTCGTCGACGCGGTTGCCGAACCGGTCGGTGGTGCGCAGCACCGGCTCGTTCTCGTTGGCCAGGTGCCAGTGCTCGCGGGCCTCCGCGGAGCCGGCGAGCGATCCCATCGGGGTGAGCGCCTCGACGATCTCGGGGGAGTCCTCGCCGCCGAACGCCGACACGGCGTCCATGAGGGCCCGGTCCCCGGTCGCGACGTTGTGTCCGACAAGTGGCGACGCCTGGTTCGACGGTGCGCGTTGGAGGGGATCCATGTCGCTACGGTAGAGCCATGGCGGTGGAACCGGTAGACCGACCGGGCATCCCCGAAGAGGTCAGAAGGCTCGTGGCCCGGACCGTCGGCACGTGCCTCAGGTACCGCGTCACCGGCCTCGCGGCCGAGGCGGCGTTCTTCGCGATCCTGTCGCTCCCGCCGCTGGTCTTCGGCCTCGCCGGCACGATCGGCTTCATCGCCGAGCGCTTCGACGTCGCGCAGGTCGACGTGCTCAAGGAGAGCATCATCGACCTGGCCTCCAAGGCCCTCACCGACAGCACGGTCGACAAGGTCATCGCGCCCACCCTCGACGAGGTGCTGGGCGGCGGACGCATCGACGTCATCTCGATCGGCTTCGTCCTGGCGCTGTGGTCGGGGTCGCGGGCGCTCAACGTCTTCCTCGACACGATCTCGATCATCTACGGCCTCGGCGGGCACCGCGGCATCATCAAGACCCGCGCGTTGTCCTTCTCGCTCTACATCGCGGCTCTCATGGTCGGCATCATCCTGGTGCCGCTCGTGCTGATCGGGCCGCAGCTCGCCGCGGACGCCCTGTCGGACCGGTGGTCGTTCCTGCGGGTGTTCTACTGGCCGGCGGTCGTGGTCCTCTCGGTCGGCTTCCTCACCACGCTGTACCACCTCGCGGTACCGGTGCGGAAGAAGTGGCGCGTGGGGATGCCGGGCGCGGTGTTCACGCTCGTGCTGTGGATCCTCGGCAGCTACTTCGTCCGCTGGGCGCTGGGATTCTCGACCGGCGGCATGTCGATCTACGGGCCGCTGGCGGCACCCATCGCGGTGCTCCTGTGGCTGTACGTCCTGTCGATCTCCGTGCTCATCGGCGCGGCCATCAACGCCGCCGTCGAGCAGGCCGTGGAGGACGCCCGCTGGGGCTGACCGGCACCCCCGGGCACCCGCTCAGTGGATCTCGAGCACGTAGTCCGCACGGTCCGAGACGTGCTGGGCCCAGTCGCGCACCGTCTCGTCGGACAGGTCGAGGTCGAGCTCGTCCAGCGAGCGCCGGACCTCGGGCACGACCTCGTCGAGCGGCATGCCCGAGAAGCTGATCCGCAGGGACTCGTCGGCCGCCTCGATCCTCTGCGCCAGGTCGGTGGGGGCGTCGTCGGTGGTCTTCACGGTCGTTCGCATGGTCCAGACCGTACGGCCGGCGGACCGGCTTCGCACGCCGGCCGCGAGCTGCTTGCCTGCGGCCGGGGTGGTAGGTGTTGGATCATGAGGTGCAGGCGAGCCACACCGGACGATGTGGACGCCCTGGTCAACTTCCCTGATGACGCGGGCGTCGTGGGTCCGCCCCGCGATCAGGTGCGTCAGGATTTCGAGGCCGGGCGTATGCGGCCGGAGTGGTCGTGGTTGCTCGAGGACGACGGACGTCTTGTGGGCCGCGCCCTCTGGTGGGGCCGCGGAGACTCCGTGCCCAGTGCTCTCGATGCCTTGGACGTTGTGCCGGAGCGTGCTGACCCCAGGTCGGCCGCGGTCGACATGCTGCGCGGCGGGCATGCTGACTTCGCGGCGTCAGGGAAGCCCGTGCTGCCCCCGTACACCGTCCGGCTGCCCGGAGGTTGGCGTCAGAACGAGCGGGCGACCCATGCGGCGACGTGGCGGTGTGAGGCGATGGCAGACGTCGGGGCGACCAGCTCGCTCGAGCGCCTGCAGTATCTCTGGACACCGGAGAGCTGGGTGCAGGCGACCAGCACCCGGCTGGAGTTCCGATCGGGCTCGGACGAGGAGTTCGTGGAGCTGTTCCGGGAGGCCGCTCGCGGCAGTCTGGACGTGGAGACCCGTCGGGCGCTGGAGACAATGGACGAGCTCGCCCAGGCCCGCGACGACTTCGAGTTCTATGCCGGCTGTCCGGGGGATCGCGACTGGTGGCGGGTGGCGCTCGGCGGTGACGGTGTGCCAGTGGGCTTCATCGTGCCGTCAGCGACGCCGTACCACCGCAACGTGGGCTACCTCGGCGTGCTGCCGAGCCACCGTGGACGGGGCCTCGTTGACGACCTGCTTGGCGAGGTGACGCGGTTCCACGCCGATGCAGGTGCCGATCTCATCACCGCAACGACGGACATCACGAACCTGCCGATGGCGGCGGCATTCGACCGAGCCGGTTACCTGGTCACCGAGACCCGGCTGGTGCTCGAGGCCCCACGCTGAGAAGTGAGGCGTGACCAGGCCCGCGATGGCCTGACGGTTGCGGGGGTAGCTGTGGGGGTGATCGACCCGAAACGCCCCATGGCTGTCCGCCCCAGAACGCAGAAAACCCCCGGTCTCCCGGGGGTTTTCTCAGTGTGGGCGATACTGGGTTTGAACCAGTGACCTCTTCCGTGTCAGGGAAGCGCGCTACCGCTGCGCCAATCGCCCAATGGGGTGAAGCTGTTCAGTTGTGACGTTCGAGGTGGGTACGGGATTTGAACCCGTGTAAACGGATTTGCAGTCCGTTGCCTCGCCTCTCGGCCAACCCACCGCTGGATGGGTATGGAGACCCTCTCCGAGCGGACAACGAGATTCGAACTCGCGACCCTCACCTTGGCAAGGTGATGCTCTACCACTGAGCTATGTCCGCACTTGGCCTCGCACCGGAGGCCGAGATGAAACATTAGCCGATGCCTCCCGCAGACCTCAAACCGGGGTCCCAGTAGCCTCGGGTCATGAGGACATGGTTCAACGGTCAGCTGCTGAAAACCCCTGACGCCCCAGTGATCAGCCCGCTCGATCATGGTGTGGTCGTCGGCGACGGAGTCTTCGAGACGGTGCAGATCAGCGGCAACCAGCCGTTCGCTCTGACGCGCCACCTCGACCGCCTCGTCAGGTCCGCGGAAGGACTCGGCATCGGTACGCCGGACGTGGGCGCGATCCGCGAGGGCATCGCGGCCACGATGGACGGCGAGGACATCGACTTCGGGCGCATCCGGGTGACGGTCACGTCAGGGCCCGGTCCGCTCGGCTCGCCCCGGGGCGACGCGGGCCTGACCTACGTGGTCATCTCCGAGCCGTGCAGCCGCCCTCCGGCCGTCTCCAGCATCGCGACGGTGCCGTGGCCGCGGAACGAGCGCGGCGCCGTCTCGGGGCTGAAGACCACGTCGTACGCCGAGAACGCGCTCATGGTCGAGCACGCGCTCGCCCGGGGCGCCTCCGAGGCGGTCATGGCGAACACGCAGGGCCAGCTCTGCGAGGGGACCGGCTCGAACATCTTCTACGTCGTGGGGGAGAGACTCATCACACCGACGCTGGCCGCCGGGCCGCTCGCGGGGGTGACCCGCGCCCTGGTGCTGCAGTGGTGCGCCGACGAGATCGACGTCGTGGAGCAGGACGCACCCATCGAGGTGCTGCAGACCGCGGACGAGGTGATCCTCGTCGGGACGACCCGCAACGTGCAGGCGATCTCCAAGGTCGACGACCGTGAGCTGCCCGCGCCGGGGCCGATCACCCAGCGGGCGCAGGCGATCTGGGCGCGCGAGGCGGCGCGCGGGATCGACCCGTAGGTCACCGGGTTCGAACCCCGAGGGGCGATAGGTTAGAGTTTCCGACGCACCCAACGGGCGATTGGCGCAGTGGTAGCGCGCTTCGTTCACACCGAAGAGGTCACTGGTTCGAACCCAGTATCGCCCACCGTGAAAACCCTCCCAAGCGGAGGGTTTTTCTGGTTCTGGCGACGGCGCAGGGGCGGAAGGTCGTCGGACATCTGTGTCCGGCTGGTTCGGCCGCGATGCGATCACGCACACCGGCGTCGCTTCGGCCAGGCTGCAGGTGGCCATGGATTGGCCCGGCGTTGCAGGATGAATTGGCCCGGAACCGGCGTGGCGCGGCGCGAGGTGTGCGACCATCTGTCATCAATGGAGCTCATCGGTCGCCGCGCTGAGTGCCGCCAGCTGGACGAGGTCCTGCACGCGGTACGCTCCGGGGCGGGTCGCGCGCTGGTGCTCCGTGGTTATACCGGTGTGGGCAAGTCAGCACTGATGGAGTACGCCGTCCGGCAGGCTGCGGGTTGCCGTGTGGTCCGTGTCGCCGGCTTCGAGTCCGAGAAGGAGCTGGCCTATGCCGGGTTGCAGCACTTGTGCACGCCGATCCTGGACCGGCTCGACCAGCTGCCGGACCCGCAGCGTGACGCCCTCAGCACCGCCTTCGGCCTGAGCGCCGGCCCGGTGCCGGACCAGATGCTGATCGGACTGGCCGTCCTGAGCCTGATGTCCCATGCCGCCGAAGGGCAGCCGCTGATCTGTGTGATCGACGACCTCCAGTGGCTCGATCGGGCGTCCGTGCGGGTGCTCTCGTTCGTGGCCCGACGACTGGCCGCCGAGTCGACCGCCATCTTCATGGCAACGCGCACCGATGATCCGCAGATCGCCAATCTGCCGACGATGGAGGTCGAGGGCCTGGGCCGTGCCGCTGCCGCGGCGTTGCTGGACACCGTCTGGACCGGACCGCTGGATGAGCGGGTTCGTCAGCGGATCATCGCCGAGACCCGTGGCAACCCGCTGGCGCTGATCGAGCTCCCCCACGATCTGATGGGTCATGAGCTGGCCGGGGGCTTCGGGATGCACAGCCCTGCGGGTCTCTCAGCACGCATCGAGGAGAGCTTCCTGCGCCGGGTGGAAGCCTTGCCCCACGACACCAGAAGGCTGTTGCTGATCGCCGCGGCCGAGCCGACCGGCGACCCGACGATCACGTGGCGCGCCGGCGCCCTGCTCGGCATCGACATCAAGGCTGCCGCACCTGCCGTTGCCGACGGGTTGGCCGAGTTCGGCGTCCAAGTGCGATTTCGACACTGCCTCGTGCGGTCGGCGACCTACCGGTCCGCGCCGCTGCAGGAGCTGCAGATGGTGCACCAGGCATTGGCGGACGTGACCGATGCGGAGCGTGACCCCGACCGACGTGCGTGGCATCGGGCCCAGGCGGCGCGGGGCCCCGACGAGTCTGTCGCCGCTGAGCTGGAGCGCTGCGCCGACCGGGCTCGGGCGCGGGGCGGCCTGGCAGCCGCAGCGGCGTTCCTCGAATACGCGACCATGTTGACGCTCGATCCGAACCTCCGGGTTGACCGGGCCCTGGCCGCAGCCGGCGCCAAGGTGGAAGCGGGGGCGTACGAGGCCGCGGCTGATCTGCTGGACGTCGTCGAGCAGAGCGCGAACACAGACCACCAGGCAGCCCGCGCGGAGCTCCTCCGGGCCCGCCTCGCGTACGTGGTGGGCCGAGGCAGCGACGCCCCGCCCTTGCTGCTCAAGGCGGCCCGGCGGCTCGCGCCCATCGACCCTGCCCTGTCTCGCGCGACACACCTGCACGCGCTCCAAGCGGCGATATCCGCCGGCCGACTCTCAATGGGCGGGGTCATGGAGGTGGCTGAGGCTGCGCGGAACCTGTCGTACCCTGCCGATCCGACCCTCACCGACCTGCTCCTCAAGGGCTTCTCGACGTACTGCACCGAGGGAATCGTGCCGGCACTCCCGATCCTGCGTCGTGCCGTCGCGGCCGCACGCGGCGACGTGCCGGAGCACGAGCGGAATCTGCTCTGGTTGGCCGGTATGGCCGCGCTCCCCATCTGGGATGGCGAGAGCTGGGATGTGCTGTCGGCGCGCCACGTCGAGCTCGCCCGCCGGGCGGGCGCGCTGGCCGAGCTGCCGCTGGCGCTCATCTCCCGCTCGATGATGCTCGTCTTCTCTGGGGAGCTGACCGCGGCAGGAGTCCTCCTTGACGAGCTGAAGACAGTCACCGAGGCAACGGGTCTCGCGCTCGGGCCCGAACCTGGGCTGGTCCTCGCGGCGTTCAGCGGGGATCAGGCTGAGGTCCGGGCGATCATCGAATCCACGACTGCTGACATCATGCTGCGTGGCGAAGGCATCTGGCTGAGCACCGCCGAGTTCTGCGAGGCATTGCTGAACAACGGCTCCGGCGACTACGCGGCCGCGCTCCCGCTGGCCGAGCGCGCGGCTGCCCAGGCCGACCTGTCCTCGTCGTCGAAGCGGGCGGAGGTCGAGCTCGTGGAGGCCGCTGTGCGGGCCGGCGAGACGAGTACGGCAGCCGAGATGTTCGCACGTCTGCAGGAGGAGACCAGCGCGAGCGGCACGGACTGGGCACTGGGCATCGAATCGCGGTCGCGCGCGCTGCTGAGCGAGGGGCCTCAGGCCGAGCGCCTCTACCTCAAGGCGATCGAACGGCTGGGCCGCACGCGGATGCGTGCCGATCTGGCGCGCGCCCACCTGTTGTACGGGGAGTGGCTGCGTAGGGAGCGTCGCCGCATCGACGCGCGTGCCCAGCTACGCATCGCGCACGACATGTTCGAGCTGATGGGGATGGCAGGGTTCGCCGCGCGTGCGCGGACCGAGCTGCTGGCCACGGGAGAGACGGTGACGAAGCGCACCACAGCCCCGTCCGGCCCGCAGCTCACGGCGCAGGAGGCCCAGGTCGCCCGACTGGCCAGTGAAGGTCTGACCAACGGTGAGGTCGGAGCCCGCCTGTTCATCAGCCCCAGGACGGTTCAGTATCACCTGAGCAAGGTGTTCACCAAGCTGGGAATCAGCTCCCGTGCCCAGCTTGCCGACGTCTTGTCGAGCCACGAGTCCTAGGCATGCGGCTGGGCTGCGTACGGCGTCCGCTCACGGCCGCGATCGGGCCGGGACGGTGATGCCGAAGAACTCGGCGATCACGGTGGCGGCGGAGATGTCCTGGTTGGTCCTGCCGAGGATGAACGGCGCCCTGCGCGGTCCCGGGATGGTGTGACCGGCGCCATGGACGGTGAGGAGGCGTACGGGAGGGTGCCCGGCTTCGCGGTAGTCCGTCTGCTCGACCCACGTCTTGCCAGACGCACCGTTGCGGCGCGGTAGTCGGCTGACCTGCGAGGCGCTCGAGATGCCGTTGCGTCGCGCGAAGTACTGGGCGGTCTCGGGCGCCGAGAGCGTCGAGCCTCCGACCTTGAAAAGACGTCGCGCCCATGCGGCCATGGCACCGCCTCGGTACGGGACCACGCGGTCCTGGGTTCCGTGCATCAACAGCACCGGAAGCGGCGTGTACTTGGGCGTTGCGGGGGGCAGCAGAAGATTGTCGGGCGCAGGCATCGGGGCGCTGAGCACTGCAGCCCCCGCGAGCAGGTCCGGGATCTCGTGCACCAGTCGAAGGACCATCTGGCCTCCGTTCGAGTACCCGACGGCGAAGACGTGGTCGGGGGCAATGCGATGGGTGGCAGTGAGCTGTCGGATGACAGCACGGGTGAACCCGACATCGTCCACGTCCTCGATGCGTGCGGGGAAGTAGCTCTCCTTGCGCGCGTCGTTCCAGTTGCCCTTGTGCCCGTCGAGGTAGGCGACCACCGCTTCGCCGTTCTCGGCGAGCGCGTCGAAGGAGTGTCCGGTGAACTTCCGGTGGGCCTCTGCGTCCTGCCTGGATCCGTGGAAGACCAGCACCAGATCTCGCGGCTGGGACGAGTCGCGGTTTGCGATCACCGTGTACGTCCTGGGTCGGCCGTCGACGTCAATGGTTGTGCGCATCGTCTTCTTCTCCTCATCTCGTCGCAGCACGTGTGGCTGCTCGATAGACGGTGGACATTGACACCCGTGTCAAGGTCCCGTTGTTGGTGCAGTACGTAGCGGAACGCACCATGTGAGCGAGCGCCGCGACGAGATCATCGGGCGGCCTCAGGGCGTCAGCTGTCGCCGCATCTCAGCTGAGTCGTGCAGGTTCGTCATCTGCACGAATCGGCCGTCCTGGACTTGGTAGATGGCGTACTCCACGATCCTGAACGAGGCGCCCGAGGGTCGGACGCCGAGCCACTCCGTGGTCGGGGTGCCGGTGTTGATCGCGCGCACGGCCAGCCTGTCGTGGTCAATGAGCAGCTCGTCCAGCTCCCAGTGGATGTCCGGGACGGCAGCGACGACTCCCTTGAGCGCTGAGACGACGTCGTCTCGGGTGCCGGCGTAGCCGCTCAGCAGGACTGTGTCGTTGATGAACTCCGTCAAATCGTCGAGCGCGTGGTCGTTGAGGGCCGTCGCGTAGCGCATGTACCAGTCCCGTAGGTCGTTGTCGTTCATGAGGATCCTTCTCGTTGAAAGGCGAACGTCGCCGCACTAGGAATTCGGCATCGGCTTGTTGCGGCGGTGCCGGGTCATGGTGGTCTGCGTCTTTCGTGACGGCCCTCGGCGCGCTCAGCGGGTGCCGCGGTCAGCGGCCTCGATGAGCTTGGTGACAGTGCCGGGGCGGCTCACCATGACCGCGTGCGATCCGTTGGACTCGACGGTGTGGGCGTGGGCCCGCTTGGCCATGTAACGCTGGAGCTCGGGGTTGAGGGCCTTGTCCTGCTTGGCCACCAGGTACCAGGACGGGATGGAGCGCCATGCTGCGGCCTGGATGGGCTGGTCGAAGCCGCTGTTGGCGACCGGACGCTGGGACGCGGCCATGTTCTTGGCAAGCGTGGACCTGACGTCGGCGGCGAAGAAGGCGGGGAACTTCGCGGGCTCGATGTAGAGCAGCGCGTCGTCCTGGCCGGCCGAGTTCTTGAACGGCACCTTCACCAGCGGCAGCTCGGGGTTCGGGTGCGCGACGGGGTGCAAGTTCACCTCGCCGACGCTCTCGCCCTTGTCGGGGGCGTAGGCGGTGACGTAGACGAGTCCCTTCACGTGGGAGTTGCCCGCGCCAGCGCCGCTGATGAGGGCTCCGCCGTAGGAGTGGCCGACCAGGATGACCGGTCCGTCGATCGTCTTCAGGAAGCTCTTGAGCGTCGCGACGTCGTAGGTGGGTCCCTGCAGGGGGTTGGCGAAGGCGATCACCGGATAGTTGTCCTTCCGCAGGCGCTCGATGGTGCCGTTCCAGCCCGATCCGTCTGCGAAGGCACCGTGCACCAGGACGATGGTGGGCTTCTTGGCGGACGTGGGCTTGGTCTTGACTTCCTTGACGACGCGGTTCGTCGCGGTGTCCGTGGTGCTGGCGTTCGCCGTGTTGATGCCGGCCACGATGGCCCCGATGGCGACGGCTCCTGCGGCGGCGAAAGCAAGGGATTGACGGGTTGTGCGCATGATTACTCCTCAAAGAAATGAACGTTCGGTGGCGTGTCAGAGGCCCGAAGGGCCCAGTACTGCGGGCGTGCTGGTGCGGGCTATCCCTCCCTTCCGTAGGTCTCCAGGAGGCGGAGCCAGATCTCGCTGACGGTGGGGTAGGCGGGGACGGCGTGCCAGAGTCGGTCGAGGGGGACTTCTCCGGCGATGGCGATCGCGGCGGCCTGGACCAGCTCCGCAACGTCGGGTCCGACGGCGGTGAAGCCGACGATGACGTTGCGGGCCTGGTCGACGACCATGCTGGCTCGTCCGTGGTATCCGTCCGCGTGCAGTGCTGCGCCGGCGACGGCGTCGAGGTCGTGCTCCACGGCGCGCACGTCCAGCCCTGCCTCGGTGGCGGCCCGGAGGGTGAGACCGACAGCGACCACCTCCGGATCGGAGAAGATCACCTGGGTCACTGCACGGTCGTCCGCTGTGACGGCGTGCCGGCCCCACGGTGAGAGATCGACCTGTGTGCCCTGCGCGCGAGCGACGATGAGGTCACCGACCGCGCGCGCCTGGTACTTGCCGTGGTGGGTGAGGAGCGCACGCCGGTTGACGTCGCCGGCTGCGTAGAGCCAGCCGCCCCCGACGGTCGATTCCGCGGCGTCGACGACGCGCAGGGAGTCGTCGACGTGGAGCCATTGACCGGGGGTGAGGCCGACGTGTTCCAGGCCGAGCTGGCTGGTGTTCGGCGTGCGGCCCGCCGCGACGAGGATCTCGTCGGACACGATCGTGGTGCCGTCCACGAGGGTCAGGTGGACCGTGCCGGACTCGTCGCGGTGCACCTCGGCGGGCTCGGACCGCGGGTGCAGCGCGACCCCGGACTCCTTGAGCGAGTCCATCACGTACTCGGCTGCGTAGGGCTCGACGGTCGGCAGGATGCCGTCCAGGGACACGAGCGTGACCTGTGCGCCGAGGGCTGTGTACGCGGTGGCCATCTCGGTCCCCACGACGCCGCCGCCGATGATGGCGAGCCGTTCGGGGACGGTGTGCGCGGAGGCGGCCTCGCGGCTGGTCCATGGCCTGGCATCGATTAGCCCCGGGATCGCAGGGATGCGGGCGCTGCTGCCGGTGGCGACGACGACGGCGTGGCGCGCCTGGAGCGTGGTGACGACGTCGTCGACGTCGTCGACGCCGACGACGTCGACCGTTCGCTCGCCCCCGATGCGGCCCTGGCCGCGGAACAGGGTCACTCCTGCGCCCTCGAGCCAGTCGACCTGACCCGCATCGTCCCAGTTGGAGGCAAAGCCGTCGCGGCGGCGGAGCACCGCTGTGGCGTCCAGGTCGCCGGTGATGGCTTGGCGGGCGCCGGGCAGGGCGCGGGCGGCGCGGAGTGCGGCCGCGTCGCGGAGCAGTGCTTTGGTGGGCATGCAGGCCCAGTAGGAGCATTCCCCGCCCACGAGCTCGCGTTCCACGATCGCGGCCGTGAGGCCGCCGTGCAGGATCCGGTCGGCGACGTTCTCGCCGACGGGGCCGGCGCCGATGACGATGACGTCGAAGATGGTCTCGGACATCACTGTGCTCCCGTCGTGCGGCGCAGGCGCAGGGCCGAGATGAGGAAGAAGATGCCACCGAGGGCGGCGTACCCGCCGATCATGGCCAGCGACGGGTCATCGGCGGAGGCACCGGCGATGAAGCTGCCTCCGGCGAGGACGGAGATGCCGCCGGACAGGAAGATCGGGACCTGCCCGCCCAGTTGCCGGCGGGGGATCGCGACGATGAGCTGCACGATGCCGGCGGTGATGGCCCACACACCCCACACGCGCAGGACGTCGGGGATGCCGGAGCTGACGGCGACGGCGAGCGAGATGGCGGTGATGGAGCTCAGGGCGATGTTGACGTAGAGGCCCGGTGAAGGTCGGGTGGCCTTGGAGGCACGCACATCGACGATGGCCGCAGCCACGTCGAAGACGGGGTACAGAACCAGCAAGGTTCCGCTCGCGGCATTGATGTCCGAGCCGGTGGCGAGGATCAGGATCGCCCAGATGATGGCGAAGCCGAACCTGACGAAGTAGAGCTTCCGCAGCGCGGCAGCGATGCCGGTGGCGGAAATGGCGCTGGCGGTCATGAGATTCCTTCTGCGGTAGCGGTGGGGGTGTGGCTGTGGGAGGGGCGGGCTGCCTGCTTGATGAGGTCCGCGACCGCGTCGGGGCGGCTGACCATGACGGCGTGCGAGGCGTCGACCTCGGTGGTGTTCGCATCGGTGCGGCCCACCATGTGTCGTTGGAGGTCGTAGTTGATGGCCTGGTCCTGCCGCGTGATCAGCGCCCAGGACGGGACGGACCGGAAGGCCTCGTTGACGCTGGGCTCGGAGACGGCCTTGACGTTGGCGGGTCGCTGCGCCACTGCGAGGTTGTCGGCAATGGCCTGGGAGAGGTCGCCGGCGAACGCGGTGCGGAAACCGGCCTCCTCGATGCTGACCTCGACGCCGTCAGGCACCTCCACGGGAACGAGAGGCAAGGCCGGCGTGGACTGCGCTGCAAGTTGCCCGACGGTCTCACCGATGAGCGGGATGAATGCGGCGATGAAGACCAGCGATCGGATGTCGAACGCCGATGCGTCGATGTTGCTGATCACGGCGCCTCCGTAGGAATGACCCACGAGGACGATCGGGCCGTCGATGGCGGCCAGGTAGCTGGAGAGGTAGGCCGTGTCGGCGACGACTCCCTGCAGGGGATTGGCGATGGATCTGATGGCGAAGCCATCGGCGCGGAGCCGCTCGACCACGGCCGACCAGCTCGAGGAGTCAGCCCAGGCTCCGTGCACCAGCACGATCGTGGGCGTGGTGTGATCCGCAGCAGACGTCCCGCTGAGGGAGGTCGAGTCGTCAATGATCGTCATGACGGGGGTGGGGGAGATGTGCACGGTGCTTTTTCCTTTTCTCGTGGGTGTGATCATCAGGCGCCGATTGCGACCAGATGGAGTTGGTGGCGTGGTCCTTGGGGTAGCCGTAGATGGGCATGCAGGCGGTCGACCGGCAGGCCGGGTCGCCAGAGCCGGTCGCGTCCACGAGCCGCCAGATCGCGGGGGACATGCCGTTCGTGGGATCTCCCCGAGTGGTGGGTGGGACTCGGGGATGTCGCCGGACAACGGCCGTCGGCCATGGCGCAGTAGGTCTGCGATGGTTCGGCGACCGAGCTGGCGTGGACGCCCTCGACGCCCCCCATCGGTACGACGCCGGGCTTGTCAGCGGTCTGGAGCATGAACGGCGGGACTGCCGGGAGGAGCGACAGGCGGACGACCCGCTCGGAGCCGTGGCGGCCGAGGTGGCGGATCGCCCTGGCGCCGCCGGTCGAGAAGCCGGTCAGCGTCACGTCGCGCAGGTGGAGGGTCTCGAGCAGGCAGGCGAGGTCGTCGGCGTAGGTGCCTTGGTAGTTGCCCCGCCAGGTCCGGGTGGAGCGACCGTGTCCGCACCGGTCGTGGGTGACGGCGCGGTAGCCCTTCTCGACGATGAACAGCTGCTGGATCTCCCAGCTGTCGGAGTCCAGCAGCCAACCGTGGGACAGAACGACCGGACGTCCCTCGACCCAGTGCTTGGAGCTGATCCGGGTCTCGTGGGGGCTCGTGACGTGGCACATGGTTCCTCCCTGCGTGGTGGTCGGATGTGGTTCCTTCGACCATCGCGGCTGGGCAGGTGCCGCCGCATCGGCCACTGGCCAGTCAGCGTGGCCAGCTGCTGGACGCGGGTGGCTGGGCAGTCGCTGCCCGACGGCGATGCTCATGGCCGGACCGCCGGGCGGCGGGTGAGCGCGGCACCGTCACGCCAGTGCGGACCGCGACGATCGCTCAGCAGGCGATCGAGCTCGTACCAGGCTTCCGCCGCATTCTGCGGACGGTGGGCGGGCGCCTTGGAGACCAGCCAGCTCACCCACTCGGACATCTCGTGGCTCACCCCTGGCACGAGATCGCACACGGGCGGGACCCGCTCGTGGATCTGCCGCTCGACCACCTCGACGGGGTCGGTGATGTCGGCGAACGGCGATCGACCGGCAAGGAGCTCGAATGCTGTGATGCCGACGGCGTACAGATCGGTCCACGGGCCGAGCCACCCCGGCAGCACCTGCTCGGGCGCCAGGTAGTGCGGCGTGCCCGCCGGAGACTGGACGGTGTTCTGGGCGGATACGACGTCCTGTGCCTCGAGCGCTTGAGCAATGCCGAAGTCTGCGATCTTGACGGTGCCGTCGTGGCTGATCAACAGATTCGACGGCTTGATGTCGAGATGGACCACGCCCCGACCTCCCAGGTGCGCGAGGCCGGCCAGGATGTCCGCCAGCACAGCACCGGCTTGGTCCTCGCGCAGGCCACGCTGGATGCACGACCGGAGCGTCCCTCCCGAGGCACGCTCCATCACGATCGCCAGCACTCCGTCCTGGTCGACCAGGTCGTGGACCGCCACGACGTTCGCGTGATCGAGCGAACCGAGAATGCGCGCCTCCTCGCGGAAGAGCGCGGCACCGAGCACCGGGCTCCCCGTGCGAACGTGCAGCTCCTTGAAGGCCGCACCACGGCCGAGCCCGAGGTGACGGGCCGCGGAGACGATCGACGTCACGCCCCGCCCGATCTCCCTGCCGATCGCGTAGGGACCGACCCGGCGCGGCTCGGGCGACCCCGTGCGCGCCGCTCGGTGTGCGTCCGGATCGCCCGAGGGTGGGCGGGTCTTCGCGAGGTCCGTGTCGGGTGGGGCCACGACGCTCATCGTGAGGTCCTTCGTTGGGCCGGGCCGCCTGGAAGCCGGTCCGAAAGGGGTGGGGCAGCAACCATCACTCGCGCCACGTCGTCGTCGCATCAGTCATTGGCCAGTCGGAGTGACTGGCCAATGGCCGGCTTCTGTCAGGGCATTGCATCGAGCGACTGGTTCGTCGAGGAGCTGCAACGGCGCATCCTTGGGCGCTCAGCACTCTCGCCGACCTCGGCAGCGTCACCGCGGAGATCGCCCGCGCGCACGAGGCAACCCCGTCTCAGGTTGCTCTTTCCAGGCTCCTGAAGCGATCCCCTCGGATGCTGCCGATCCCCCGGCACCTCCCGGGCTGCCCACCTGGAGGACCACCTCCGGGGCCTCTCGATCGACCTCACCCAGGACGAGCTCGACCACCTCGCCGACTCAGGTCGTGCACAGGATTGCGCCGACGGCGGGAGCCGAGCCGTCGATGTGGCGGTGGGCCACAGCAGCTTCCTGACGTGCCGATCGAATCCGGTCGTAACAGGCAGAAGCACTGCCACCCGTCCACCCGTCGAAACGTCCGTCCGGCTGTCTGGACCGTCCCGGGTCGCATGGGAGCCTCGCGTCGTTCATCGTCAGCGGTCGACTCCTGACTCAGCGATTGACCACCGGGGATGCAGGCCAGGTGTCCATCGCTCGTGTCTCACCCGCGTTCGCGCGGGGCGCGAGACCCAAGACGTCTGTCGTGAACTCAGGCGGCGACGGGCGGGAGGGACTTGAGATCCGCGAGGCTGTCGGACAGCGTCTTGCTGCCCAACGTCGCGACGACCGTGTCCTCGATCTCATCGGTGAGCGACTCGAAGTATCGGCAGGCGTTCGTGGTGACGTCGTCCACATGCGGCATCTCGTCTCGCTGGTCCCAGATCCGCTTGTCCGCGACCGCGGCGCGATAGATCTCACGCAGTGTGATGTCCGATGCTGGTCGGGCGAGTCCCAGGCCGCCGCTGCGGCCTCTGACGGACGTCAGCAGTCCGTCGCGCACGAGGGGCGCGACCAGTGAGCGAACGAAGCTCGGGTTGTTGTCCAGCTTCGTCGCAAGCTCGGTCGAGCTGACCGTTGCTCTGCCTGCTTCTGCGGCGTCGGCGATCAGCATCATGGCGAAAAGCGTTGTCGGAAACCTCAGATCAATCATGCGACCGCCTCTTTCCTGTGACCGAGAATACGCAATTTCAATTCTTGCATTTCGCCAACTAAATATGTACGTTCGATTCATGCAGATTACCACGACACGCACCGGTTCCACCGATACCGAGCATCTTCTCAGCCCCGTCAGGGTCGGCGCGCTTGAGCTTCCCAACCGCGTCTTGATGGCACCGATGACCCGCAAACGCGCTGACGAAGACAATGTCCCGATCCCGGCGGTGGCGGAGTACTACGCGCAGCGCGCGACGGCCGGGTTGATCATCACTGAGGCCGCAGCAGCGACTCCGTTCGGTGCTGGATACGGCCCCATGGTCGGGTTCTTCACCACGTCGCAGGGGGCCGCGTGGCGGGAAGTTGTGGATGCTGTCCACGCCGCGGGTGGTCGTATCGCGCTGCAGCTGTGGCACGTGGTGCGTGCGCGCACCGAGGAGGACGGAGCCGGCAAGGGACCGAACTGGGTCATCACCGACGAGCTGCGTCCTGAGCAGCTCACAGAAGATGAGATCCTGGCCGTGCCGAGGGACTTCGGCGCAGCAGCCCGGCGAGCCCGCGAGCTGGGATTCGACGCCGTCGAGCTGCACGCCGGCAGCGGCAACCTGATGGACCGCTTCCTGCGCTCCTCGACCAACCGGCGGACCGACGGCTACGGAGCCACGGCAGCGGGGCGAGCACGCCTTCTGCTCGAGTCGATCGAGGCCATAGCCGCCGAGATCGGGAGCGACCGGACGGGGGTCAAGCTCTCCCCGATCTGGCCAGTGGACGGTCGGCCCGATCCGAGCGGGCGCGAGGCATTCGCGTACATCTTCGGTCGTCTCACCGACATCGATCTGGCCTATGTGCACGTCAACAGGGTCACGGATGCGGATCGCACCATGGGCGCAGACGAAAGCATCACTGTGGAATGGATGCGTGAGCACTATGCCGGCACCCTGCTCGCAGCTGGCGCTTTCACTCGCGAGGACGGGGAGCGAGCCGTCGCCAGTGGAGTGGTCGACGCGGTCGTCTACGGCCGCCCGTTCGCGGCCAACCCCGATCTGCCTGCTCGCTTCGCCGCCAACGCACCGCTCAACGGAACACGGCGGGAGACGTTCTACACCAACGGGCCGGAGGGGCTCATCGACTACCCGACGCTGTGACCCGACCGGTGGGCGCCTGTTGCGTCGTGTCCCCGGCCCCGCCGCGGGTCCAGCGTCCACGCCGCCGAGGACTTCGTCCCCTGCCTCCTGTGGTGTCCGCGGAGGGACCGTGGAGGTCTGCCCGCATCTCGTGCAGGCCGGGGGGCCGCGACTCGCTTCCCGACTCCTCAGCGTCAGGAAGTCCGTCATGACACGATCCCGGTTCACTCGTCATGGTCTCGTCGTGGTCGCCTGCAGCGTCCTGGTCCTGGGCGTGGCCGCCTGTGACTCCTCGGGCGGCAGCGACTCCGGCTCCGGGTCCGGCAAGGCGTCCTCGACGCCCAGCCGGACGGGCCCGGACGACGCGCAGCCACCGCCGACCAGCGCCGACGCCACCGAGCTGGCAGCCCAGGTCAGGAGCAAGTTCACCCAGGAGACCTACCGGGACTCGAGCAGCGGCAAGACGCTGCCGTACAACATCTTCCTTCCCGAGGGCTACAGCTCCTCGAAGGAGTACCCGGTGGTGCTGTTCATCGGGGACTCGAGCCTGGTCGGGCAGGACGTGACGGCGCCGTTGTCGCAGTACGGCGCCCTCGTCTGGGCCAGCGACCGGGACCAGCAGGAGCACGAGAGCATCGTGCTGGTGCCGGAGTACCCCAGCGTCATCATCGACGACCGTGACGGCTACTCGACGACCGAGTACGTCGAGATGACCGCCCGGTTCCTGCAGTCGATCGAGGACAAGTACAGCGTCGACGAGAACAGCATCTACGGGACGGGCCAGTCGATGGGATGCATGACGATCCTGTACCTGGCGGCGAAGGACCCCGACCTCTTCGCTGCCGAGCTCCTCGTGTCGGGACAGTGGGACAAGGGCCAGCTGAAGGGTCTGGTCTCGCAGAAGTTTTTCTACATCGCGGCCGGCGGTGACTCCCGGTCCGTCGCGGGGCAAAAGGACCTCGAGGCACTGATGAAGGACACCAGGACGCCCTACGGCACCGCCACGTTCGACGCGACCTGGTCCGAGCGCCGGCTGAACGAGGCGGCGGAGAAGCTGTTGGGCGACGGCGACTCAGCGAACTTCGCGACGTTCGAGACCGGTACCGTCCTCGAGGCCGGCGGGCACCAGTCGGACGGGCCCGGCCCCGGGGGCGGCGTGGCCGAGCACATGGCGTCCTTCGAGCCTGCCTACAAGATCCCCGCGGTCCGGGACTGGCTGTTCGAGCAGACGGACGACTGACCGAGACCTCGCGCGGGCTACAGCACATCTCGTCGGCGGAACCCGGCGAAGGCTGCCGTCAACAGGACCAGGGTCACCGCACACAGCCAGGCCAGGCCCGACCAGTCCGGAGAGGGACCGGTGACAGCGGGCACGTGGCGGAAGGGACTGATGTCGAGCGCCCAGTCCGGCAGCTTGAACGTCGGCCCGAGGATCGTGAGCCCGAACGACGCCACGACGCCCACCCAGCCGATCAGACGGACGCGGGGAGCGCCACCGACTGCTGCGAACGCGATGGCGACGAGCAGCCAGACCGCCGGGACGGTGGCGGCGGCCTGCTCGACGACGTCCCGGGCCGAGACGTCGTCCCGGGGCCCGGCGAGGCCCAGGGTGATCCCGGTGGTCACCATGGCGAGGGCGGAGCCGGCCAGGCCGACCACCAGGTTGCTCGCGAGGTAGACCTGCCGCCGCAGAGATCCTGCCAGCAG